>JAFGDW010000241.1 GCA_016931935.1 Candidatus Zhuqueibacterota bacterium | reverse complement strand
TTGTGACTAAATATCAAAAATAACTGAATCCCAAGTTTGTCATTCCTGTCCCGCCAAATTGCGGCGGGACAGGAATCTCCTTTCTCTGCCACAGGAGATTTCCGCATTCGCGAAAATGACATCAAAGCGCCGGGATTAGTAATTTAAAGGAATTTTTTGTAAAAAACGATACTTTTGATACGGCCCCTGGGGGATGTTCTCCCCCCAACCTTAGGAGATAAAGTGCCGCGTAACAAAATAATCCCATACAATCCAAAATTAAAAGAGCGCGCACGGCAACTCCGTAAAAACAGCACATTGGCAGAAACGCTACTTTGGCGCCGAATAAAACAAAAATCACCTGGTTATGAATTTCATCGTCAGGTGCCAATCGACAAGTTCATTATCGATTTTTATTGTCATGAATTAATGCTGGCAACTGAAATTGATGGCAGCAGTCATAATGAAAAAATGGAATATGATTTCAAACGTCAATCAAAGTTACAGCGTCTGGGAATTCATGTGATGCGGTTTTTGGATGTGGATGTGAAATAAATATGCAAGGTGTTATTCAATCATTGAAAAGTAAGATATGTGAACTTGAAAATGGATGTTGATATAGCGTTAATTTGGTTAAGAGAATTGAACCCAAAAAGTATGGTTCATGACATGATGAACATCCCCCTGATTTCATCCCTATAGCCCGCAAGCGGGCCGGGATGCAATCATCCCCCTTCGAAGGGGGAATATTCCAGCCCGCACGTTTTTTTGGCGGGATGGAATTAGGGGGATGTTCGACGCCCGGCAAAACCCCGCTTACGATTAGCCGTGACCAGAATAGAATGGCAAACTGATTAAATAACAGGAGCAACGCTCAATATGAAGTTAGAAACAGGCATTACATTCATATATTTATTAACACTCACCTCCCTATCCATCGCCCAAACACCCCACGGTGACCGTACGAATCGCGCACGCAACGATCATTCAGGCAACCAAATCCGTGTGACGTACTGGAATCATGGAATGATGGGCGGTATTAGGAATGACAACAGCCTTACCTACAAAGGCGAATGGCCGATCAATTCCGGTTTGATCCAGATGGGGAATGCGTCGAGCTATGTGCTATCCGAAGTGAGTGTGTTTGATCGTGTGGATGAAGCTACTGGCGAATCGCTGTATGTGAACATTACGCCGGCAGTGTGTTGTCAGGGCTGGGACCCGGAGCGATTTTCTCACGATGGATTGGGGAATTTTCTGGGATTTGAGCCATTGCCGGGATATTTAAATGCCGACAATCCGGATGTATTTCACAAATCAGCAATGAGCGACAAACCATTTACCTGGCCGGCGAGTTGGCCGGATAAAATAGACGACTTAAACGATCCTGGCTGGCGTGGCAAATGGAACGGCTATTTTGGCAAGGGTATAGTTAATGCCGACCAGGAAAGCTATCATGTGCTCGACGATTATCCTTTCAACAAAATTATCGGTGGTTATGAACTGCCCTTACCGATTCCACCAGAGCCGGATCGTGCCGGCTTGGGATTAAGGAAATCGATTCGAGGATTGCAATGGTCGAATCCCCGTGCGGAAGATTGTATTTTCTGGATCTACGATGTAAAAAATATTGGTGAGTTGAAGTTAAATAAAACGATATTCGGATTAAATGTTGGGGCTTCGATGGGAGCATTGCTTGGACTGAATCAAAGTTACGATGATGATGGTGCAACATTTTATCGGGAAATTGGCCTGACAGTGAGTTACGAACCGGACAACGTCGGTACGCAAAATTACACGCCTGTCCCCTGGGTGGGTTTCGCATTTTTGGAGAGTCCCGGGAATGCGGTTGATGGCGTCGATAATGATGGGGACGGCGTCGATGGAAGTGGCAGATTGATAACCACAGCCGACTTTATGCGTTACGTTGGTGAAGGCGATCCAATCGTTTTGATCGATTATGAATCGGCCGATTTAAAACGAACTGTAGAAACCATGCCATCTGATAGCATTGTATTCACGGCAAATGGTAACACCTACACCAAATATGCTAATTCATATATTGATGAAATTCCTCGCAATGGGATCGACGATAATTTGAATGGTATTATTGATGAATCCGATGGTGCGGAAATTACCGAAACCGGTGAAGTATATTACTTATACATAAATAATCCGATTTATAACAAACAGTCCTATTTGGCCAAAGATTACATTACCGGCGATGGTCTTGACAATCTGCTAATCGATGAACGCCGTGACGATGGCGAGGACAATGATGGCGACTGGGACCCGCTCACCGATGATGTTGGTCTCGATGGCGCGGAGGGCACTGGCGATGACGGTGAGGGCGATGGCGTGCCCACGCCCGGCATTGGTGAGTTACCCGGCGAACCAAATATCGATCGCGTAGATGTGTCGGAATCGGATCAGATTGGCCTCACCAGTTTTATTTTCTACATCTATGGCGATGTGACCTACAGTAACGATGACCAAATGTGGCTGATCAACCGGCCCGGATTTTTCGACGGTCACCTGGAAAAAGTGGATGCCGATTATATTTTTTCCACCGGTTATTTCCCGCTCATGCCCGGCCAGCGCGAAGCCTTCTCCATTGCTATGGTGTATGGTTGGAATGAACCGCATATCATCAACAATAAAAATACCGTCCAGGAAATTTATGACGCCAACTACAATTTCGCGGTGGCGCCGCAGTTACCAACTCTGACTGCAGTAGCTGGCGATGGCAAAGTGACGTTATACTGGGATGATAAATCCGAGGAAAGCCGCGACCGCTATCTGGGCGAGTACGATTTTGAGGGTTACAAAATCTATCGCGCTACCGATCCGGGATTTGAAGACGCGACCACCACAGTGATTGATGAGCAACTCGGCAGCTATACCATGAAAACGCCAATCGCGGTTTTTGATAAAATAGACGGCGTGCACGGCTTCTTCCCAAAAGCCAATAACTATGGCATTCAATATTACCTCGGCTCTGAATCCGGCCTGGTACATACATATGTAGATTCACCAGCGGTGAACGGCCGACGCTACTACTATGCGATTACTGCGTATGACAGGGGCAAAATCGAGCAGAACATTTATCCGTCCGAAACAACGAAATATATTGCGGTAAATGCATCAGGTGAAATTCAGGAAAAGGGAGTAAATGTCGTTTCGGTTGTTCCTGCGGCGCCCGCATTGGGCTACATTCCACCTGAATTTGACACGTACCCACAACCCGTCGGTGATAATAAAATCGGCGATGGTTTCGTTCGTTTACGTGTCATTGAACCGGATTCACTTGTTGGAAATGGCACGTACGAAATTCAATTTCTTGACATCTCCCGCGATTATCGCGATAATGACTTCGACGGTCTGGTTGATGGAAATGACCCGGATGAACTCATCCCGCTCGAGACATCGGGATTTATTTTGAAGGACATTACAGATCTGGCTGCCCCGATAACGCTGGATACCGTCTGGTTTAAGGAATTTCGCTGGGTCGACAGCACGTATGCTGATACAATTTTGGTCGATAATGTCCCAATCGACACCAGCAGAATCGCACCCGCTTTGTTTGAATTAAAAAACTTGTACAACGATAATGACCGCCTGAACACGACCCTGCGTGCAGTTACTTACGGGTTTGAATTTTTCGTTTATAATCCACCGGCAACGCCCGGCATACTGAATTTGGTGGACGAAAATGGCGATGGCATTCGCAATGGCGTTAAATGGAGTGCCAACATTAACCCCGATGAAACCTATCTACTGAACTTTGGTATTTGGGATGATGTATCCTATGTGCCGGGAACATTCTACCCTCGCCAAATGAAAATTGTGTTCTTCGATGACATAGCCGACACATCGGCTGAGGTGCCACTTAAACTGCGCAAGTACGACATCACGATTAAAATTCCACCAATTCCGGCAAATTTCAAAGTGTATGACAGCATCACAGGCGAGCAACTCATGTTTGGTTTCCGGGAAAATCAAACAAATTCGCTACTACCAAAAGGCCATTTTTCTGCCAAGGATGAAATATGGTTTATAGAGACACTTTCAAATGATTCACTGATTGTATCGTTTCGGTTGTTGAACAATTCACTTAACGACAGTATTGCGTTCTCCCAATATTACGGCCGGAATTTAGAGCTGGGTGATACCTTGTATCTATATTCGGATTTTCAATTTACGTCAGAAAATCGGTACCGATTCACAATTAATGGACAAAAAGTTGATCCAGTTGCCGCAAAAGCAAATCTGGATAATATCAAAGTTGTTCCGAATCCGTATGTAGCAACATCAGCATGGGAGGCCAAGAATCCATACCGTAGTGGTCGTGGACCAAGACAAATCCAATTTATTCATCTACCGCCGCAATGCACTATCCGTATTTTTGCGGTAGATGGTACGCTGATTAAGAAGCTTGAGCACAACGCGACTATCACCAACGGCTCCGAACCCTGGAATCTGCGCACCCGAGACGAAATGGACATTGCCTATGGGCTGTACATTTATCACATTGATGCACCGGGAATTGGCGAACATGTCGGCCGGTTTATTGTGATCAAATAATAATCGAAACAGTTATTCCGTTTTCTATTATATACTGAATTCAAAGTGGTTTTGAGGTCGTCCATTAGAGATGCCATCGCTCTGAGCAATGGCATCTCTTTAGCCGAATCTAAAAACCACCCTGGATAGAGTATACTTTCAGGATACCCTGCGTTTAAGTTCATTATTGTAATTGATGCCATGAAACATTTTATTTTCATTTTTATTTTGACTTGATTTTGAGCTCAAGTTTCTTTTAATTAGAGCCATGAGCAAGGTCTACATAGTACAAACATTAAACATTAACATCGCGGAGGTTTACTATGAGATCAACATTAATTATCTTTTTCGTTTGCTGTATCAGTATTCAATTTGTTTACGCTCAGGACTCATCAACAATCGGGAAACAGATCGACAGCCTTAGTACAATTCGGGAAAATTTAGCGACCACACTTAAAACACTGAAGAAGCAACTGAGCGACCTCGAAACGCTCCGATTTAGACGTGAAGCCGAGAAAATGAGCGCTGCCGGTATTGTCGTTGCCCTAAAAAGTGATGGTGAATTTAAAAATGCTCCAGCACCCGCCAGTACGGTTCACAAAATTATTTCCCAAAATACAGATGTAAAAGTCATCGGATATACGAGCGATTATTTTAAAGTGGTCTATGATTCTGAGGTTGGATTTATTCATGAAATATATTTTCCGGAAAATGAAGCTTTGGATTGTCTTGCATTGAGAGACCCAATTGAAAAAAGTACGGAATTAACATCAAAATAATTTTTAATATGGAAGATTCGAAAACAATATGTTGAGTTAGGACAATCATTCTGTAAATGAAGAGATGGATGAGTGAGATGAGTTTGTAAAAACATTACCTAATTATCTGATTGGATGTCAAGAATATGAAGATAGGTATCCAACGGTAATTAAGCCACCATTTGAAACAAACATCACTAATATATATGAAAAGATTTATAAATGAAACAAGTATCTATTTTGAAGACATATGCCACGCACTTTCGAAGTGCGTGGCACGTTTCGTTTCAATCAAAATGTAAATGGTTTATGCAATCCAACCACAATATTCCGTCCCGGTGCGTCCCACCAGATCACCGTTGAAAGATGATCACGAAAGCTGCGATCAAGCAGATTCTTAATATTAATTGTCAGAATGAGTGATTGTTTCATCCCAAGTAATTTTCCGGCATCGCAGCCGGCGCTGGCATGCAACAAACTATAGCCCGGCGTTTTCAATTCATTTTCCGCAACCCGATTCTGATCACCGACAAACTGTGCCATCAACTCAAACCAATATAAATTCATCACATTTTGGAAGCGTAGTCCCAGCATCCCCTGCAGGGCAGGAATCTTTGGAAGGTCTTCATGTTGATTTAAATCGCGTGCCCGAACAAATGTGGTATTTCCCCATATGGATACATAGCGCGATAAACGCCAGTCGACAAAAAGCTCACCACCGCGCAACCGGGCTTTGCCAACATTTTCATACGCCAACGTATCACCCGCAGCGGATTTTGGAAACAGGACAATATAATCTTCAATCCGATTTTGAAAAACAGACATTTCCCCGGCTACCTGCTTGAATTGCCATTTCAGCCCGGCATCGAAATTCAACGATGTTTCGGAATTCAAATCTGGATTACCGTAAACGTAGCCAGGTTGCGCTGTTCCCTTAAAAAATCGTTCCTGCAGCGTTGGTGCTTTGAAAGCGCGTCCAATATTACCTGTTAAATGGAGCGCGTTGGTAAGGTTAAATAACACGCCTACTCCACCACTAAAATCACCATCGTTTTTGGAAACATCTGTAAGCGTCAACGTTCCGGTGGTTCCGTTTGCCCGACTCTGCAATTGATCGTATCGCAACGCTGTGGTCAACGTAAGTCGCGATAGTAATCGGCTTTCGTGTTCTACAAAAACGCCAACACCCAAACGATCGGATTTTGGTGTCGGCGGTGTAAGATCTGCCGGTGGATTTTTCATGACTGTTCCGGCTGCATTGCGGATTTCGGCATCAGCGATACGTCGCGTATCATCCCATTCCTGAAAGTAGTCGATACCACTTGTTAATAATTGATTCGCCCCAACCACGAGCTGCGCCTGACTTGTCATTCCGGTCGTTTTTACATCGCGATTGGCGGCCAACTCCTGAAAGACAAACAGCGGCCCTTTGGGGACGGCTTCCATTCGGGCTTCAAAATTTCGTTTACCGATTTGATAGTAGTAGGTTAATTCCGTATTCTTCAAATATGATGCGTTTTTGTTTTGATAGCGATGCGTCAGTGAAATGAAATCGTTATTATATGTTTTAAATTGCGCTAACGTTGCATACGGGCTGGTAGGCACACCTACGTCTGACATACGATTAAGACGCGCCGCTAACTCAAGTGATTGCTGCCCACCCAGTCGCGCCGATATTTTACTATCCACAGTTATTCCCTGAAATGCTGAATTCGCCAACGTCCCTTTTGGTGTTGTGATGTCATCTGCTTTTCGGTGACCAATGCTTAGCAAAAACCGCCAGCGATTTGTACTTCCGCGGAGCAACGCCGTTTCATTCATCTGCTGATTGACAGAGGCATATTGAACCACCACACGCCCATTCATTTGTAGTGCATTGCTCCAGTTATCCAGCGGATGCGTGATAAAATTAATCACACCACCAATCGCATTGGAACCGTACAAAATCGATCCCGGGCCGCGAATAACCTCAACACGATCCAACTCAGACACATCCAGCAGCGGTGCATGGTTACCGTAGGCACGCAGTACATCGACACGCAAGCCGTCCACCAGCGTTAACACCTGCGAGCCGGACAGACCACGCACGACCAGTTTTTGACTCCACGGCCCTGCATCGCTGAATTGAACGCCGGCTTCCTGCAATAATTCACCCGGATTGTCCACCGCCCGCTGCCACACACGCTGCTTTGGCACGGATTGCACGGACAAATGTGATTCAAACGCCTGCTTCTCGTAACGATTTGCCGACACAACCACCTTTGGAAAATAGAACCAGACATCGGCTGAATCGGTTTTCGTTTGTTGGCTGTAAAGCGAAGAAGTTAACGTCCAAAGGCTTAACACAGTTATTATGTATTTAAATTTTTTCATGGTATACCCCTTTCACTTGAATTATTCATAAACTAAAAAAAATATCTCGGTTAATTTGATATTAAAATAGATCTTAACTTACTAGACCGAAATAAACTGAGTTCGATACGCTGTATTTGAAATCACCCACCATTCAAGTAATCTGGATTCCTTAATGAATTACAATGAATAATCCAGGTTCAAAATATATGGTGACAGGAAAAATGTGTGATGCGCTTCCGATAGTCAGGGATTAATCAAAAAATTTAATCCGAAAACGACTGAATCTTTGTTGCATGTTACTGGCAGCAATACCTGGGAAGGCGCTAGTAATTTAATTTCGGATTGTAACTGCAATCGCGCTTTTTATAATTTCGCAAATCCGGTTTTCACCGTTACATCGGGCAATTGTCCCAGCTTGCCGGTTAATGCGCCGATATCATCGCTACTGCCATCGACGATGAGTGAAATAATAGAAAGATTGCGCTCCCTGTAGGGAATGCCCTGTCGGCCTACAATAAGAAATGCATATTGATGAAGAATATCGTTGAGAAAGTGGTAGGACTTCTCGGGCCCATTGACAATAATGCCAACAAATCCGATCCGTCGTTCAGTGGTTTGTTGTGACATGTTTTTCTCCTTTATGTCAGGGATCGCTCCCCTTCATGGTAGAGTTATTGGTTTTTGACGGTGTATTCTCGTTTACTATTTTCCAACGGAATACTATTTTGCTGCTATTAGGCGGATTATCTATACATGAAAATTTTCAAAATATCAAATATTAAACGGAACAGAAACCATCCCATCGGAATTCCGTTCGAAACGAGAGCATCATTCACTCATCAATGTTACAGTGAATGTGCTCCCCTCATCCGGCACACTCTTAACACTTACGTCGCCGTTGTACATTTGTGCAATGCGTTTGAGAATTGTCAATCCCAGACCACTGCCCAGAATATTTTTGGTCTTCTCATTTTTAATGCGCACAAATTCATTGAATAATTTATCCGCTTCTACCTGCGTCATACCTATGCCGGTATCGGCGACATCGATTACTATTTTTTTATCATCCCGCTTCAGGGAAATATCCACAGATCCGTTTTCTTTGTTATATTTAACCGCATTTGAGAGCAGATTATTAAATACGATTTCCAACTCGCCATTATCGCCTTGCATCATAAAATCACCATCACAATGTAAATGAATCTTAACACCTTTCAGCATAGCCATCGGTAGTGCGGTTTCGATTGCGGTTTCAGCAATGACACGCACATCACATTCCTTCAGTTCGCGTTTCTTTTCTCCGGATTCGATCCGAGTTAAATCGAGCAGATCGAGAATCAGCTTGCGCATGCCATCGAGGCGAATGGTGCAGCGATCGATGAGATGAGCATAATCAGAAATATCCGCGCCCAGCTTTTGTTTATTCATAATATCCAGATAGCCATCAATTGAATTCAGTGGTGATTTCAACTCATGACCCAAAACTGAGATAAACTGAAAACGAACTTTCTTTTTTTCCTCCGCCAGTTTTTTGACATGTCGCGCCAAAATCAAACGTTCGGCAGCCTTGGCGACATTTTTCTTCAATTCCTCGGGCGTAAACGGTTTGGGGAGAAAATCAAATGCACCGCGTTTAATAGCCGTCACTGCGGTCTCGATGGAAGCAAAGGCGGTAATCATGATGGTTACCATTTCATTATCTTCAGTCGATACTTTTTCAAGAATGTCCAGACCGCTGGCATCAGGAAGTTTGTAATCGAGCAATAAAATATCAGGGCGCAGCCGGGCAATTTTCTCCAGCGCTTCTTCGCCTGTTTCGGCAATATCCACATCGAATTCAATCGACTCATCGACATGGGGCAACGTGAGTGTAAATTTGCTCAGGGCCTTGCGGATGCTCAGTCGCATGCCGAGTTCATCATCTACCACTAATGTGCGTAACGTGCTCATTGGAGGCGCCTTCCATTTGGACGTTTAAAACATAAAATAAGGGGAGAGGCAGGATTACGGTACCAAAAACCAACATCTCATTTTTACCTTTGTCCTTTGATGTTCATCAGTCAATCGATCAGATTTTGTCGCAGCTTAACAATTTTACATTCATACATCTACTAATCTGGTAATCCTGTCTCGGCAATGGTATATATAAATATGGAAAACGGAGGCTGGAGAACCGAGAACTGTTTTTAGTTTTCCTTTATCCGTTGACCATGTTCCGCTCTTCTGATCTTATTCAGCCAGCAACCGATTTACTTCCCGCAAAAGCTGTTCGAATCGGATTGGTTTGGCCAGGAACACATCTGCCTTTACCCATGAACGTTCTTCTTCGGTCGTAGCGTCAAATTCCATACCCGTCTCACTACTAACGGCGGTAGCGATGATCACCGGAATAAAGGAATTCATCTTTTTGATGTGGTACGCCAGCGCAAAGCCACCATCGACATCTTCCATCATTAAATCGATAATTGCCAAATCAGGCAGTTGTTTTTGGAGAATTGCTTCGGCTCTTTTCTGGCCTTCTGCGGTAATGACATTAAAATTATGCTCACTAAAATGGATTTGCATTTGCGTGAGAAAATCGATATCATCATCTACAATTAAGATTGTTTTTTTGTCGTTCATCGTGTCGTCCTGTGATAGCTAACTTCCTTTTAAATAATTTTAATGATTATGAGCATATTTCAGCTAAACCGTTGCCTGAGCCTGCCGTCTCGCACCGGCGTACCGTTCCGATGCATCGGAACACGAACGGTGTCGAAGGC
>JAFGDW010000240.1 GCA_016931935.1 Candidatus Zhuqueibacterota bacterium | reverse complement strand
TGGCGAAAGGCCTGGCTGTTACAGAGGCCGAAACCGACGATTTGGTCGGTGGCACGCGGGCGCGTGCGCAACGAATCCTGAAAGTCTACAGCGTTTTGACCGCCTCAGGTATCATCGGTTCCTTGTTAGTGGGAGTTGGATTTTTCGACGCGGTGCTATACACATTTGCGGCAGTCTCGACAGGGGGTTTTGCTCCACATGATGGCAGCCTGGCAAATACAAGTTGGTTCGCACAAGGGTGGATCACGCTAATCTGCCTCGCCGGTGCGATCCCGCTGACATTCTATCATCGGATGCTGCACAGGAAGCGGCGTGTTGCAGTGGACTTTCTGCGAACCTGCCTGCCGAAACATGCCGTCATCGAACCTCGACTGGCAGGACGACGAGATCAACGCAGCGCTGCTGCTCATCCTGCTGTTCGTCACCGTCGTTGCTCTGTCCTGGCTGCCGTTTGTAGCACTGGGATTCAGCCCGCTCGACTCCTTATTTGAAGTGGTTTCGGCAACGGGAACGGTGGGGCTTTCCGCGGGACTGACAAGTACAACATTGCCCGGACTGCTCAAGGGAATTTTATGTGTTGACATGCTGATGGGAAGACTTGAAATCATCGCGTGGTTGGTAATGCTGTATCCAGGAACCTGGTTTGGCAGAAAAATGGAGGAAACATGAGAACTGTATTTGTTGGAGCCGGAAAAGTAAGTATTGAAACGGCCAAAGAGCTCATTAAAAAAGACATGAAGTCGTCATCATTGAGATTGACAAGACCAGGATCGATGAAATGTCCGAAGAGATGGATTGCAGCTTTCTGCTGGGAGATGGCAGTCAACCAAACATCCTGCGCGAAGTCAATCCCGGGCAGACCGACTTTTTGTTTTGTTTTACCGACAACGACCAGGTTAACGTTATCGCCAGTCTGATCGGCCGGTCGCTCGGTTTTAATCGTGTTGTGACAAGCATCGGCGATCCACAGTTCGAAGGTATCTGCCATGAGTTGGGTCTGAAGGATACGATTATTCCGTCCCGCACAATAAGCCGTTACCTGGAAGACATGGTGGGCGGCGGCGAAAATGTTGAACTTTCCACGGTAATCAAGGACAAGGCCCGGTTTTTTACCTTGATTGCAAAAGAGGAAGATGCGCTCGCGGCCAAGGAGCTAAAATTGCCTGCCGGCGCCAAGGTCATCTGTTATTACCGTGACGGCACGTTTTCACATGCGGATGAAGAAACAACGTTCCGCACCGACGACGAGATTGTGATTCTAACGCACAGCAAAAACATACCGGTGTTGCAGGAGCGTTGGCAGCCGAAGCCAACGCAGGAGAAGCCTGATGACGACGGATTCGGGCCGGGCGCACCAACGAAGCCCAAGCCGGCGCTCAAGGAGAAGTTATGAGCGACACCATTGCGAGTCTGCGCCGATAGATCAGTGGAGCCGGGGATATCCAATCCGTGGGCCGTACAATGAAGGCCCTGGCCGCTTCGAGTATCGGGTAATACGAGCAATCGGTGCGTGCATTGGATGACTATTATCGCATTGTAGAGGCGGGATTTGGTGTGTGCTTCCGGGAAAACGGGCCGGCGCCTTTGATTGCCGAACGAAAAAAAAACAGGCTCTGTTGCAATTGGCGCGGTCGTGTTCGGTTCAGACCAGGGACTGGTGGGCCAGTTTAATGATGTGGTGGCTGATTATGCAGTTAAGAAACTGGCAGCGCTGCCGGCTAAACCCGAGGTTTGGGCTGTTGGTGAGCGTGTTTATGTGCGTCTGGCGGACGCGCGTCTGCCGATGATGGGACGCTTTACTGTACCGAACTCCATCAAAGCCATCACCCCGCTTGATAAGGTGCCTTGTTAGGCCATTTTTAAGTTAATTAAAACAGGAGAACACCATGCAAGTCCAAATCAATATCGACCATAACATCGAAAATCACAAGGAGCTGGCCGTTCACATCAGTGGTGTAGTGGAGAGTGCTCTGAACCAAATCAGCGATCACATCACGCGTGTGGAGGTCCACCTGAGCGATGAGAACGGCCCAAAAAACCGTCAGAACGACGAGCGCTGCATGATAGAAGCCCGCATCGAAGGCCTTCAGCCCATCGCGGTTACTTACCACGCAGCGACCTTGGAACAGGCTGTCGACGGTGCTGCGGACAAGTTGACAAGATTGATCGAGAGCACCCTCGGACGGCTGCACGATCAAAAGAGACACAGGACTGACCCGCCTCCGCCCGGGTCGGAATTCCCAGAGCCGTCATGAGCGATACCACAGCGAAACCATCATCCTGCGTCTGGCAGACTGCCCCCCTACGGGATTGTCATGTCTATGAGCAGATGATATTCTTGATTTTTCGAATAAAATATTTTAACTTTATTTATGAAAATAAAACGATTTTCGGAAAAATATCCAAATAATTTTCTAATATCATTAAAAATAAATTATTGCAAATATTGATAATTATTATTATTCTAATACATCTTTTAATCGGTTCACAGAGATATTTTTTCTTATTTGAGTAGCAGTAAGGTTGTTTATTTTATTAAATATTAATAATGAAAAATTCATTTAATTAGAATCAGATAAAATCTGAAAAATAGTATATCAAATCCAATGATAAATTTTCGATTAAAAGCATTGCCTGAAAAAGAGTGGGATGAATATATAAAGAAAGTAAATCATCGGAACATTTTTCATGTCAAAAATTAAAATCCTGTTGATCGAAGACAATCGCCTTCTGCGGGAAGGTATTGCCGCCATGCTCAACGATGATGGTGAGTTCGAAGTTGTCGCACGATCCGAAGACGGCGATGCGGTACATCAGCTGAAGAGTCTGGATGTCTCCCCTGATGTGGTTCTTTTGGATATGGGGCTGGAAAAAGCGAACAGCTTGAAGCTGATGGCCCTGCTTATGGAAGAATTGCCCGCAGCAAAGGTCATCGCGATGGATATCCTCCCTGATCATGTCGACATTGTCGAGTTTGTAAAAGCCGGTGGATCCGGATTCATTCTAAAAAACGCCCCTCTGGAGGATTGGATAAAAACAATCAAAATCGTCGTAACAGGTGAAAAAGTACTGCCCCCGATGCTGACCAATTCACTCTTCACACAGATCGTGGAGTTCGCCATCAAAAACGGCGCAGACCAGCATACCGATTCAGTCCAGTTTACGCGTCGGGAACGTGAAGTCGTCGACCTGATTGCCAAAGGCCTGAGCAACAAAGAAATGGCCGAATCACTCCACATCGCCACCTTTACCGTCAAAAGCCATGTGCACAATATCCTGGAAAAACTGGAACTCAAAACCCGTCTGCAGATAGCGACCTTCGCCCGCACAGAAAAATCCGGATGATCGGATTTATATACCGACAATCATTCATTCCTAAAAGCGCATAACCTCACAATCTCCTGATCTGTATCTCCTGCAGAACGACCCCTTCAATTCCATAAAACATAAAACTCTGATTTGTCTTCATATGGAACGAATTTAATGTAGTCCCAAAGGACCAGTTCCTTTTTCATCCCTTTGGGCGATTGTTTTTGTGGTTGGATTTGATTAACTATTATATATGCAACCATATT
>JAFGDW010000239.1 GCA_016931935.1 Candidatus Zhuqueibacterota bacterium | reverse complement strand
CGATAACTGATTACTGGTCACCGATTACCACATTAAAGAATTATTCAAGAAATATTCTGCCAAATTTGTGCAGAAAATAATTACTCCGATACTAACACCTTCCCTTAAAAAGGGAAGGGGAATTTTGAATCCTCCCGTGTACAGTAACATAGATGTGGGTAAGGATCATAATATTGAGCGGGTACAAAGTTTTATTCCAACATTATTATAATTACTTGACTTTGGTGCCAAAGTTGTTATATTGTGAAGAATAAAATGCGAATGTGCTGTGCAAAATATTTTTTGTGCAGTTAATGGGGGCATCCGCTAACAATTCTGATTTCTCGAAATCGAAATTTTTATTTACAAATACGATACACATTTCGGATGGAGGAAAACGTGAGTCAGTTAAATGTTGGTGTGATTGGTGTCGGCCATTTGGGGCGATTGCATACATCTATTTATAAACAAATCCCGGAAGTCAATCTGGTCGGGATTTTTGATGTAGAGTCCGAACAAGTGCAACGGGTCGCAACGGAATTTCAGGTGCCAGTGTTTGATGATATGAACAGCCTCGCTGAACAAGTTGATGCTGTCAGCGTCGTTGTCCCGACGACCAATCATCATGATGTGACGATGCAGTTGTTAGCTCAAGGAAAACACTGCTTAATTGAAAAACCGATCACAACAACCATCGCTGAAGCAGACGACCTGATTGCGCTTGCTCAAAAAAATCAGGTAATCGTTCAGGTCGGTCATATCGAACGGTTCAATCCGGCATTACGCGCGCTCGAACATGTTGATCTGAATCCGATGTTCATCGAAAGTCATCGGTTGGCGTCATTCAATCCCCGTGGTACGGATGTGGCGGTTGTGCTCGATTTAATGATTCATGATATTGATATTATTCTGCATTTGGTTAAAAGCCGTGTAAAGGCGATTCATGCCAGTGGCGTTGCTGTCATTACCAATGAAGTGGATATTGCCAATGCACGAATTGAGTTCGAAAATGGCGCCGCAGCCAACGTCACCGCCAGCCGGATTTCGCAAAAGAAAATGCGCAAGATGCGACTCTTCCAACGCAGCGCTTACATCAGTATTGATTTCCTGCAAAAATTCTCCGAAATTTATCAATTGGTCGATATGACATCGGAAACCGATGCCCGGCTCGGCATTCCCATCGATATGGGCGATCTGAACCAGCAAAAGAAAATCGTTTACGAAAAGCCGGATGTCCATGATGAAAATGCATTACTGCTCGAACTAATGTCGTTTGTGAATGCTGTGAAGAATAATACACGACCGGCGGTGAGTGCGGAAGATGGTCGTGAAGCATTAAAAGTCGCGATTGAAATTACCGGTATGATAAAAGATCAGTTGCAATCGCTGGGATTGTAATATGGCCCATCAAAAAATAATGTTAATTTCCGGCGAAGCATCGGGAGATATGCATGCTGCAGGGCTTGTGCGTGAACTAAAAAAGCTGCGTAGTGATATTGACATTTTCGGAATAGGCGGAGATCAGTTACAGGAACAGGGAATGGACCTGGTGTACCACATTCGCCAAATGAGCGTGCTCGGCTTTGGCGATGTGATCAAACAGTTCGCGTTTTTTCGGCGTGTCTTCAAGCACATAGTTTCGCTTATGAATGAACAAAAGCCGGATATGATCATCCTGATCGATTATCCTGGATTGAATTTAAAACTGGCGAAGCAGGCGAAAAAGCGTGGCATTCCGGTATTTTTCTATATTGCCCCGCAGGTATGGGCCTGGGGCGCAAACCGAATTCCTAAAATGGCCAAATTGATTGACCGGCTCGGTGTAATTATTCCGTTTGAAGAACCGTTGTTCAAACGCGCGGGTTTGCAAACTGAATATGTCGGTCATCCGCTGATGGAGCATCTTGATGTTTCTATTTCAAAAAACGAATTTTTTAAGCAACACAATTTAAATTCCCTACAGAAAATTGTTGGTCTCTTGCCCGGTAGTCGGGTCACAGAAGTTCGGCGGCTGTTACCGGAAATGATGAACACCGTAACGGAATTAAAGGATGTTCAGGTCATAATCAGTAAGGCACGTACCGTTGATATTGGAATTTATCAGGAGATTCTCGGTGAAAAACATTTGGGTACATTAATAGAAAATCAAACTCCGGAAATTATGGAATATTCCGACGCGTTACTTGTGGCGTCGGGAACAGCCACATTGGAATCAGCGTTACATGAAACACCGTTGATAGTTGTTTACCGCGTTGACCCGTTATCATATTGGATCGGAAAACGTCTGGTGAAAATCGAAAATATTGGGTTAGTAAATGTTATTGCCGGGAAACGAATTGTGCCGGAATTTATTCAGAACGATTTTCAGGCAGAAAACGTACGACCATTACTTACGGAACTTCTGTTGAACGATGATGTGCGTCAACGAATCACGCAGGATTTACGGAAAGTGAAAGAGCAACTAGGCGCCAAATGTGCGTCGGAAAATGCCGCCCGAATCGCGCAATCGATGCTCGTTCGTACAGGGGAAGCATGAATAAGAAGCGTAAACAGGAAATCCTGTTCTATGTAGCCACCAAATTCGGCTGGTTGCTGATTCTTTTGCTTGGGAAGCTTTGTTCCATCAAAACAATCGGTCACCATTATTGGCGGGAATTGGTCTCTCAAAAAAAGACGATTATTTTCGTCATTTGGCACGGACGGATTTTGCTTCCGATTTATGCGCACCGAAATCAGGGAATTTCACCAATCATTAGTTTGCATGCGGATGGTGAAATGATTTCGCAAACCGTTGAACGGTTAGGGTACAAACCGATTCGTGGCTCCAGTACACGCGGCGGGAATAAAGCGTTTCATGAATCAGTCGTCATGCTGAAAAACGGCGGCACCAGTGCCATTATGCCCGATGGTCCCAAAGGGCCGCGTCACCGATTCAAGCCGGGAACATTATACCTTGCCCAAAAAACTGATGGTTATCTGATTCCATTGACATTTTGCTGTAAACGCAAAATTGAATTTAAAAGTTGGGATCGCTTCAATTTAATTACGCCGTTTTCCAAAGCAATTCTTATTTACGGGAAGCCGGTTCACGTACCTTCTGATATTTCCAAAAATGAGTTGGAATATCTGCGAATCAAAATTGAAGCAGACATGATTGCATACGAAAAGCAAGCGGATGAATATTTTCGAACATAAATGGCTGTGTGGATTGTTAGCGCCACTTTCATGGATTTACGGTGGCGTCACAGAAGTGCGTAACTGGTTTTATGATCGTGGCTGGTTGCACAGTGAAAAAATCTCTGACTGTAAAATTATCAGTATTGGAAATATTACAGTTGGCGGAACCGGTAAAACTCCGGCTGTTGCGGCAATCGCGCAGGCATTACAACAGAGTGGGAAGCGCGTTGCAATTCTTAGTCGTGGTTATGGACGAAACACAAACGGAACTGTCGTTGTTTCGGACGGTGCTTCCATCTTATCTACTCCATCAGAAAGTGGTGATGAACCTTTTCTACTCGCCCAAAAACTTCCCGGCGTTATTGTCATTGCTGAGCGAGATCGTGTAAAAGGCGCTCATTTGTTACGCGAAAAATTCAAACCGGATGTCATCATTCTGGATGATGCGTTCCAGCACCGCAGAATCCAACGCGATATCGACATCGTGCTTATCGATAGCTCGGTTCCATTAGAATGCTATAGTATGCTACCATCGGGAATGCTTCGTGAAAACTGGCACAATCTGAAACGAGCCGACATGATTTGGCTAACACGAATCAATCAGTCAGCCCATGTCAACCATTTAATGAAGCACATTCAGAAGATCACATCTGTTCCCGTTATTCAGACAAGGCATCAGCCCGCGGGATTATTCAGCCCATCCAGGAAAAAAATTGCGTTGAAACAGATCAATGGCAAGCGAATATATTTATTTTCAGGAATCGGAAATCCAGCGTCTTTTCGAAAAACAGTTGTTTCTTTGGGTGCGCTTGTTATTAGCGAAAAAATTTTTCAAGATCATCATGCTTACTCAGGTACGGATATTGAAAAAATAGTGGAGCAGGCAGGGAAAGAACATATTGATTTTATCATTACAACTGAAAAAGACATGGCGAAACTATCAGCCATTATTGACCCAACATGGCCAATTCATTTTTTATCCATAGAACTTGAAACTGAAGTGCCGCTTGCGAAGTTAACTAAAGTGTAATAATGTGAGACACTTTTTTTCAAATCAAGTAAATATTGCTTGAAATATTTAAAAATATTTATTATAATATCGTGATAAATAAATGATAGGAGACTAAAGTGGCAGCACCTGGCAATCAATACAATATCCTTGTAGTAGACGATGATAAAAATATCGGCAAAATGATCGAAATCAATTTGACGAAAACCAAAGCATATCACGTCATAACAGTCACCAGTGGCGAGGCATGCTTAATGATGATTCGTGAAAATATGCCGGATCTCGTTCTGCTGGATATTCAAATGCCCGGTATCGATGGGCTGGAAACCTTAAAGCGGATCAAGGAAGAAGAACCTCGGGTTCCGGTCGTTATGATGTCCGCACACGGTACTGTTGAAAAGGCTGTGAAATCGATGCGTCTGGGCGCGTACGATTTTATTACGAAGCCGTTTGCATCGGATCGTCTCACGGTTACGGTTCAGAATGCCCTGATGACAAGTTCGTTGAAACGGGAAATCGATGAACTGCGTAGCGAGTTAAAAGATAAATATCAATTTAAAAATATAATTGGCCAAAGCGGCAATATGCAGGAAGTGTTTAAATCGCTTGAAAAAGTAATCGGCAGTAATGTGACGGTGTTAATTCAGGGCGAGAGTGGTACTGGAAAAGAGCTTATTGCACGGGCAATCCATTATCATAACGAATCCCGAGTGAATAAGCCGTTTGTTGCCGTCAATTGTAGTGCTTTACCCGATTCCTTATTGGAAAGCGAACTGTTTGGCCATGAAAAAGGTTCGTTTACCGGAGCAACTGGTCGCCGTGTCGGTAAATTCGAACAAGCCAATGGTGGTACTATTTTTCTCGATGAAATTGGCTTAATGGCCCCGATGACACAGGCAAAAGTGCTACGTGTCCTGCAGGAGCGTGAGTTTGAACGCGTCGGCGGTAATGAGCTCATTAAGGTGGATGTTCGGGTAATTTCAGCAACCAATAAAAATCTTGAAGAAGCCATGAAAGTCGGGGAATTCCGGGAAGATTTATATTATCGGTTGTCCGTTTTCCCAATAAAATTACCGGCTTTGCGGGAACGTAAAGAAGATATTCCTTTACTATCAGCCTATTTTTTGGACAAATATGCTAAACAGGAAAATAAGGAATTAGAAGACATTTCTCCTGACGCCTTAGAATTATTGATGGCGTACCAATGGCCGGGAAATGTCCGGGAATTGGAAAACGCGATCGAGCGGGCTGTTGTGTTAGCGACCGGTAATGAAATAACAGCTAAAGATTTACCATCGGCAGTTAGAGCTCTGGGTGAAAAGAAAATTTATGAAGCGGATAATACGCTATCAAGCTGGATTGAGAAACTAGAAGAAGATGCGTTAAAACAAGCACTACTCGAGTGTGAAGGAAATATCTCCAAAACCGCGAAGAAGCTGGGCATCGGACGGGCGACAATTTATCGTAAAGCCAAGAAATATGGTTTACCTATGGTCAAATAACCTCATTTTAATACAAGCAGATGTTATAAAAGGTCAGTTTTTAACTGACCTTTTCTTTTTTTGCCAACCACAATCTCCACAATCAAGCGCGTAGCCGGCGTTCAAAAAATTGTTTCACCAATTATAGAAAAATAAATTCTCAAATTGAGACATCTAATTATTCTCTGTATGAAGATTGTTCAATTTCGAAATCGCATGTCCTATTTTGATACAGTTGAATCATTCTCACATAATGTAAAATATGTAATTGCATTAATAAAATAGTATAAATTTAATAATAACAGTGTGTATAAAAAATCTAAAAACGATAACTTTATAATAACCTGTGGTATATAATTTGCATGTAGCACTGTGTTTCAAATTGTATCAGTGAACCAATTCTAACCAGACGGACACCATGGAATCAGGAAAACTTTTCTCTCTTGTTCACAACGTATGTAACGGGGGATACTCTCCCGGTGAATTAACCGAATTTGTTGACCTTTCCCAAAAAATTGCAATCAGCTATTTGAAGTATCAGGAGGGGGTTGGGAAAAATATCCGTCCTAAAAAGGCGGAAGGTATCAACGAACTGGAAGATGTTGCTATCGATTGTATCGCCGGATTATTTATGCGAAATGACGATGGCGATTTTGTACAGTTAAAACGCTATTTTTGTCCGGTGATAGGAACGCGTCCAATCTCCGATCATGACATGCTGATTATGCTTCGTCGTCTTGTGGTGAAAAAAACGAAGCAGGAACTCTCACGTATTTTTAGAGAGCGAGATCCTGAAAGTGCAAAAATTTTAAGGAACATTCGTGTTGCGATTCGGAACTCCGATCAATTCATATCCTTCCGTGATATGGGGAGAGAATTTGTTCGCTTAAATGAAGCATACATCGATGATTATTACGTCGACGACGATATTGATTATGCACTTTCGGAAAAAGAACTGTTTCAACGTTTTCTTGATGAGCACTGTCCCGGCGATTCCGTTTCAGTCATGATGAAGAAAATGTTAACCATCATGTATCGTAGTGCTCTGCGTCAGAATTATTTGGCGATTGATGTGATTGCAAATATCATCCGCGATGTAACATTTCAACAATTTAAATGCCAATTTTCAGATAATGTTGATAATGTCACTCCGTTTAATGATCTTCAGCTCAAAGAAGTTGATGAGATCAACCAACAAATAGTGGATCAGATTCGAAGAAAAATTTACAATCAGTATTTCGAAAAAGACAAAATTGACCGGAAAAAGGCCAATGTATATACACGTGCCATTACCGATTTTGTCTATGATTTAACCCACGCAAAAGAATCTGAATCCAATTATCGTTATCTCAAACGATACATGCCGACACTTACTCAACAGCAGTACCGTGAAGACGAGCGATCGATATTTGAGTACCTTGTAAAGATTACGAAAAAATCTCTTCGAAAAAGATTAAAAGCGTTGCTGTAATTTTCCGTAAAAAGCGGATGTTGTCTGTATATATAGGCAAACAAACAAAGCAACGTGAAGGATTTAACAAAATTCGTATATCATGAGTACACAGGGGAAAGAGTGCTCGAAAATGAGCACAATCGAATCGTATGTTCTTCGCTGCATAGTATCTGGTGTTGAACATACAGTTGATGACTTCACCGCCCATTTGGAGCAATGCGAAGAATGTAACCAACTGTATCACGAATTACTTCAGGTCTATCAAACTCTATATGAGCAGCTCCATGCGCCGGTGAATCATAAAACATTCCGCCTTGTAAAAGAAATTGAAGGCGATAATGTAATTATCGCCGGTATTCTCCTGAAGCCTCAATTGCTCGATGAAGAACCCGGAAAGAGACACTTCACATCCGAAATTCTTTTAAATACATACCAATCGGATGATGTGAATGTTGGTGAATTGAATAACATTTCCCTTAACCGGGATGAAGTTTTAGTTCGGGCTGTGCAATCAACGAGCACACAGGAGACAACCTTGTTTCTGTTCTCGAACGACAGGCGGCTGTATGACAATGTGATATTTGCATTGCCGACACTCCGGATGTACTTTAAAAGTGACGGTAAAGGCAAAGTGGATATCGGTCAAGTTGATATTGCCTCGTTTGATCAGTTAGAGGTAATGATTTCTACAAATTTGCAGTAAAATTCCCATTCCCCCTTTTTTCTTACAAAGTTCCCAATTAGTTGTAACGATCCATCGTTTATGTCATCTTGACTGAATTACACGTGAGGAAGGTATGTCCATGCTGCGTTGGATACAGCCAATTGTATTCATTACGGTTTTATTTTGTTCACACACATTATGGCCTCAGTATGCATCATTTATAAATAAATTCGAAAATCCGGCACTTGGTATTAAAAAGCGACTTGTCGTTAGTTTAAAGCAAGCGATGCGTTCGGAATACCAAAATCGTGTATGGATTGCATATTGTATTGATGTGCAAAAAAATCGAATGACACCGATGATGTATCAAACCAGCTTACCTACGCTTCGAGAGTTGTTGAGTAGCCCCAATGATGCCGTCAGTAGTCGACCCAAAGGAAAAGCCGCTAAATTATTGACGCCGGAATGGTCGCACAATCGGTTAAAGCTTGAACGAAGCTCCGATGATAAAATGGCAATTTTGCTTGACTTTTCGATTGAATCCGGTCGTCCGATTCTGCTACGGGCACAATCAATACCGATGAATAGTCCGTTCCGGCTGGGATATCAGGAATTATATTGGTTAGGCAATGTGTCGCATGATGAAAGTATCAGTCTGCTGTCAGATTGTTTCAAAGAATATACGTACATACAACTCCGAAAATCGCTATTATCCTTATTGGATTTGCACGATGATACACAACGTATTGTCGGCATTTATCAACGAATTTTAGGTGATGATTACAGCGATGATCTTAAAGAAGCGTGCATATTTATGCTTGGGCAGAACCGAACAGCACAAAGTGAGTTAGTTTTAAGCAAGTATATCATTGAAAATAAAAATTCTGAATTACGTCGCAAGGCTATTATGGCCTTAAGTCATGCAAAGACAAAGCCTGCATTTGACGTTCTTAGTCATGTGTTTAAACACGAAAAGGACGTCCAAATCCGAAAAGATGCTATGCTTAGTTTGGGAATGATGGCGAATGAAAAGTCGCTTCCATTGTTAACGACTATTCTACTCAACGACAAAAATTCCGAGATGCGTGAATTTTCAGTTTTCGTGATGGGGCAGATCGCCCATCCAAAAGCGGAAACAATTTTGACACAAATTGGCCGAACCCATCCTGATATGGCTATAAGGCAAAAAGCGCTCAACTGGCTCCAACGCAACAATAACCAGCGAGCGCATCAAACGTCCTACCCGTTATTTGATGATTCAGATTAATCAATTACCGGGATATGCATCCCCTTCTAAATGGGCAACAAATTTTTCTGCTTCAATAGCAGCCATCGCTCCGGTACCGGCGGATGTAATTGCTTGTCTGTAAATTGGATCCTGTACGTCACCGGCGGCAAATATCCCGGGAATGTTTGTTTGTTGCTTTTTATCAGTGATAATAATGTTCTGATCGTCCATTTTAATGATTCCCTGGAATACACTTGTATTGGGAATGTGACCGATAAAAACGAAAACACCATCTGTTTCGACAACGGTTGATTCATCTGTCTTCAGATTCTTTATTCGTATTCCTTCCACTTTTTCTGTGCCAACAATTTCCTCAGTAACCGAATCCCAAATGAAGTGCATTTTCGGATTGTCAAACGCGCGTTTTTGCAAATGTTGATTTGCACGCAGCCGATCGCGCCGATGAATTACTGTAACAGATGAGGCAAACCGCGTAAGAAAAAGTCCTTCATCGATTGCACTGTCACCGCCACCTACAACCACAACTTTTTTGTCGCGGAAGAAAAAGCCATCACATGTTGCGCAATAGGAAACCCCCCGGCCGATCAGTTCTTTCTCGCCGGGAATATTTAGTTTTCGTGGATCGGAACCCGTAGCAATAATTACAGATTTTGTTGTATATTCATTTTCACGAGTTTTAATTTTGAATGGATGGTCCGAAAAATTTATGTCAGTTACCGCTTCGTGGATAAGTTTTGCACCAAATCGTTCCGCTTGTTTCTCTAATGATTGGAATAGTTCAAAGCCCGATATGCCATCCGGAAATCCCGGATAATTTTCCAAAGCGTCGGTGAGTGTTATTTGTCCGCCGGGTGTATCCCCTTTTAAAACGATGGGTGATAGTTGTGCACGCGCCGCATAAACAGCCGCAGAAAGACCAGCAGTACCTCCGCCAATAATAATCACATTTTCCATAGTTGAATCCTCTACTCTAAATGTTTACACAAGGGGTGTATTAAAAAGCCACCGGTATGCGGTGGCGTATCAGGATGGAGACGGCGGGAGTTGAACCCGCGTCCGAAAGCCCGGAACTATAGACATCTACATACATAGTCTGTCGTTTAATCTCGCCTTGAACGCCTACGACAGACAAAAGTCGCACAAGGCCAACCCGAAAATTTTCGCCCTTTCTCCTCGGGTGAAAGAAAGCGCTAACCCACCTTTAATCGACGCCCTAAATCAACCTGGATGGGTTCAGCTTGACCGAGCGGGTCGCCTAATTAGGCAGCCATTGCATACGCATAATTGTCTGCGTTTATTTTGGTTTTCCGGAAGTTTAGCGAGGTACCGGAACCTCGGTATGCCATCTATACTCCCTCGACCCCCGTCGAAGCCAATTTCGTCCCCTTTTTGTAAGATTAGATGATGTGAGTATTAAAAAGTTTCATGAATATACGAAAACTTTTAATCAAATTCAAGCAAAAGTTGACAATTGATCGGCAACGGAACCACAGGTTTTTACAATAGTTTAATTTTAAACATTGGAAAATATTCAGGTAGCCGTTGCCTGAGCTTGTCGAAGGCAACATTTTCATGCAATCTTGGTTGTTTGTCGACTTCGACACCGTTCGTGCTGCGAGCACGCCGGTGCGAGACGGCAAGCTCAACTGATGGTTAATTTGTATGTTACCTAAATAGAAACAAGCATTGGAAAATTTTAAAATTCTGACAATTAAACAACCAATCGAGCTTATGAAAAAAACAATCGTTTCATTCTGCGTTTTATTTCTCATCTCTCCTTGCTGTTTTATCCAAATACTATCTGCTCAAATCACATTTACTGAAATCATGTTCGATCCGGTTGCGAATGAAAATTACTATGAATATTTAGAAATATATAATCAGGATAATGGATTCGTTGACCTGACCAGTTGGTCCGTTGGCGACAATGATGCATCAGATAATTTAATTGCAGCGAATGATGGTTTAATGTTAGGTCCAAACCAGTACGCTATTATATTGGACCCCGGATACTTTGAGAATGATGGTATTTATGATAACGCCATACCACCCGATGCTTTGGTTTTAACGATTGATGGTGCAACGTTTGGGAATAGCGGATTATCAAACTCCGTCGCTGAAACAATCATTCTGTTTAATGCCTCCGGTGACACAATTTCCAAATATCAATATACTCTGGATAATCTTCCTGGGTACTCTGATGAAAAAATAAGGATAGATGGCCCGAATATCGCGACAAATTGGGGCAATTCATCGATATATGGTGGTACACCGGGAGGGCATAATAGCTTATCTCCAACAGAAGTCGATATTTCAATAACAATTGCAAATTTATCTACAATACCACAAATCGGTGACATGGTACAACTTGATTTTATTGTTCGGAATATAGGATTTCAGGTTGTAGGGGATTATAATATTCAATTATATAGAGATGTTGATTTTGATTCTACAATAGAAGCATCTGAATTAATTAACTCGATTCCCATGAATTCCTTAGCGCAGGGTGATTCTGCAATTGAGTCAATTTCAATTGAATCAATAGCCGGCTTCAATCAGTATATTGCCTATGTCGAGTTACCACTTGATGGGAACGTGGCAAATAACATGGCGATCGCTTCATTTAAAGTGGGGTATGCTCGTTCCAGTCTGATCATCAATGAAATTATGTTCAAGCCATTGGATGGCAATATGGAATCGATTGAAGTGTTGAATATTTCCAATGCTCCAATAGATCTCTACGATTGGGCAATTTCTGATGAAAAGACTTCTGCCCGACATCGAATTACAGAACAACATATTTGGATTTCACCGGAAGAATATGTAGTTATTTCACAATCGGAAATATCGATATCTGCTCACAATGTTGCGCCTGAATCGTGGCCGACCCTGAACAATGATAACGATACGATTGTTTTATATGATTTAACTGGAGCAGTCATTGATTCAGTTTCTTATGATGTAAAAACGTGGCCAGAAAACGTGTCGCTTGAACGGATTGATCCTCATTGGGATTCAAATATATCAATGAATTGGAGTGCTTGTAAACATCCCAGCGGAAATACGCTTGGTGATGTAAATAGCGTAAAAGCACCTGCTGTTGATTTGGGAATGATTGCAATAGAGCCACATCCGGGCAGAATAATACCCGGAGAATCCGTTGTTTTCGATGTCATCGTTGAAAATTTTGGTTCCGAACCGGTTTCGAACTATACGATTAATGTAGTTAATGACGTGGATTTCAATGAAATATTTCCAAAGTCCGAGCAAATTGTATCAATCCAAATTGACTCAACCTTTCATGCTCATAAACAACATGAATTTGAGTTATTATGGACGAATATTCCATCCGGGATGCATAGTATTTATTGTTTTGTTGTTGCGGATAACGATACAGTCGAGGAGAATGATTATTGTCAAACTTCGGTACGGGTTGGATATACCGCCGAGACTATTAGCATAAATGAAATTATGTTTAGCCCACAAACAGCTGAACCGGAGTGGTTCGAATTGTTTAATGGTTCAGGAATAAGTGTAAATTTACAGCATTGGTGTTTTTCAGATTCTAATACAAGTAAGAAAATTGAGATCATTTCCGAACCAGTAATAGTGGCCGCAAATGATTTTATTGTTATTGCCAGTGGCGATTTAAGCGAAATTGAGAATGAGGTTATTGTTCAATCTTTTCCATCTTTAAATAATAGCAGTGACGCAGTACATATTTTTGATAACATCGGATTGGAAATCGATTATTGTTCATACTCTGCAACCCGAAACAAGGTCGGATTTTCTCTGGAACGAATTAATCCGCACATCTCAACAAGTGATCCGGATAACTGGATTAATTGTGTGGATCCAAGAGGAAATACGGCTGGCCGACAGAATAGTGTGTTTACTGAACGGCTGGCGCCAACATCTTCAATTTCAGTTTCCCCCAATCCATTTTCCCCTGATGAAGATAGTGTGGACGATAATTTGTTGATAGAATACAGGCTTCCGTTGCTCACTTCGGCAATTAATGTTAAGATTTTTGATATAACCGGTCGGATGGTTCGCTTTTTATGCAGACAGCGTCCGGCAGGAAGCGAAGGGATCGTTATCTGGAATGGGAAAGATGATAACGGACGAACATGCCGAATGGGGATTTATATTATTTATTTTGAAGCGCTGTCATCAACAAAGGGTGTGCTGATACCACACAAATCGACTGTTGTTTTAGCAGCACCCTTATAATAAAAAAGCCAGTACAAATATTTCTTGCACTGGCTTAAAATTCATTATCAAAAAAATTACTCTTCTTTTTTAGACTTTGTCTCACCTTCAAGTATTCGCCGCAATCGTTCCAATTCACGCTCCGCTTTACGCCGTTCCGCCTTTATCCGTTCCAACTCTTCTTCAGCAGACTCTGTCTCACGCTGTTCGCGGATAATTTGCTCGAATAGTTCTCTTCGACTCTCAGCTTTTTTAATAAGAATATCTTTTTCACTGATTTTATAGACACTTGTTGGTAACAGAACAATTTTGGCACCAAGATTAATACGCCATGCCGGATAATTTGCCATATCAGGTGCAACTGGTCCGCCACCTGGGTAGTCATATGTTGTTTCGTCATTATCAGAAGAGACACGTAAATCAGCCGCAACATTTAGAGATAACCACCTGTTAGCACGGAATGATAACCCTGGGGTGAAATATACAAAGTTTTCACGACTAAAAGCTGTCTGTTCCGGAGGTTTTCTTATAAATGTAGAGCCAAATAATTCGACAAAGAAGTCGAAATCAATTGTTGGAAAATTAACACCAAGTCCGTATACAAATTCTTGTGTCATGTTAATTACACTGTAATTATCAATTTTAGGATCCTGAAGTTTTTTGCCAACATCATTATGGTTGATATAACCGAGATTTAAATGAGCATTCACATTATCTTCCGGGTAAAGCGGATCTTTTGAGTATGTTAACAATCCCCGAATCGAGACAGATAAATTCCCTGCTGAATATGGCTCAAAGCTGATATTATGATATTTAGCAGTAGGTAGCCGGGCCTCAATTAATCCCCCATATACAAATGGTGAATTCTTTATTTTATATGAACCCGCTTTCACTCCCAGAAAAATATCATCAGGTAAATTATAACCTTTATCGCCTTTATGGTTATCTTGATACATAATTGGCGTCAGGGCAAATTCAAAGTGCTCATTAAAACCATATGTTAAGCTAAATGCGCCCTGGACATCCCAAAATGTGACAGCAACTCCACTAATTGGCGAAGCAACTTTTCCGAAGAATCGTGTTTTTGTAGCCAGAGTAAGATAACCGGGCTTGAGTGTCCATGCAGATCGAACGAGATTTAAGCCTATCCCACCGTTCATTGAATGGCCAAAAACGAAGGGTGTGAATAATAATATTACTAACAACCCTAAAGTTGCAAGCCTAACGAATTTCATTAGAACCTCCCAGATGAATTGACCAGATACTACGAATTGTCACAGTTAATATGTGTCTTATTAATCATTAAGTTAAAATATTATTTATCCATGTAATACATCCACCATCCAATCACCTGTACGACAGTTGCCACTCTAGTAACAAACTCTAAACTTGTGCTAAAATAATGCCAGCGTGATGGTTTAACGATTATCGTATCGTCAGGTTTTAGCCGTGGAATGGCGATATTCCCGTCTTCAATATATTTTTTCACGTTAATCTGGATGATTTCTTCTTTATTACTATTATTCGATTTACGAACAATTTTGATTTTAGATAGTTTTGCTGATGGCATTGGTCCGCCAGCAAATGAAAGCAGAGAAATTAAGTCTGTCTCACTTGGAACCATGTACTGTCCGGGTGTTCGCACAAATCCCCAAATATTAACCCGAATCAGTAGTTCGTCCGTCGTACCCAAAAAATATTGAGCGCCACGTGGCAGATCAGTCTGTTGTTTATCTTTTGTTGAAGCCTTTGTTAAAGAGACAGTTGTAAGAACCGTAATTACAAGAGCTAAGGCGAGTAACAAATAAAACGGTGTTTTTCGCATCACATCCTCCACATTTTCCATTTCTACGCATGTTCATAACATTTTAACTGTAACAAGGCTCCATTATAAGAATAATGTCAATTAATATCAACAAAAAACATACTAAACACCCCAATATGACAATAATTTAGTAATTTATATGAAATTCTATAGTAACTTACAAAAAATAAATAAATTAAAATAATACAAAAATATTAATACTTAAATAACAGTAACAAACCGTAATATTAAAATTTATTGTGAAAGGAATATTGCAGTCTCATTTATTGATAATTGGGGGGAAATGTTAAAAGTGAGTGATAATAACCCACTCATGGTTAGAAATTTATCCGTATAAAATATGATTTTTCTTTGAATAAATAAAGGAATATTTGACCTAGTTAATAATTGCTATTCTACTGAAATTGTTCTATCTATCCTATATATAAGATTTAACTTAAAATGATTATGAACATAACGCAGCTAGAATAAAAAATATATTGCTTTTTTAGTTTAAATAGTGTACATTATGACACATTAATAT
>JAFGDW010000238.1 GCA_016931935.1 Candidatus Zhuqueibacterota bacterium | reverse complement strand
CGACAGCGCAATTTAAAATCTGTCAACATCAAAAAACATGCGCCTGCAAAACCGATGAAACGTCTCTGCTAAAGGGATGCGGCCTAATTAATGATTGAACTAACCCGCGCAAAAAACGCGCGGGAAGCTCATCATCGCTATCAATGATCAGTCGAACGAATCGCCTTCGACTGCGCTTAGGCTGAAGTGCAACCTTCATGGTGAGTCCTTCGGCAGGCTCAGGATAAAACTCCGTCGAACCGTGATAACTTGTCAAATTTCAATCGACCATTATTTTCAACTGGTAATTCATATTATAATAGGTCAGTATGGTAATTATTCTCTTAATTTCTCATTTAAACACACGAAAGTTAAACTCCGGTGCGCGATAACTCAATACGCTAATAAATTTCTGAACCAGAAAATTGGCGATTAAATTGGAATGTGTGGCATGCAAGGTTTTTCCCGCATAGAAACAGCCCAACTTGTGTTTAATCCCTTCGGCCGTTTGCCCGAGATCAATGGAATTGCAGCCGGCTTCGATGCCAAGCCGGACGATGTGTAGCAGCATGTTCAGGTATAAATCGTATTGTAGATTCAAACGATATTCCAGACCTCCGAACATAAAAATCAGTTCATCTTCAAAATGCGTGGTTTGAACAAACGCGACCGGAATCTCATTTATTTCAAACACATCGATGACGGCCGGGAAGGTTTTGAAAAAATCGATGGGCAAGCGCTCCAATTTGAAGGCGGAGCGTTGGTAAACATTGTGATACAGCGAATAATGGATTTCGTTAAACTGTTCAGATGCGTCCAGGCGCCGCACCGCTAGGTCGCGTGCTTTCTCCAGAGCTTTATTCCACCGGTACCGGTAATGACTGCGCATGGTATTAAGATATTCATCGAGACTGGTCCAGCGCACATGGAGTTTGCATGAAGGGAGTGTTGTGCCAAATGCGAAACCGTCTAATGACGTGACTTCGTGGGAATTGAGTATGAGCAGGGCGCCGCGAGATGTGCGTAATTGGGCGAGAATTGCCTGGCCGGTCTCTGCCTCAAACCAATATCCGGCAAAACCAACAGAGCAGGGAATACCAATAATTGTGACGGGCAGGCGCAGTGATCCCGGGCCATACGCAAGAATATCGAGCCTGTGCTGGTAGGAAACAGCGACAGAGCACGACGTGGATGATTGACTAATGTAATATAATTGACCGCAGGGATTGGCACGTTCGATTGCCTGGAGTGATGTTCGTTTTAGAAAATTATGTTTTGCAGCCCGATCCCATTCATCGGGGAGGTCATGAGCAGAGAGTAAAATATCAACCGTGGGCGAATTCATGAATTGCCTTGTTTCAGATCAATTTCGAACGCGGTGTATGTTTTGTACGGTTTGCTGATCCAACGAGTCGCGATGCTTCGCGATTTTTTGTTAGTATCGAAAATCCAGCCGGTTTCACAGGTCAGATGATGCTTTTTAGCAATATCACAACAGAGCAAAATGAGTCCGGCAATGACACCAGTACCCTGAAATTCCTGCAGCACGCCAATTTCTGTAATTTTAAACCGGGAAATCGGTCGCTTGAAAATTCGGTATTTCATAAGCGTACGAACACCGATAGACTTGCCAGCGCGTATCAATTCGTGAAAATCCGGATACCAGAGCAAAAATCCAATTGGTTGGCCGTCATATTCGGCTATCAGGAAATTTTCTTCTTTTAAAAACGGACCAAACGATTTGAAAAGCTCATAGTCATCATCGACAGATCGCTCGGAATAGAGTGGGTGCGATTGGAAGCATCGGTTGTTCAGGTTGGTGTATATCGCGATTTCCGAACGAAGATTTTTGAAATTGCCTGTGCGGAGCCGAAATTGTCGGGTGGCGCGTTCAATCAGTTTACGATCCGGGTCCATGCTGGATGTTTGGAAATCACCAATATATGAAACCAGCGTGTGTTGAGTGGTGGCAAGCGGCGCCAGATAGTCAATGTAATACGATGGATTGTAGGCAGAACCAAAACAAGCCGGTGAATTGAACGGACCAGCCAGAAATCCCAGACCATTATTAACATGGCCATTTAAGCCAATCACTATGCGAATTAGTTGCCGGAATTGTGCGATTTCTTTGGCATAGTTCATTAATAGGGTAACCGCTGCCGGTTGGTCCGGCAGGGCTTCGAAAAAGGCGATCTGAAGTGTATCGGATAATTTATTCGCAATAATAAAAATTGCACAGGCAATTGGGCGTCTTCGCTCATCTGTAATTATTATCGGTATAATTTCAGCCGACGCACCAAACCGGCTTTTCGGATGCATGATCATCGTGACCAAAGCTGTTGTCGTATCTTTGAAATTCGGATCATTGTGATAAACAGCTTTCATAAGCCGCCGGCGCAATTTAAGAAATTTGGGATCGGATAACAACAGATTCATACATCGCTCCGATGATATTTCCGGCCACGCAGGATAAAATTTGTTTCGATGACCTCCGGCAGGAAAAATTGCTGCGTAAAATCAATAATTTTTTGGTTCTCAAATTGTTTACAGCTATATACGTCCAACGATATGAAACGTGATTGCGTCAGGGTGTGAATGGATATTCCTGACTCAACAATCGGAACCCAGCCGGAAAGTCCCTCCTTGCCCTTATACATATCCGGTGTTCTGAAAATATATGGTTGAGTCTGTTTTTCCGCGCCGATTTCATTCACCAACTCATCGAGAAATGCATAACAGGCATTGATATCATCCAATTTTTCCGGACGGCAGTTGTAACAATCCAGCATTAAATGGAAACCGAACGCGTGTCGGAAATCGGTATCGGTTGAGATGTTTTCTATTCTCGCATTATTGTTCATTGTGTTCCCATTATTTATAAATCTGAAAATCCATAGTTCCGCAGTGGCATGCATGTCCGTAACAATATACAATCGTTTTTTTTGAAAGGCAAATTAATATTAATCATTGTGGTAAATTGCTGTGAAACACCCTGCACTTATTGGGGCTGAAGCTCTTCATAAGAAATGATATTCCAGGTGTTATTGAAAAGGACAAAATTCGCGGTTATTAAGCAAAAATATAATGATACGTGCTAAAAGTTAAAATATGTATTGACATTTTGCCGGAATATTGATATAATCAGGTTGATTATGAATCGATAATTCGCATGAAAACATTGCAATTACAATTGATTGAAATGGATTGAGTCGTACCGGATCGATCATTGTTTTGACTAACAAGAAACTTAATTGGATTTCCAATTTATAGATGTATTTCCGGTTTCACATAGCGTTCGTCGTTACAATTGGAATGTTATTTAGTATTACCTGCGCCTATTCACAAAGTTACCTCGTCCGAACCTACGATGAAAACACAGGCCTTCCGAGTTCAACCGTTTACGACGTCACACAGGATCCGTCCGGGCATGTGTGGTTTGCCACACGAGCAGGAATTTGTATGTACGATGGAATAAATTGGACATCGTACCAGGTTGCCGATGGTCTGCCGATGAACACACATTGCCGCATCCGGATTGATCCGGATGGTGTCGTATGGTCGTTAGCTCATGCACCTGAAATATTTGTCTCATACCTGAGTGCGGACAAATGGATTACATTACCAATTCCGGAACATACGAATCACATAATTAATTTTTCATCATTTGAAGTCGCCCGAATTCATAATCGAATAACAATACTTATCGGGACAATTAAAAACGGTCTTTATCGGTACACAGATAATCACTGGCAGCATTACACCATTCAAAACGGATTACCCGATGATAAAGTAAACGGCTTGTGCGTTGTGCACGACAAAGTTTATATTGCCACAGGCAACGGGATTTGTATTCTTGATGGTGATGCGCTTGATAACCAATTCCCGACGACTCCCAAATTACCAACGATGAACATCCTGGGAGTTCGGTCGGAATCAATGCACAATGACCGACAGCAGCAACGAATATGGCTTGCCGGTCAGAACTGGATTGGATTTGTGGAGAATGGCACATTTACGCAATTGGCCGCAATTGTTAGTTCGATATTAATTCCCGAATATCAATTCTGGATTCTTCAACCAGACGGCAACGGCGGCTTGTTTTATGGAAACATACATGATATTTTTTATGTGAAATCCACAAGCGCCCACCCCGAACATTTTGGACGCAGTAGTGGGTTGATCTCTGAGGGTGCAACATCATTTTTTATTGATCGGGAACGGAATTTCTGGATTTCATCGTTGCGTGGTGTCAGTAAAATTATTAGTATGCGATTTGCCAATTACAATAAAAATAGTGGGCTGCTCTCCAATGAAGTGACTGCAATCGCCGAAATGAAGTCGGGGGAATTGGTGTTTGGCCATGGAAATGGGCTGACATTTTACAATGGTAAACAGTTTCGAACCAGGCCGTTCGATTTAGTCAATAATATAAGTGAATTACAAACGCGTGTGCTTGATTTGTCAGTGGATTCATATAATAATCTATGGATTGCAGCATCGAGTTTAGGATTGGGAAAATTATCTGCTCGTGGTTCGCTTCGCTGGTATACGCAAGCTGATGGATTGAAGGATCGGGTCACTTCCGTTCTTATTGATATGAAAAACACAATATGGGTAACGGACCGAAAAAATTTGTATCGAGTTATCAATGGCTGCGCGAAACATATCGTAGATTTGGATAGTTTGCAAGGTTCGCAGGGAAATACATTTTCCATAATGCGCAAATTATTTAGTAGTCCGGACAGTGCAGTTTTTATCGCCACAACAAATAATGGAGTCTTTAAATACAAGAATAATTCCTGGAAGCATTATTATACAAATCATATCCCGCCTGCAAATAATGTTTTTGCTGTACATCTCGATACACAGGGACGTACATGGGTAGGGACGTTAGCCGGTTTATATTTTATCGCGGGTGATAGTCTGGTAAAATTTGAAACCAATACGTTCAATATCGACCGGCCGATTTATGTTATCGTGGAGCATCCGGTGAATACGTTTTGGTTCGGTACAGATAATGGAGCAATGCGTTGGGATGGCACATCATCCAAATGGTACAATGTGCATAATGGATTCTTCGGACAGGAAGTCAATCGATCCGGCGGATTTGTTGACAACCAGGGGCGATTGTGGTTTGGTACTGATCTGGGTGCTTCATATTATCGAGGGAAGTTTGATTATTCAATCAACGATATCCCCGAGCCATTAACTGGTTTATTGTCACTTCAGGTAGCGGGAAAGAATCTGGCGCTTGATTCTTGTGTTGTATTGGCGTATGACGAAAATAATTGCACATTTCATTTTAAAGCGGTTTCTTTTATTAATGAAGATGCTATTCAATACCGTGTAAAACTTGATGGATTTGACGATGACTGGATTACAGGAAGGGCGTTATCGACTCATCAAATACGTTATACAAATTTGCCTGCCGGCAGCTATCATTTTAAATTCCAGTCGCAAAATGTGCTGGGTGCCTGGAGTACGATTAAAACATCTGCAGAAATTATTATTGAAAAACCATTTTGGGAAATGTGGTGGTTTTATTTAATACTGTCGTTGATTATGATCGGAATAATTAGCTCCAGCTATCTGGTCAGGATTTCGATTTTAAAGCAAGAAAGACGCCTGCAACAGGAATTTTCAAAACGATTATTGGAAGAAGTGGAGAAAGGACGAAAACGAATTGCCGGTGGACTCCATGATAGCCTGGGGCAGAATCTGCTTATTATTAAAAATCAAATTCAGCAATATATTCAAGCTATTACCCATAATACAGCCACACCGGAAGATTTAGCTGAAATATCAGCGATTGTTTCAGAATCGATACAGGAAGTCAGGCAAATTTCCTATGATCTTCATCCGCATCAACTGGATCGATTGGGTTTAACCAAAGCGATTCGGGCGCTGGGCGACCGTATTCATGCGATTTCCTCCTGCAACATTCAAATGGACGTCGGGAATATTGATGAAATAGCTAATGCCGACCAGGCAATCTATATCTTTCGTATCGTTCAGGAGGGGCTAAATAATATCGTTAAACATGCACATGCCACAGCAGCAGCGATTGTCATCAAGAAATTGTCTGCGCACATTGAAATTGTTATTCGTGATAATGGAATTGGATTTCGAACGAGTGATGTTGAGCGCATACTGTCGGAAACTTCGGGATTTGGTATTTCCGGTATGAAGGAGCGAGTGAAAATACTTAACGGTCAATTTAAAATTGAAAATAATAATTCCGATACAGGGTCGGGGGTTGTTATTACTATCCGTTTGCCGATTCAGAAATCAAATCCAGCTAAGGGAATAAATGCATGACATTACAACCACTATGCTGTCACAAGAATAAGAAATTTAGTTAGTGGCTTCTTTCGCATAACTACCAGTTTATCAATGTTTATTTAGTCAATTTTTGTATCCGTTCATATATTGATGGTAGTTGTATCAAGATTCCCTACTTTCACACTTCGACGGAATATATCCTGAGCTTGACGAAGGGCTCAGTGTGAAGCGCCAGCGTAGCTTCATGCTGAGCGGAGTCGAAGCATGAACAACAATGTTAAGTTTCCCCTAATTTTTTGAAAGGATACCAATTTTTTTTATCTGAAAAAGTTGAAATAGAAAAAAATAAATATGGAGATATAATGACTATTTTGCTCGTTGAAGATAATCCACAGATGGGGGAAATGATCCGCAAGGTATTACGAAATAAAATGGTTGAAATTGATCTGTTTATTTTAGCAACAAACGAAAACGAAGCGGTTATTCTATTTCAGCATGGCGAGCCGGACTGGGTGTTGATGGATATAAAGCTGGCATCCGGTGATGGACTTTCTGCAACACGACGTATCAGAAGAATAGACCCTGAGGGGAAAATAATAATTGTTAGCCAATATGATGAGCCGGAATATCGGGAATCGGCTGAAGAAGCTGGCGCAATTGGATATGTGTTAAAAGATGATTTGTCAGAAATTGTAAACATAATTGAACATCACTAAAACCCAATACAAGTGCAGCATCAAATTACCGATTGATATGTACATTAGAAAATAAAAACTCCCATTGGTAAATTCAATGGGAGTTTTTTTATCAAGTTTATTTCTTTACAGCTAAAACCACTTTCTCTCCGGCTATTTTTACTTCTTGTGTAACTGCATCTTTTGCGACAGTATTTGTGATATCCAGTGAAAGTGTTTCTGTTTTAATATAATCAGCATGTTTTTCGAACGCCTGCTGCACCTTAGGCCCACCGGCAAAAGACAGGTGAATACGATCGTTCATTTCGAAATCCGCAGTCTTGCGCAATTCCTGAATATGACGCACCAGATCACGGGCCAGGCCTTCGGACAGTAAATCATCCGTCAACAACGTATCGAGACCGAGCATACTACCATCGCTTTCCATGACCACGAAATTTTCACGGGCCCTGGTATCGACGACAATCTCGTCCGGTTCCAGATTTACGGTTGTACTGTTGAATGCTACTGCAACTGTAGCGCCGGCATTCACCTGTTTTACAATTTCAGATGCGTTCATGGTCACCAACGCCTGTTGAATTTTAGGGACATCCTTACCGTATTTGGGTCCCAACTTTTTAAAATCAACTTTCACCTCAAATTCGGCCAATTCCGATTCATTCGTTGCAAAGCTGAGTTTTTTAATGTTCAACTCTTCGATAATATGTTGTGTGTAGTTCTGCAATGCGTCCACGTCCATCGATTTGTTGGGCACGACCACGAGTTCGGCCAATGGCTGCCGGACTTTAATGTTGCTCTTGTTACGTAAGGCGCGGCCGGCTTGAACAATACTAATCACATTATCTACATCCGATACGAGTTTTTCATCCACCAGTGATTCATCCACTTCAGGAAATTCACACAGATGAATCGATTCGGGTGCGTTTGGATCGCTGGCAACGACAAGGTTTTGGTACATTTCATCGGTGATGAACGGAATTACCGGAGCCACCAGTTTGAGAAATGTTACCAGTACGTGATGCAATGTATAATAAGCCACCTGTTTATCGCCATCGCGCTCACTCTTCCAGAAACGGCGGCGGTTCCGACGGACATACCAGTTGGACAGATCATCGATGAATTCCTCGGCTTTTTTAATGAACGCCATGATGTTGAAATCTTCATAATTGTACCGGGCGTTTTTAATGACTTCCTGCAATTTTGCCAACACCCAGCGGTCGATTTCCTGTAACTCATCGTTGTTGAATTTCAGCTTCGCCGGATTGATGTCATCCAGAATCGCGTAATTGGTCCAGAATGCATAGGTGTTCCACAATGTAAGCAGGTGCTTGCGTACTTCCTTTGCCGGCCCATATCCGAAATTCAAATTGGTGTACGGATTATGCTCGGCGTACAGCCAGCGCATTGTGTCGACACCCATTTTCTCGGCGGCGTCCTCAAACCAGATGGCATTGCCAGTACTTTTGTGCATTTCGTCGCCCTTTTCATCGCGGACGAGTGCGTGTCCCAGAACCGCTCTGAATGGCTCACGGTTTTCCATGACTGTGCTCATTGCCAGAATTGCGTAAAACCAATTCCGGAACTGTCCGGGAAAACATTCGGTAATGAAATCGGCTGGAAACCATTTCTCCCAATAGGCGCGGTCTTCCAGGTAGCCCATTGTGGAATAGGGCACGATACCCGCATCAAGCCAGGGATTGCCCACATCTTTGATGCGCGACACAACTGCGCCGCACTTTTCACATTTGATTTTCACCTGATCGATCCACGGGCGGTGAGGCGATTTGCCTTCCAATTGATCCCAGCCTTCTACGGCGCGCGCTTTCAGTTCATCGATGCCGCCAATTACTTCAAAATGGCCACATTCCGCGCATTCATAAATCGGTAATGCAAGTCCCCAATAGCGCTTTTTGGAAATCATCCAGTCGCTCATATTTTTAAGCCAGTCCAGCTCGAGTTGCATGCCGTATTCGGGCATCCAGCGGATTTTTTTGGTGACATCCATGATCTGGTGACGCAATTCATCCATGTTGATGAACCATTCATCCACCAGGCGGAATACCAGTTCCGTGCCATGACGCCAACACACCGGGTAACGGTGCGTAATTTTTTCTGTTCGATATAGAATCTTTTTTTCAAGCAGATTTTTAATGATAGGATCAGCAACATCCATGACATTCTGATTGGTCAGCAAATCGAAACCATCGATATAAATACCGTATTCGTTCAACGGAGCGATCGCTGCCAGGCCGTGCTGTTTTCCAAGCGCGAAGTCTTCTTTACCGCAACCCGGTGCAATATGAACAATACCGGTGCCTTCTTCTGCGCTCACTTCATCCCACACCATAATCGGATGCTTGACACCTTGTTGAGCAGGTAATTCTTCAAACGGGGAATGAAATTCCAAACCAGCAAGATCAGCGCCTTTTAATTCTGCTAACACTTCGTATGCGCCTTTGGGAGCAACCACATGTTCCAGCCGTTCCTTGACGATATAATAAACCTGATCGCCTTGCTTTACTTTTGCATACGTAAATTCCGGGTGCACAGCAGCGCCGACATTTGCCGGCAATGTCCAGGGTGTGGTCGTCCAGACGAGCAGGCTTTCGTTTGTGCGGCCAACAATCGGGAACAGCACGTAAATACTGTTATGCTGCATTTCTCGGTAGCCTTCGGTGGCGATTTCATGCTGGGACATGGCCGCGCCACAACTGATACACCACGGCATCACATCGTGACCTTTATAAATCCAGCCGCGATCGTAGCATTTTTTCAGAAACGCCCAGATGGTGTAATTGTTGATGTCGGACATAGTGTAGTAGGAATTATCCCAGTGCATCCAGTACCCCAACCGGACGGATTGCTCTGTTTGAATTTTGGAGTATTTATGGACACGTTCCTTGCATTTTTGAACAAAATTTTCAATGCCATAGGCTTCAATATCGGTTTTGGATTTGAAGCCGAGTTCTTTCTCTACTTCCACCTCAACCCACAATCCCTGACAATCGAATCCGTTTTGATAACGCTGATCGAGACCATTCATTGCATGGTAGCGTTGGTACAAATCTTTATATGTTCGTCCCCAGGCGTGATGCACGCCCATCGGGTTGTTGGCGGTAATGGGGCCATCCAAAAATGACCAGTGTTTTTTGCCTTTGTTTTTGGCGACAAGTTTTTCAAATGTTTGATTTGCTTTCCAGAAATCCAGTATCTTGTGTTCCAGCTCGACAAAGTCGGCCTGTGTGTTTACTTTTTTCAACATCGTTCAATTCCTGCCATCTGTTAAATTTAGTTGCTGTATGTTGTATGTTTTTTGCCATCAGGACACTAAGAACACAAAGAATTACCGTAAAAAATTCTTATGCTCTGTGGAATAATTTTTTTCCATAAATGAATTTAATAAATTTTAATATATAAACAAAAAACCCACTGCAAGTTTGCCTGACAGTGGGTAACGAATCGATTCCGGTAAGTACCGATGAGTTACGATCCCGCTGTCAGACAGGGGAAACGTATAATAATTTCAGATATACCACATTTAATTCGAAAGGTTGTCATTGTCCTTATGTCCGGAATTTTGTATCGTTTCCCAATTATAATTTTGAATAAAAATGAATGCCGTAAATATAAGACATTTCAGGAAAAATGTCAAGTTTTAATTTGAGTTATCAGGTCCTTTCAAAATTTGAAGAGATAGGTGCAATGAAAGCATGTGCTGAAAATATACGCGATTCAAATAATAATTCAATATTCACTCACCCAATATCATCAAAATTCGGTTTTTGTGTTGCGTTTGGTCAAATGGGACAATCTTAAGGAGCTTGTAGTCTGTTGCTTGTGTACAAGCTTATAAAGTTAATCAATATAAAATGTCCCTTATAAGTGTCCCATTTATTTTTTGTGGAGCTTAATTTTAAACCGATTTTCAATGATGGCTAAGCATCAAAAAAAACAGTAGCTAACTTGCTGGGTCACTTTTCTCTGTGTTTGCGGCATAGCAATTGCGTATGGAAGAAGTAAATCAGGGGGATTACTAAGAATAAATATTGTTTAGATAAGGAGACATTTTATGAAAATTTCGATGATGAAACGCATGATGATGGTTATGTTTGCGATAGCATTTGTAATATGTGCTCATCAGACAACATTTGCCAGACCAGACAATAATGTTCAGAAGGCAGAAAAATCATTTAATGATTATGCCACCGACATCTGGATTTGGCTTGTCCGGGTTCCTTCTCAAAAATTTGTAAAAGAGAAAACTGCTCCGATACAACGTTTTGATGCGCCTGCCCCGGTTCCGGTAGAGTGGACAGGTAAGCAACCAAAGAAACCACATGTCGATCGATATCCAGCGCCGAAGCCCCAGCCAGTTCATCGGCTGCCGTTAACAGCGCCAGTTAAATAAATAGATAGAATAAATTTTCTCAAAACCCGATGGTAGTGCACATCGGGTTTTTTTTATTTGAAAGTGGTGCTTTAAGCGTAAAGAATGTCTGGCTGCCGAATGCTGTAAGCTTATAACACGTATTTTGAGCGTTGCTGACAATAGAGTCAAAACAATGTCATTTACTATGACAATTTTTCATTGACATGATCAAAAAATCGATAAAGCGTCGATCGGGATACACCCAATAGCCGGGCGGCTTCCAGTTTGTTGCCATTGACATCGGCAAGCGCTTGTTGGACAGCCTGATGATCAATTTTCCGTTTTCGTTGCCTTTTGGGTGCTGGATTTGTAAGGAGTTGATGGAAGAAGATTGTGGGTGGTAAATGTTCCGGAAGAATATAAACGCCCCGGCACTGGACCAATGCATATTGAATTGCATTTCGCAGTTCGCGCACATTTCCTGGCCAGCTATGTCGTTGCATGACTTTTATCGTGTCTTTTGCAAGCTGCCGTGGAGGAAGTCGTTTTTCATTGATATAATTGTCGAGAAGCTCGTACGCAAGCAATGGAATATCTTCAACTCGCTTACGCAAAGGTGGTACATATAAGGGAACAACACAAAGTCGATAGTACAAATCTTCGCGGAATCGCCCGGCCTCCAATTCCGTTTTAATATCCTTATTCGAAGCACTTAAAATGCGTACATCGACTTTTATGGTGTGCTCAGCGCCAACCGGTTCAAAAGTTCCTTCCTGAAGCACCCGCAATAATTTTACTTGCATTGCCGGTGAAACATCCCCAATTTCGTCAAGAAAGATTGTACCGCGATGCGCACGTTCGAATCGGCCCTTACGATCTTTAATTGCTCCTGAAAACGCTCCTGAAACATGGCCAAATAATTCACTCTCCAACAGAGTTTCGGGAATGGCGCCGCAGTTGACAGCAATAAACGGTTGCCCGGCGCGATTTCCTTCAACGTGGATCGAACGAGCGACGACCTCCTTGCCTGTGCCGCTTTCCCCTTGAATGAGTACAGGAACATCCATATCTTTCAACACCGCTATCTGTTCGCGCAATTCCTCAATTGTTGGATGGTTTCCCAGTAAGCCGTTTTTGCGATCCTTTTGTCTCGTTAGATGTCGATATGATGACAATTCAGTGATGTCTTCCAATATCATTAAAACGAAACGATTATCATTACGAACCACAGATGTCGTGCTAACAAGCAGTTGCCGAGTGTGTGAACCGTTTTCATTCGGAACATCGAGATCGACTTTATAACGGTGTACATCATCACCATGAAGTGCTGAAAGTGCAGGAAGAAATAAATGACATTGCCGACATTGCGTGGAATGCCCACACATTATAGCGCCACTTTTATCGGAAGGACATCGGAGAATTTGAGTCAAGTGATCTGCGGTGGATATTCCAAGCGTTTGGTGAAAGAATGTGTCCACCCAGTGATTATTTGCAACGATGGTACCATCGGCCTTTAGTAGTAAAATTCCAACTGGCACTGTTTCCAGAAACGTATGAATAAATGCTTCATCATAGAAAATGGAATTGAGTTGGCCCATACGCTCACCTCCTTTTTTGATGAGAGACATTAAACTTGAAATTACAGCAAATGTTCAATTTTGACGAATATTTATTAAAATGATTATGAACATAACGCAGCTAGAATAAAAAATATATTGCTTTTTTAGTTTAAATAGTGTACATTATGACACATTAATAT
>JAFGDW010000237.1 GCA_016931935.1 Candidatus Zhuqueibacterota bacterium | reverse complement strand
TGTGGGCGATACTGGACTTGAACCAGTGACCTCTTGCATGTCAAGCAAGCACTCTAACCACCTGAGCTAATCGCCCGAATTTGCTCTAAGAGTACACCTAATCATGCCGAGGGCCGGGATCGAACCGGCACGGACAATAATGTCCGAGGGATTTTAAGTCCCTTGCGTCTCCCAATTCCGCCACCCCGGCGCACATAGTTAAGGCGGCGATCGGAGTCGAACCGATGAATAGAGGTTTTGCAGACCTCCGCCTTAGCCACTTGGCTACGCCGCCACAAATAAAAAAAGCGGGAGACGAGACTTGAACTCGCGACAACCACCTTGGCAAGGTGGTGTTCTACCACTGAACTACTCCCGCGGACTTTGGAATATAAATAAAAAATTATAATTATGCAAGTATTTTTTAAAAAATTTTTAGACAAATTTGGTGTGTTATTCGTAATGTTTTAAACGTGATAGGACAGCTGCTCTGTACTGCCGGACTCGTTTTATTTGTTTTCTCGAAATGCGACTGCTAATAAAAGCTATCACAACCAAAATACATATGATAGTCAATTTTAACATGGCACAATATATTTAAAAATTATGAAATTGTCAAGAGTTTTTTTGTGTCTTGTTTCAATTCACAAATTGTCCATTTTGAGACAAGAGTGTAATTGCTATACCGCCTACATTTTGGCTAACTTCCATAATAACAAATTATCTCAATAGATGGTATAAAAGTTGCAAAGCTTTAGGCAATTCTATACGAACCTATAATAAAAGTTGAGGCCCAAATGAGCAGCATCCACATCGATGAAATGATTATTACTTGTGAAGCTTGTGGTAATGTAAAACGATTCCAGGTCCAATCTCAAAATGATTGTGACGGGATTTTGGATAAATTTGTTTGTGAAAATAACTGTGGTCGTAGTCTTGTCAGCTATTTTACAGTTGGCTCACTGGTTCGTGAAACTGATTTTCAAATGTCCATGGATGGGATGCAATTAGCAATTGCCAAATAATTTAGAATTTGACTGAAGTTCCTATTGTAAATTCAATACCTGAAATTCCGGGGACGCCCATATTTGTAATGTAGCCGTCCCCCGTAAAGATTTTAAATGACGATTTTAATGAAATATTGGGACGTAGCTGAATGTGATTTCCTACTCCCCCACCAAAAACATCTGCCTGCCCGACACCGTATTCGTTTTCTACATAAGACCGCGCTTCAAATAGTACATCAATCGAAAACAGCTCCGACAAAATATAGCAAAATATAGCATTCAATTCTCGTTCTGTAATATTGGTGTTTAAAGGTTCGGTTATTAACGCACGCGTTTGACCATCCCATGTTTCATTTTTTCCGGATGACCGATATCGAGCCACTGCCCATGCAATATATTTATTTGTTGTGTATGTAAATCCGAGCTTGGCTCCTGTTTTTCCACCAGCATGGAAAACTTCCGCACCATCAAAAGTATCGTTCGTATAATAAGTGTACAATAAATCCACCGTCAATTTTAATTGATCCGAAAATTGATGATCTATTCCTGCATTCAAGCCAAGCTGATTTCCCGGATCATAACTCTTATCAAGTGACTCACTTATTTGGTAAGGCGCTTTAAAAACAAAATTAGCGCCACCACCCAAAACTGTTTTCTCATTAATGGAATAAACAGAAGCAAATCCCATATTCAGCGTGAATCCCTGACCATACACTGGAAGCCGAAAATGGAACATATTATTGCTCAAACTCGATTGAAGTTCATATTCTTCAGTCGTTAATTTCGATTTTCCCGTCGGCAATCCCATCCCCATTGATATAATGTATTTATCATCAGACAATGCGTAGGATCCGTTAATCCATGTATCTGACATGCCACTTAATTGCAAATCACCGAACCGGGACATTGCAGGTGAATGTGTCAATTGAAGATTAAGTTTATTGTTGACAGGCCAGTATAGATTGAGTGGAAATGTGCCTTCAGCGATTCGTTCATCAATACCATCAATTCCCCAATTTTGAATTACAATTGAAGTGCGAAATGTTCGCGTTTGTTGTTGTGACGGCCAGTACTCTGTTTGACCAAAGCAACTTCCGACAAGTGTAAATGTAACAATGGCAATAAGCAATTTATTCATGTGAAATTACTCCGCGATTATATATTATTTAATGATCATCATTTTCTTAACTGAGTGTTTACCTTCTGCTTTCAAATGCACAAAATAGAGGCCTGATGCAACAGAAATGCCTCGTTCATTTGTCCCATCCCATACCAGTTGATGATGGCCACCACGCATCGTTTGATCTATAAGTGTTCGTATGCGCTGACCTAGAATGTTGTACAATTGAATTTCAACATGTGTTCGCTGAGAAATATTGAAACTGATTGTCGTTGATGGATTGAACGGATTCGGGTAATTATTAAATAGTTCAAAACTCAACGGAATTAATGGGATGCCACCGTTATTGGAATTTACGAATGATTCGGTTCCTGCAATCAATTTGTAATTATGAACTTTTTTCCCATCGTTGAGAACGAAGCTATTTTTTTCTAATAGATTGTAGGCGACATCCGACTTAAGATCAAACAGATAGCATAACCAGCCTGCAGGTAGCTCGGTGTGAAGATTCACATTAAATGTTGAACTTGTCCTTTTCAGCTTTGCATTTTCAATATTGACTATCCAGATCTGACCATCATTATTCCATGATCGGAAATCTGCGCTAAATTTTTTGCTTTTTTCAACATTGTTTTGCAGGCTTAGATAAATTCCATCTTTAATATGCGGTGGTTCATGATTATCAAAGCGATCGAGATTATCACTGGCACCATGGATTATACCAATAAAATTATTCCTGTCTGAATAGTTATCACGAGTAATATCTAAGGAAATCAGCAACGCAGCATCCTGATATTTGGACGGAATATTGACCAATCCCTGTTGCTTATCCAATGAAGTACTTGTCGCCGCAACGGGTGGAATAATCAGGAATGACGAGGTTGAATCAAGATTCTCTACAAAATAGCCTTTCCAGGGTTCCAGGTTATAATCACTCCAATTCAAGAATCCGATACTTGTACCTGCGGTTTGATAATAAAATGGGTCGGAGACCTGATCATCATTTGCGGTTAATTGAATGTCTGTCCAACGTACCGGAAATGGGAATGGATTTGCGATCTGATTCCACCCTGGCTGCAACTCAATGCGAACATCATTATTATCTAATGCAGACCAGCCTGCGCCTGCGTTAAAAGAAGGCCGTTCTTTTGTTACTAACCAGACAGCCTCTCCCCTGCCAATGTTTTCCCAGCCTGCACTACTCGAATCATTATATTCTTCGTACATTTTTTGATTGGGTAACCAACGGAAAAGCCGCCAATTATAGGGATCATATTCTCCAAAATTATCCTGGAAAATACTGGTAATGGATGTACTATCCAAATTGTATGGAATTGAAACCATCTGATAAATTGTATCCCGCAGAACGACGTGTGCACTTTCTTGTACTGTTGAGACTGGTACCCAAATACTTGAGCCGTCATCAGGGAATTGCATTGTTCCATAATTCGTCTCAAGTTGTAATTTGTAACGTAAACCACGAATATTCACATCTACGGCAGGAATGGTGAATGTAAGCATGCTATCCACCGACGTCGTATCGGTAACAGTCGCATTTATAGTTTTAAAATTGTTTTCTCCACCAATTGCATATTGAAATTCGGCAGATTGCATTTCAAACGGCGCTGGTTTTACAATCAACGAAACAGGAATATTTGTGGCAGATGCGCTTGTAATCGTATCTGCCGAGCTGACTGTCATAACATTCGGTATTTGAACGTTTACAGGTGCAGTATTCGTAATAACCAGATCATCTATCATACCATAAAAGCCGTTTTCAACGCTGTCAAGCATTGGATTGCCACCTAGATATGTATTTACAGAACCACCTATTTCCTGCCCTGTTATGGTAAAAGTTGCTACCACTGTTCGGTCGACAATAACACGAATTTGTCCGGAAAGATATTGTAGCGCCACAAAATACCAACGGTTAGGCAGAATCGTATAACCAGTAGAAATTGCCCCGTTACGCGAATAAACATACAAAATATTATTCGTGTCAAGATACATACCTCGGCCATTGCTATTGTTCATACTGTTACTTAAGATCGTTTGAATATGGGATTGTTTCCCATAATTGTTGAACCATAATTGAAATGTGCGTGGAAATCCGTTTAAACTCGCTTGAAATGACACATGTGAATTTGTATTTCCTGTAAATTCAAGTGCCTGACCACGAATTCCCCGTTTCCACGTCAAATTACTAAATGTAGCCTGTCGTCCATATGAGGATGCATCCCACACTGAGTAAGGATTAATACCAGGTTCAAACTCAAACGATGTCAATAACGTATCCGCGCCGGACCAGCCATATTCGAAATCAAACCAATATCTGGTTTCAAAAGTAATAGGTGACGTTGAACCACTTCCCGTATAATTGAAATAGTTCCACCATGATAATTGTTCACTAGAATAATTATGACCGTGTTTAATTACAGGTTCGCCATTTACCAATAACGCACAATCGAACGCGCCGTACCCGCCATTGTAATAGACCTTGGCAGCAACTCTATTCCGACCATACAAAAGATAGGGAGATACATCATAATCTTGAATATCATAAACGAAACTTGTATCCGCCCGCGTTGTTTTTGCGGAAAGTACTAATGAACCATTTATGTAAAAGTCAATTGAATCGGCAAAAAATAGAAATAAGTGCGCCGATGAAATAATGTCGGTAATATAAATATCTTTGACGAAATACACTGTACCGGTAGTACTGGAAAAAATATTAGTATAAGGATATGGTGGTGTATTTACAGTCCAACCACTAATCTGATTAAGCACATAGCTTCCGCTCGATTGAGTTCCGCGAGCATAAATGTCAATAGTTTCCCTGCCCGGATACTGGTCATTATGATGTACTGTAAGATTTGCATTATAATATTGAGCTAACTCCGGAGAAAATTCAACAATAACTTCTCTTTGCCCAAGTGGCGGCACTGAAAATGAAGCAGGTGAAATTTGATAAATGGTGCGGTATTGAGCATTGACGCTAATACTATCAATTTGTAACGCCTGTTGAGACGACAAATTTGAAATGTAAAACCGTTGTTCTTTATGTCCGCCAACGATAAGCGAACCAAAGTTAAGGAATGAATGTGAAATGCTTAACTGTGGGCCAAAGTAATTCAAACACCTCGCAGTTAATTTTACATAATTATTGGGATGGTCAGGATCATTGCTTCTTATTTCAAATTCAATTCCAATCGTATCTTTAGTAGTCGGATTGTATGTCACATTAATATCCTGATACGTACCGGGTTCAAGCACCATCCAGGAAGAGCTGAATTGAAATTCTTTTGCAAATGATTCCTGTAAGCCAATATTTAGCACAGTAAGCTTGCTCTCGCCTGTGTTAGAAATCCTGAATGATTTTGTGACAGGACGATTGATAACAGTTGTGCCAAAATTTAGTTCTGTTGTTGAAACTTCGATTTTTTGTGGATAATTCTTCCGACCAATACCATATAGATATATTGTTACAGTACTATCTGTCGGATCATCGCTTGATATTTTCAGTGAATCATAAAAAGTTCCGATGCTATCCGGCTTAAAGCCAATTGATAAATAATAGCTGTTTTGCGATAAAACAGAAAACTCATTTACCTGTGCTGAAAAACGACTATTTGTTGAGGTGGAAACATTCTTTACGTGAAGCGTGGATTCACCGATGTTTTGAATTAATATATTGCGCTGGTACAAATTTGATACTGGTGTTGCTTCAAATTTTAAAGTATCCGTAGCGATGGCTATTTGTGGCGGGCCAAGTACCCTTGCTGTTCCTTCAACTCTCACAGCCAATGTATCATTCAAAGGATCATTATTTATTATTTGAATATTCGCCTCATACGTTTTTACCTCAGTTGGTGAAAAATAAATATACACCTGTTCGTATTCACCGGCCAAAATATTGAATGGCGTTGAAAACGACGTTGAAAATACAGAATTATTACTAATAATATTAGTAACTTTCAACGTGTCTTCTCCAATATTGCTTATCCATAAAGATTGTCGCCCGGTGGCATTAACGGAGACGAGTGGAAATTTCACAGGATTCGGTGTAACATCAATTTTCTGAATATCTGGCTCTACGCCTGTTCCACTCAGGAAAATAGAATAGGTGGATCGTACAGGATCATTACTCTGAATATAGAGAAATGCGGAAATACTGTCTGCCTGTTGAGGAACAAAACTCACGTTAAAGGAATAACTCAGACCCGGTGCTACGCTGAATCCATCCGTATTCGGCGTGAATTGGGTATCACTGGTCAGTACATTGGAAACCTGTAATGTTGCATCGCCATAATTGTAAACAGTAACAGGTAACGACTTGGCTGAGGCAATTTTTGTCTTTCCAAAACTCAAGGTGTCAGCAAGCACACCAATTGTTTGTGCGACGAATTCTCTGCCTCGCGCATACAATGGTACGCTCACCATTTCACCGTTTGCTATGAATTTTAGACTGGCGATAATAGTATCTTCCTTTACAGGTTGAAACTGAATTTCCAATGTTTCTTGTTGATGCTTCAATAATGTGAAGGATGTTGTATCTACGGTGAACGCACTACTATCAATCGAGATTTGTTGGATTGATAACGGGAGCTCTCCACCATTGGAAACAGTAAATTCTCTGACGAAAGAATTGCCGATCGCAACTTTACCGAAATTTACTCCATCATCATTATAAACCAGTTGAGCAGCTATTGAATCACGGCCAAAACCGGTTACTTTCAGGATTGTTGCACTATCACTATTATCTACAAATTCAATCAGTGCAGGAAATGTGTCCAAAGAAGTTGGATTGAACGTGACATAATACATATCATAATGGCCCGGCTCAATTTCGAAATTGTCTTTGCTCACCCAATAATTATCTGTTTCACCACGATTAACAGAACTTATCTGTAACACTTCTTCGCCAGTATTTTGGATGATCACGGGCAGACTGAGCGTATCGTTTACTGCAACGCCACCAAAATTAAGGCTATCGGGATTAAGCGTCGCTATCGGACCCAGCAATTCACGGCCTTCGCCCTGAACAGGCAATTCATAATATGGTCGGTCCGGATCGTTGCTTGAAATTTGAATAGCAGCTTCATAAACCCTTTTTTCGACGGGTTCAAATGTAACAGCAATATATCGTGACCGCCCGGCCATTACTGTAAAGGATTCATTTTTAACCTGAAAAATATTTGCATTTGTACTCGTTATTCCATTGATTAGTAAATCAGCTTCACCCGAATTGTTCACCAAAAAATAATGGACGACTGATCGCTCGATCGCGACTGATCCGAAGTCGATCGATGTTGGCTGGATTACAATATTTTGTAGCTGCAGCTCGCGTCCCTGCCCATTTAAATTAACTGTATATTTTGGAGTTTCCGGATCATTTGAAGAAATATTAAGCTGACAATTTAATTGACCAATTGTTGTTGGTTGGAATATCACAAGAATATTTCTGTACTGACCGCCATTTATAGTAAAACTTGAAGCAGATATGGTGTAATTCGTAGTATCAGAGAGAGCAATGGCTCCACTTAATGTTGTCTCCCCATAGTTTCGAATTTGTAGATAGAAGGATGATTGCTGATTTAGTCCCACATCTTCAAAATTATACAATTCATGACTGACTGAAATATCTGCAGCCAATAATTCCCGGCCAATACCCACCAGATTTATCGAAAGATCATCATCATTACTTTTTACAACCATTTGGGCCTGCGAAACTTCGACTGCAACCGGTGTATAAATAACATTTACCCACCGATATGATCCTGGATTGAGTTGAAACGATTTCGGACTAACGGTAAACACATTTGAGTTATCATTAATAAGTTCGATGTTACTAACTGATAAAATACTCTCACCTGTGTTTTTTATTTGAATATATTTTGACACAGAATGATTGACAGCAACCGTCTGGAAGTTTAATGTTGTCAAATTTGAAGTGATATTAGCCGGACCAAGATTTCTGCCCATCCCGCTTAATGAAACATTTACCTCTCCATTTTTAGGATCATTGCTTAAAATCGTTAGTTGTCCGGAAATTTCCGTTGCGTTGATTGGTTCAAATCGAATCGGGACCGGTTTATAGCTGCCAGGGTATACTGTAAAACTATCAAGGTCGACAATAAATTGAGATTCGTTTGTGGACAGACTGGTCACTTTCAGGTTTTTTTCACCCTGATTGTAAATCCTGATATATTTATACGTTGATTTGCCCAATGCAGTAGTTTCAAATTCCAATGATAAGAGATTTACATAAATCTTTTGATCGTACAATTCACGCACATTATTAGCGATCAATGATATTTTTGCCTGTGGATTATTGGGATCATTAGTTAAAAATGTTAATGTATCCTGAATCGTACCTGTTTGCGTCGGATTGAATTTCAGAGTATACTCTAAATACTGTTTAGGCGCTAAGGTTCTGGTTGAATCACCGCTTAAACTAAATTGTGAAGAATTTAAACGATAGCCTGAAATCATTAAATTTTGTTCACCTGTATTACCCATATAAAATTGTGTCGAATATTTACGGCTGACAATGGCATTTTCAAATGCAAGCGATGGTGGAAGAGATATTTCAGGAGGTGCTGCATTCCTTGAAGAACCGACAACTGAAATTGATTTTTGTGGAAACTCCGGATCATTGCTTAGGATATATAATGTAGCATCCATATCTCCCAAACGTGTTGGAGTAAAAATAACGTTAACTCTCATAAATGGTTTTTCACTATCGTTTGGGTGTAATTCTGGTTTTGTGCCCCATTTTGCAGTATCAAAGTAGGCTATATAGAAGGAATCCTTTAGTGATATGCTCTCTATTTTAAGTACATTGGTTCCAGTATTTATTATGTCTACAAAATTAGTATCTGATTGACCGACAATCACATCTTGAAATGTCACCGATTGCTTACTTACAACGATATGTGGCGTTCCATATGAAAAACCCCGTCCTGTAACTGTTGCGAATATTTCCGGGGTTTCCGGATCATTATTTATAAATGTGATCGTGCCCTCATACGTTTTGGTTGAAGTCGGCGTAAAAACAATTTCCACGGTATGTGAATCACCCGGGCTGACATTAAATACAGAATCTTCTTTTAAAACAGCAAATCGTGCGTCATTAGAAACAACACTTCGTACTTCGAGTTTCAGATTGCCTGTATTTTTTACAATGAAAGAATCTGTACTGGATTCACCAACCAGAACACTATCAAAATCAATGGAGGTCGGTTCAAGGAAAAAATTAGCGGCAGTATAAACGTATCCACGGCCGGTTAAACTTACTTGATGCGGTTCCACGCCGGCATTGCTGTAAATATTAGCTGTTCCGTTGAAAATTGATTCAGCGTTCGGAGTGAAATCAATGCGGACAATATGAGAATCGCCTACGCTTAACGAGAAATTTCGATCCTGTTGCAGAATCGTGAAGCGATCATTGCTGGATGTAATATTTGTGATTGTTAATCGCTGATTCCCAATATTTCGCACATAGAATGAATCCCGTTTAACAGAGATTGTGGATACTTCCCCGAAATTCAAAGCGGTGGGATTTGTCGTGAGAGACCAGGTACGAATGTATCCGGAACCGGTAGCATATACTGTTTCAGTTCCGCTATCCGCATTACTTGTAATTGTGATTATACCACTTATATCCCCGACTGCATTTGGCGAGAATGTTACAGTAACGGTTGTCGAATCACCTGGATTCAATTCTATTTCTGTTTTATTTACGGTGAAGCGTGCGTTTGAAGATGAAATATTTTGAATATTAACTATCTCGGTGCCAATATTTTTAATACGAAATGTTGATGTCTTGATAGTATCAGTTCCGACACTACCAAATCGGATCGTATCCGGAATTGCAGCGATTGCGGCAGTTCGAAGGACAGCATCTTTTAGTTTTACTTTAAGTAATTCAGTGTCTGTATGAGCCAGATATACTTTCCGCGTTGAGTACTTCTCGTTATAAGCAACATAATTATCTACTGGCCCGGGATTAGGTAATCCTGAAAACAGAGTTTGCCACTGATCAATTCCGATAATGGCTCCCGTAGTTCCATTATATTCGCGAAATTGGTATCGTTGATTCGTTGGATTATATCGTACAACTTCAAGATTTCTGTTTTCATTCATTATAAAGGAACAAATACCCGTCGATAAAATCGGGGTGGTCGTGTTCACAGCTTCATCGACTAAATAATAGCCATTTATTCGATAGTAGGTGGAGTCAATATTCTTTTGCAGAACCCAAATCCGATCGTTATATGTATCAGCATAGATTGACATTCGAGGATCAAAATAAAAATTATCGGATGAGATATCTCCGGAGCTGATAATCACTTTTTCAGTATTGGAAATATAATACTGTGATTTATAATCATCTTCGGAACGTTCAACAAGCAACCAAATGCGATTGTTTTTATCGACGGCAATGTCAGTATTGAACAATCCGTTATCAGCATCATTCAGAAAAGTGCTCGTGGATCCCACTGGTTCGCCATAGTTGGTATAGCGAATATATTCACCGATTGCATTGGCAGTTCGAGGAATACCACCATGCCAACTAAACCACATGTCACCATTGAGAGCAGCGGCGACTTTCGGAGCGTTTACTGCATCTGTGGTTGAAGTAAGTGCCGTTGAATCCTGCTTAATTCCCGCTGTATCATTAAAAATCACAAAAAAGCCGGTTTGATTTTCAGCATGGCTTCCCTGAAATACTGCCCATACATTGCCTGTCAATTTGTTTACTGCAGCCCGAATTGTCTGATGTTTGCCTGTAACAAGCGCCGATCCATGAGCAACAACGCGTTCGGTTTTATAAATATATCCTTCTTCATCAAGCACTTTCAGGCAGTAATCGGGGCGAGTGCCAGTCGATTTTAGATAGAAGCACCAAATTTTCCCTTTATTATCTATAAGTATTTGTTCATTAAAGGTATTTCCATTATTGGAAATTGTTTGCCAACCATCTACCGGCGGCTTATTCACACGTGTATCAACTGTGAACAGTTCACTAGTGAAAACGACATTATAATCCACATCAATTGCTTCAAATTTTACTGTCATTTCTTCACTATATTGATTTGGAAAATCTTCGCCTGCATTCCATACCAACGTTTTTTCTTCACCTGGCGAAACGAAGCCTTTCCCGTTACCGGTAATACTATTTGCGTTTATATCCTCATTGTCATTAAAAATCGAGACTCGGACAATTATCTCCGATGACGCAGATAAATCATAGGAAATGTCGACGATATCTTCTCCGCCTCGTTGCTGCACTGAGATATTGCTGATTACTGGCGCTTGTCCGAAAGCCGGATTAATTATAAAACACAGCATTAAAGCTATAAATAAGAAGCGATATTTCATTTTTATTCTCCGCTGATTCAAATCATTAGTTTGATGGTGGTGTTGGAGGTTCCGGAAGTTTTCGCTCGATAGTAATTACATCAATCGGATCAAATCCTACCGGTCCTTTGCGGGATTCATTACCAGGTAAATAACCCAAATCCAAATTATAAAGCACACTGTTTAATCGTGTTCGCTTTAGTGATAATTGTCCGCCGGCAAAAGCACTTCTGCCGGAACGTTTTATAATATCAAAATGCTTTAGAGCCAGATCGGTTGTTTGCATGGTAATCATTGCATCGATAGTTTCTTTCATGTCTACTGCCAACATGAAATGGCCATCCTGACGACTAGCTAATGTAAAACTTGAATACGCACCATCAGGATTGCCGTAATCCAAAAGATCAAGGCCGCGACAATAGGACATAAAAGCATCAAAATTTTTAGTTTGGTAATTCTGAATTTTGTTTAGCTCGCTTGAGCGAGGAGTTATGCCCATATGCTCCCAAACATGTTGTGCAATCTGCTTTTCAAGTGAAAATATGTCTTTCAAATCACCTTTAAATTCTACAGTTTGAATCATATCCGGCTGACTTAAATTTAGTATTCCGAGCTGTAAATTGATATGATTGTTATTTTGAACTTCAAATGTTCCGTTTACAATATATTTTGCATTTAATAGCCTGCCAAAACGTGGAATAATATTTTCATTTCTTAATTCAATCGGATTGAATTTTAGTTTTTCAATGAGAAGTTGCAGTTCAATTCGACTGGTTACCGATAGCGCGCGGATATTATCCATATCTGTAATTATCAGTTGTGTTAATCCTTTTGACAGAACATCCCACGAAGCATCCATGCCGACGTTTACCGGATAAAGAACAGCAACGGCATTATCAGGTAATTTTTGATTTGTTAATGTCCCCTCAACTTGAATGGCATTATTGACTCGGGTTTGAATTGCTTTCTCCTGCAGATAAGTGTAGCGGGCACGGATATAGAAGCGATATGGATCACTTGGTTTAATTTGTTCATAGTATTGATACAATTTCAAAGCCAGCTCATCATTTTGCAGGGATTCCAGATTGCGTCCAGCGTAAAAAATAGCTGTACTATTAAATTTGTCCAGTTTCAATACACGCTTACAAATTGCAAATGATTGGGTGTAATTTTTCAATTGGTGAAGACCAATTATTTTTCCGACCATTGCGCGAACATCGTTGGATAAAGCGGCTGGTCCCTCAGATTCTAATATTTTCTGATATTCCTCGACCGCCATTTCATAATCGCCATTACGCAGATAGCTGTCAGCAAGATCGTACTTGCTTGCAGCATATGCATGTACCACGATGCAAAAAAGTACGCTGATAATGAGGCTAAATCTGTACATCACTTGAATATCCTTTCTGATACATAGGGGTGGCTGGAAATGGAACAGCATATTGTGGATGGTTCACTGTAACACATGAAGTTTCCACATTAGTATCAAACATTGTTTTTAATAGTGTTAATCCATTTACATCGGACAATTTCTGACAAATTGCGCTAAAAATAATAAAAATAGGATTCGAAAGAATTTGTTATTTGCAAATATTATTCCAAATAAATGGACATAAGATTACTAAATATCAAATGATTAGATAGTTACAGGTTAGTATAATCCGTTATTTTTAAAGGATGCTAAGTAAATACGCAGTAAGCCACATGTTATTAAATTATTAAAACCTTCATAAATATTTTGAAACATCTTTATTGCTGCTGATCGATATTTTACTTGACTGCACGATTTTTTTTTCTTATGTTTAGGCCATGCTAATTTTAGGATTGACTGGAACGAATGCATCTGGAAAAACGTGTGTCGTGCGATTATTAAAAGATACCGGCTTTTCTTATTTCTCGCTATCTGACAGCATTCGCGATGAATTAACTCGCCGTGGCATGGAGCATAGCAGGGAAAATCTTAGATTGATCGGAAACGATCTACGGGAAACATTCGGCGCATCAGTACTGGCTGACAGGATTAAAGAGAACCTACCTGCAAATTCGGATGTCGTAATTGATAGTATTCGTAATGTTTACGAAGTGAATTCATTACGCGCACTGGAGAATTTTAACCTGATTTCAATTGATGCACCCATAGAAGAACGATTTAAACGTGCGAACCAGAGAGGCAGAAATGAAAATGCTGTTGATCTTGAGAGTTTTCGGCGAATTGAGGATTTGGAAAAAAGTCAGGTTTCGACTGCCCAAAATTTGAGTGAATGCATGAAAATGGCGGATTACCATCTATACAATGATGGAACGATTGATGAATTCTATCAAAAGATAAATCTGCTTTTGGAAAAATTACGTCCCGTGTAATTTTTCTTTACGTCTCGAATATAAATGAACTTAAATAAAAAGGGTCTTCCAATATTGGTAGACCCTTTTTCAATTAAACTAAATCGTTAACGTTTTATTACCTTTGCGCTGTAACCGCATTACTTCAAGTAATGCGATCGCTCAACATGGCTGAGTTATTTCTCTGACATAAAAGGATAAGTAAAATCCGTCGGCGGTACAAATTTCTCCTTTATTGTCCGAGGTGAAACCCAGCGTTGTAAGTTAATCATGCTACCGGCCTTATCATTTGTTCCTGAAGCACGGGACCCACCGAACGGCTGTTGTCCGACAACGGCTCCCGTCGGTTTGTCATTAATATAAAAATTTCCCGCAGCATTGACTAAAATTTGCCGTGCTTTATTAATCGCATTACGATCTTGCGCAAAGATGGAACCGGTCAATGCGTACGGCGATGTACTATCACAGAGTGTCAGTGCCTGCTCGTACTCCTTATCTGCATAAATATAAATTGTCAGAACTGGTCCAAATATTTCTTCTTTCATTGTTTTGAAGCGCGGATTATTTGTAAGGATAATCGTTGGTTCAATGAAGAAGCCTTTGCTATCGCTATAATTGCCGCCAGCGACAATTTCTGCTTCAGGCGAGTCCGCAGCGAATTTTATATAATCGGTAATTGTATTGTAAGCCGACCTGTCAATAATCGCACCCATAAAATTGGTAAAATCTTCCGGGTCGCCCATTTTGACGCGTTTCAATGTCTCAACCAAACTTTCCCGCATAGTCGACCACAAACTTTCAGGTATATAACCGCGTGAAGCAGCCGAACATTTTTGTCCTTGATATTCAAAGGCCCCACGAACAAGTGCAGTTATGACCTCTTCACTGTTCGCAGAAGGATGAACAAAAACAAAATCCTTACCACCTGTTTCGCCAACAATTCGTGGATAGGTTTTATATTTTTCAATGTTATTACCAACAGTACGCCACATATTCTGGAAGACGGGAGTAGAGCCAGTAAAATGTATTCCGGCAAGATGTGGACTGGCCATCACCGGATTACCAACAGCGCCTCCCGGCCCGGGAACCATATTTATAACTCCATCGGGTAAGCCAGCAATTTTTAAGACTTCCATTATATGATATGCTGAGTATACCGCTGAAGATGCTGGCTTCCAAATCACAACATTCCCCATCATTGCCGGGGATGTAGGTAAATTGCCAGCGATGGACGTAAAATTAAATGGCGTCACTGCAAAAACGAATCCTTCAAGTGACCGATGTTCAACCATATTCCAACAGCCGCGAGATGATTGAGGTTGTTGATGATAAATCATCTGCATATAGTGCGGATTAAAACGCCAAAAATCAATCAATTCACACGCTGAGTCAATTTCAGCTTGGTGAATGGTTTTACTTTGGCCAAGCATTGTAGCGGCATTTAACGTGTCGCGGTACGTCGTGGATAGTAATTCTGCAGCTTTCAGAAATACTGCTGCCCGTGCATCCCAGGACATTGCCGCCCATTCAGGACGTGCTGCCAGCGCAGCATCTATGGCCATGTTAACTTCTTTTTGACCGGCTTTGTGATAATGCGCCAGGACGTGCTTGTGATTATGGGGCATGCAGCATTCCGCAAGCTCACCATTTCTTACTTCACGGCCGCCAATAATAATGGGGATATCAAGTTGTTGTCCTTTAAGTTCGGATAATCTTGACTTGATCCGCTTTCGCTCCTGACTCCCTGGCCTATATTCAAGTATAGGCTCATTAGCTGGAATCGGAACATTTACCATTCCATTGTTCATATACGCTCTCCTTAATCAATATGTAGAAAATATGGGGTATAAACTGATATGGGGTAAAACGATGGGTGTGCAATTTGGGTGTGTTACGATTGATCTGATTCATATGGTTTGGATTTGAAATTCATAGTCGGGGCGAGAGGATTTGAACCTCCGACCTCCTACTCCCGAAGCAGGCGCGCTGACCGAACTGCGCTACGCCCCGACATAATTTTTAGAACACATATTTTATCAGAATAAATCCGCCAATAAGGAGGATAATAAAAACAATAGAAAGAAGATTAAAATACTTTTCAATAAATCCCTTAATTTTTTCTCCGAAAAAGAAAATTAAGCCACTCACTGCAAAGAACCGCAAACTACGGCCAATAATCGAAGCTGCCATAAATGTTAAAAAATTTGCTTTTGCAGCACCTGCGGAGATTGTAAAAACTTTATATGGTATTGGTGTTACTGCTGCAGTAAGTACTGCCCAGAAATTGTATTTGTTAAACGTTTCAAAAAGCTGTCGAAAAAGCTGCTCGGCATGATAAAAATTAATTATTTTCCAGCCGATGACATCCATAAGACCAACACCAATATAGTACCCAAGCATACCTCCGGTTACCGATGCAATTGATGCCATAAGCGCAAAGAAAAACGATCGTTTGGGAATTGAAATTGCCAAGGCAATTAAAAGAACATCCGGTGGAACTGGAAAGAACGACGATTCAGCAAACGCAAGTATAACCAGGGCAATCGTTCCATATGGAGTTTCTGCCCAGTGAAGCACCCAATCATAGGTGCTACGAATAATATTTTTCTTTACAATTTTTGTGTCGATTGCTGCAGCGCTATTGTTGTTATTCATTCTTCAGGCCATCCTTCTTTACCGATGAGTGGAACAAAAACACAATTGCATATCTTTTTTGATATATAAGAATCGCCGCGTTTTGATACTACCATAAGTTCCTGATAGTCATGGCTACCGACTGGTACTACCATATTACCATAATTCGCCAGTGAATCAACTAAATTTTCAGGAATTGCAGGTGCGCCGGCGGTAATAATTATCGCTTGAAAGGGTGATTTTTCAATCCATCCGATTGTACCGTCACCAACCTGTATTTGAATATTCGAATATTCCAACTGATCAATCAATAAATCTTGAGCTAATGCTGCCAACACGGGATTACGTTCAATTGAATAGACCAGCCGACTTAACTCTGCCAGGATAGCTGTTTGATAACCGGAACCAGTACCAATTTCCAGAACACAATCATCTGGTTTTAGTTTAAGAAGCTCCGTCATAAGTGCAACAATGTAAGGCTGCGAAATTGTCTGGTATGACGGTATTGGTAACGGCATATCATCATATGCACGTGACTGATTCTCACACGATACAAAACGATGGCGCTCAACTTTCTGCATAGCCATGAGAACACTCTGATCTCTAATTCCACGAGCAACCAACTGTTCACGCACCATACGGATACGTGCTTCCTGGAAATCGATCATGATTAGTACTCATATAAGCATTTAAAGTAAAGCTTGATAAATCTCAATGTATCTTTTACAAGGTGCATTGAGCTTGGCTCACCGTTATATATCGTACTGATATTGATTGCACTACAGCGAAAACCTTTTAAACCACTCTTTATTAAAATTTCGGTTTCGGTTTCATAGCGTGAAGTATGCAATTTAATTGTTTTCAAAACATCCGAGTGAATCAATCGATACCCCGATTGGCTGTCCAGAACACGTATTCCTGATAGCAGACCGACTAATCCGGATGTTATTTTATTGCTTAAAATCCTGTGAAAAGGCATCGATTCAAGTGATGTCATTCGCGAGCCAATAATAATCGCATCATTTGTTATCCGATAAGCATCTATAAAGTATGGGATAAACGATGGATCGTGTTGACCATCAGCATCCAGTGTAATTACGAGTTCCCACTTGGCATTTAATGCGTAAGCAAAACCACTTTTTAACGCGCCACCCTTACCAAGATTTTGTAAGTGAGAAAGAACAGGCACTTTGTCATTAAGTGCTATTTTTTGGGTATTATCAGTAGATCCATCATTGATAACAACAATATTTTTCGTGTATTTTTTTACACCGGTTAATACTGAGTGCAATCGAGAACCGGCATTAAACGCCGGAATTATAATACCTAAGCGCATACTAGTTTAAATTATGGGAATACAAGATAAGCATTATTTTTTTTTTATGCAACATTTTTTTCCGAAAAATATAGTGGAACTTTATGTAAATATATACTATTTGGAAATAGAATCAAAGTAGAAATTATCCGATCAGGACAATTTTTTTATCAATTTTATAAATTTTTAAAAATCAACTTGCACATTTGTTAATTTTTTTTAAATTGTCTATTACATTACACATCCTTAACAATTTGGGGTACTCATGACTGATAAGTACATTGTTGCCCATGACTTAGGTACAAGCAGCAACAAAGCTGTTCTCGTGAGTGTTTTTGGTAACGTTATTGGTGTTTCTAAACAATCCTACCCTATTTATCATCCTAATCCCGGATTTGCAGAACAGGATCCTGAAGACTGGTGGTGTGCCATCTGCACGACAACACGCGATGTAATCAAACGAACGGGCGTAAATCCAGAAGATGTTGTCGGACTAACATTTTCAGCTCAAATGCAAGGACTTGTCGCTGTTGATCACAAGGGGCAACCTTTGATGCGCGGTATTACATGGCTCGACTCTCGAGGTTCCGAAATCATTCACAAGACTCTCTGGAAACCACCACGTATTCTCGGCTATAATATTTTCAACCTCCTTAAATTTCTACGATTTACAGGTGGCAGCCCCGGGCAGGCTGGCAAAGACATTATTGGTAAACTTCTGTGGATCAAGGAAAACCTTCCTGATGTTTTCGAACAGACGCATAAATTTCTCGACATCAAAGATTATCTCATTCATCGGCTAACCGGCAATTTCACCACGTCTGTTGATATTGCTGTCGTATGGTGGCTGTGCGACACTCGTAATAACCGAAACCAATGGCATCCCGGGCTTTGCAAGCTGGCGGGAGTTACCCCTGAAAAACTTGCAAAAATCGATCTAAGCAATGCAATTGCCGGAAAAATCAATCCATCTGCCGCTTCAGAGATCGGGCTCGCTCCGGGTACGTCCGTTATTAACGGCGCTGGTGATTTAAGTTCAGCAGGTATCGGCTCCGGAGCTATTCACGAAGGGGAATTACATATCAGTATCGGAACAAGCGGATGGGTCGCCGGCCATTTTAGCAAACGTAAAATTGATATTCCTCACTATACTGGCTGTATCGGCAGCGCTCACCCTGAACAGCTATATATGGGAATGGCGCATCAGGAAACTGCGGGCGCATGTCTCGAATGGATTCGGAAATTGCTTATTAATTCAGATACTACCTCCGACGCTGATGATGATGCAGACTATATGTTTAAAGTATTTGATGAGATGGTAGCTAAAGTACCAGCAGGCGCTGACGGAATGGTTTTTACTCCCTGGCTATTCGGTGAACGCTGTCCATTGGATGACGATTATGTTCGGTCCGGATTTCATAACCTAAGCTTAAGGCATACGCAGGCACATTTACTTCGAGCAGTTTTTGAAGGTATTGCTTTTAATACACGCTGGGCAATGAATACGCTCGAAAATCTATATCAGAATGTTAAGGAACTAAGTATAATTGGCGGCGGTGCAAAGAGTGCTATTTGGTGCCAAATTATGGCAGATGTCATGGATCGCACAATTCATCAAATTGAACATCCACAATTAGCAGGAGCAAAAGGGATGGCATTGCTTGCCAGTGTCGCATTGGGTTTTATTCCGACCTTTGATGACATTAAAACCTACATTCAAATAAAACAAACATATCATCCAAATCCTGAACATCGTGCTTTATATGATCGATTATTTCAGGAATTTAAAAATATTTATCGCCAGAATAAAACCTGGTATAAACGGATGAACAAGAACACCGGAACGCAAAACGAATAGGAACAGCATGAAGCAGGACGAACCAGTTTATCTTATTTTTCCGAATACAACTGAGCAAATCGAATTCGTTCCAATTAATTCGAATGTGACACTTTTGCTTCGTACATTTCGCCCCAAAATACCTACATCGAATCCACCGGTTTTATTTGTCGCTGGCTGGATATCGCAAATTGAAAGTTGGCAATATGTTTTGTCGGATATGTGCAAGGACTTCGTTATCTATTATCTCGAAACACGGGAGAAAAAATCATCTCGTGTTAAAGGAAATGTAGAATATGGTGTCGAAGATTTGGCGAAAGATTTGACAGTACTGGTGCAGCACTTGCACCTGGAAGCCGGGAATTATATTTTATTCGGCAGCTCTCTTGGGGCCAGCGCCATTTTGGAAGCCAACCACTTACTTTCTGCCATCCCATGCTGCCAGTTACTCGTTGGGCCAAATGCCGTCTTTCGGGTTCCCTTCCTGGGAAAATTAATGGTCTGGTTAACCCATCCCGCCCTTTATATCGTCGTAAAAGAAATTGTTAAATGGTATTTGCGCACATTTCGGATGAAGCTTGACAAAGACGTGGCACAATATAAAAAATACGCAAATGCATTGGATGCAGCTGATCCCTGGAAACTTAAAAAGGCGATGTTAAAACTATCCAAATACGAAATATGGGAACGGCTACCAACAATTCAAACACCAACGCTGATAGTTGGCGGAAAATCTGACACACTCCATGAACCGGATAATTTGCAGAAGATAGTCTCACAAATGCCGAATGCCAAATATGTGGATATGGAGACGAATTCTAATACCCACAGCTCACTTGTTGTTGATAATTTACGTCAGTTTTTAAAGGATTTGAATCACTGAGAGATACATCGGAAAATCTAGTAGGATTGATAAACGGCATATCCATTATCGACCAGGTGATCGTTAATGTTGAAATAGTTGCCATTGTCATCAATTATCCACAACTCACCGAGATAACGTCCATACTTACCTTTTTGATCTTTGATGGTCTCGAGGATAACAGATTTTTTCAAAATTAAGCTGCGCAAGAAATCCCGTGATACAAAGCCGGCGTCACGTTCATCTCCGCGCAGTTCGGGAGCATTAATTCGGGCAAGCCGAATTTTCTCATCTTTCAACCATGTATGTAGGCCCAAATCAATGTCCACAGTACATGTGTCCCCATCATAAACTTCTGTTACATACGCATTGTATTGATATAATTTCGGTTCCATTCCAATATTCTTTCCGATTTATTTCAGGAATAAAAGCTTTCGTACTTGATTTTGATTATAAAAACTCAGCCGATAGAAGTACATTCCTGTTGGCACTGCATAATTTTCTTCATTTGTACCATCCCAGCGTACCGCATATTCCCCCGCTGCCTGAGATTCAAATACCAGCGTTTTAACACATTCACCGAGTAAACTGTAAATTTTAAGCGATACTTGATGTTGATCACTATTTAACCGATCAGGGATTCGATATTGAATAATCGTCGATGAATTAAATGGGTTCGGATAGTTTTGCATAAGCATAAATTCGCCTGGTACGTCACTATCTACAAGATTGGGTTGAGCGTACACAGTTGTCGTGTTTGCTGATTTCATATCGAACCAGCGATTCGCTGGCCATGATTCCAACATCCACGCATAATAATCCAACTCGTTTACAAACGTGGTATTCATTTCCATTTCATCCGGCGATGGCCATGTGGATTCACTGTTATCAGGAACGAGCGACTCGATAATGTGCATAAATTCATGCACTGTAACCTGAAATCCTAAGGTAATGTTTCCAGCGACAGGCTGTGCTGCGAGGGGACGGTCCGTCGATGAATTTCTACTTTCCTGAAAAACATAGCCGTGATAACCAACCCAGTGTTTTAGCGAATTATTCCATGGGTAATATGTGAAAATAAAATCGTACATTGCCGGATTAACGTTCTGCGATTGTTTAATCCTGTCCAAATGAGCCGGTGAAAGTAGATAACCGGATTTCTCATCGAGCAGAGTAAAATCAGTAGGTACTAAATTACTGCTTGCATAAACGGTATCGATTTTTAGTGTCAACAGGTGCGTATGTTCCCATAAAAACGAATCTAATTGTTGAATATTATCAAAGAGTTGATCTTTTGCCTCTTTGCTTAATATAAATCTTTGGTCATCAACCCAGGAAGTAGCGGGATAAAAAACAAATAGTCCTTTTAATTGAATCCGATCATCGTAAGTTTGCAGTAACGGTCCGTTTTTCACGTTGTTGGCTAAATAAATATCGGAGAAATTTCCTCTGGTTTTAATTTGGGCAAAAAAGTGATTTAAGCCATCTCGCAATTGTCCTTTAAGATGAACTGTCACCACTTCATTCGGATTAAGTTTCTCAATAATTACCGAATCCTGTTCGACGCTCTGACGATGGGTAATTTTATAATTGATGTTCGGATTTCCATTACTTAACAGCACATGGATATCTCTGCATTGCACAGGGCCGCAATTTAGGACGTCCGCTTCAAAATTGATCAATTGGCCTGCAGAATAGTTTACTGTTGGATCAATTTGCCGTATTTGCAATACTTCCAAATCAACGCTTACATCCAAATCTACACAAAATGAATACGTATCACTTTGCCAGACATCCTGCCCCTGGTATGCGAACACACTCCAGAGATAAATTTTCAAGTCATCGAACAGATCTGTCCTTGGCATAACAAAATGCGTATTTGTACCCACCCATTCGTCAAAAACAATTTTACCATTCCATTCGGCAATTCGCAGACGATATTCGATATCTTTCTTATTAAGGGGTTTCCATTTAAACTCGGGTGTTTTTGTATGGAGTAAACTTCTGGCGGCAGGTTGAACAAGAACGGGACCGTCCGTTCCAGGTATGCTCGGAACAGTTTGCTCCGGCTGGGCAGAAACATTGATACTGGCAGATAACAATAGTAAAATGAAAAAATTAATGTATGAGTATGTTTTCATAATGGAAATCAGATTAAATTTTGAAAAATATTGTCTCAAATGTACGAAATAATCTGTTTAAATGCAACACAAAATATAATACTAGCTGGAAATCATTTATATTATCCAGATTTATCCGCAAGTTATGGAATTGTCATCCTGAATACCAATTCTTTTTTCGATAAGCAAAAGAATGCTTTTAAATGGCTATAAGACACTTGAAATCTGAACAAGACAAAAATATCCAAACACAATAAAAGCAATAAATAAACCGACAGCAAATATCCAGTGTGGTCGAAACAGTTTGGCAATATCCGGTTGAAATAATTTCGGTATTACCCAATAGAGGCCAATTCCAACCCATAAAGCCTGAAACGGTGTGAGTAACAATCCATCAAGAATCGCTCCAATTTTCACTAGCACAACTGGTTTCAAACCAAGCGTAAATACAATGATCATATTCGTAAATAAAAAGAATATTAAAAACATGCGAAATTGAGTAATTGAGTTTTCCATACAAAGCGTTCTTTAAAACCCGGCAAACATATACGAAATGAATCCGCCAATAAACGCGGCCAGCCGGCAAGCTGTCCGATTTGTGTTGATATCAGCGCTGCAGCGCCACCAATCATAAATAATATCCCACTGAATTTCCCCCAGTGTGAAGAAAACAGTGTTGAGAGTGTAATAGCGACATCGGGTTCCCTGGGCGCTAAGTGTTGAGGCCCAAGCACATCGGCGCCAGCGATTAAAAAACTGACCGTAACAATAATACCAATAAGCATGGCAATGGTTGCATCCGTATAAACAACACGAAACCAGCCTTTAATGTGCAGTGCTTCTAGTTTTGAAAGCTTTTTTAGCGTTACTTCATCAGCCGCCACACCATATTTTTTGCCGTTTGCCGCGCCATATCCAGCTCCCTGTACCTAATAAGTATACCATACTTGACTGGCAAAACCACCTGCGCCCCAACCAAGCAATGGCAAAATTTCCTGCCAGGGATTATTGCTAACGCCAACTAACCGTGCCCATGCGGGAACCTCAATCGTTCGTGGTATTAAGCCATTTAGAAAAGCCGTAATTCCCGGGAAAACACGAGCGGCAACATACGCGACACCAATAATGTTAATCACAACGAAAATACTCATCACGATCTTTAGCCACTCAAACGTACCGGACCAGACTACGAACACCGCAAAGATTGTAATAAGCCATCCCGCAATATACGATGAAATCGGAACAATATTGTTGATAAACACACCTGCTGCTGAAGCAATCGATCTAATCGATATTGCCCCGGCAATTAGCTGAGCAACCAAGACTAACCAAACCGCCCAATTTTTGGGTCCGGGCATACGGGAGAACATATCAACCATACCTTCGCCCGTACAGGCAGTATAGCGAGCGCCGCTCATGCCGATCCAGTATTTTAGGAAAATTCCGAATACAACCGCCCAAATAACAGACGTTCCTAAAATTGCCCCGGTGCGTGTTGCCAGAATGACTTCACCGGATCCGATATATTCGGCGCACCAAATAAAAGATAGTCCGACAATCGCCAAAATTGCGAGACCTCTGGGTGGTTTCTGTATAAATTGCTGGGTATTTTTCATGCCCTTCCTGCGAATTGGTTCTTTGGTTTATTTTTCAGTGTGGATGAATGCATGAGATAATCCATCTTCTTAACAGTTCATTAAATCGGTTTCCACCCTGTTATTACGGCTGCTGTCTAAATCTACGGATGTCGGACCACTCAAATGTCCACTCCGGAGTATAAAATTTATCAGTTGCTTTGACAACAAACCAGGGACTCAAATCGTAATTGTGGTTATTTCGAAGAACATGTATTTGTTGAGCTGGCATATAACTTTGCGCCAGCAAAAGGGCGATTTCGTTAGTTCGTGTATTTATAGCCTGATCGACTACAATTATGGCATGCCCGGGAAATCCGCCCTGAATAAACACGTCTCCTATTTTGACGTCCGAAATTGAGATCGGTTGCAGTTCGCTCGCCAGCGAAAACTTCCGGCGTACGTGAAAATCATATTCAAATATTGCCGGAAAACGTTATGTGAATCGTTTACCGAATCGCCATGAATCCATGCGACTCGATTGCCATTTACTTTCGGACGGCACCCTGAAAGCCAGTTTGAATAGGATGCCAGATCGCCATTCGTAAAATGAAATGCAATCTTGTCCTGCAAATTGCAGGAGTAAAGATATTCTGCATATAAACGGATAACTGCATCGGCGCATTGCTGTAGATCAGTGGTACCGACATCAATATCAACAATAGCATGATGGGCATTTTGATTTTGCTTTAATTGTCCATTGAACAATCGCATCGGACTTCCATTATGCAATAAGGGAAGATGCTGCAACCAGTTTCCAAACGAATTTTCTCCTAATTCAATACGTTTGTAACCTTCGGGAGTGGAAATATCGGCTATATGTCGATTAATCTGATTATTGGAGAAGTTGATCCATGGATAGTTCAATTCCTGGGAAGCTGCGGATACAGTAATTCCCAACAAAGCCAAAATTAGGAGTCCATATTGTCTAAGTTTCAGCATCATTTACAATAACCTATCACTATTATGATAAATCAATTTCATTTACTGAAATTTTTGAAAGGTCAATTTCTCCAAGACCTGCCAGATTTCCCAGGCGGATATATTCAATATCATGAGCGGTGAGTGGCTGATTCGTTATTGTTCCAAACAATTGCACACCATAGGAATCGACCGCTATTGGATCTGTTCCGACAATAACGTGTTTAGCTAAAACCACATCATCCGGTGTACCGGAATTCGGGCCATTGGCTGTTAACACCCGATAGGCATCCATAATTGTCAAATGTGGTTTAATAACCGTACATAAATCCACCAGTTTCTGATCGAATTGTGTGTGAATACTTTCGCGGTTGCCACCAATCAATCCCATGTTATTTTTCATCCCCATGGTCAGGCGCGCCATGCTATGATGTTTCAAGATTGGAATATTGATCAATTTATCCGCTTCAAAAATTTCTGTGTACATACGCCAGCTTTTTACGGCTTCACCCATAGGGATAGTAATGTCACGAAATTTACGATCATCCATAAAATAAATATCCGCGCCGGCTTTTTTGGCCGTTGTTTCAATCCCGCTCATTCGATATGCGCGCGGCGTAGGATTGCAAGGCAAATCAAACACCTTCACCTTTTTGGCGCCAGCTTCCATACACAGCTCAATAACAGTCTCAACGATTTCCGGGTTGGTGTTCGCGGCCTGTTCCGGAGTTCGGCTCCAGCCGATATTGGGTTTGATTATGACAATATCTCCCTTACTGATGAATTTCTGAATTCCACCGGCAGCCTTTATTGCTTCGCGTACAAGCAACGTGGGATCATCAGCACCTCGAGCTATTGCTAACCCTGTAATTGTTGGAACACTTCCTTTCATCTGCATTTCTTTAGTTTGTGTTTTAATGCAATCAATCCATGGCAGTACAGTCGCAGATAGTCCTGTTACTACTGCCTGCTTTAAAAATTGACGACGATTATAGTGTTGGCAGCTCATGATATTGCTCCACATTTATAATTCTGAAAAGGTTGAGAAACTTTCAGTATTTGCACTTAATTTTGTTTTGGATATTTTTTGAAATCATTGTCATTATCTCAAGAGACTCTGATTCATCTTCGGCGTTCCACAAACCAAATAGGTATTGCTTCTCCGAACCAATCCATGTCCATTTGTGATTTTTCCCAATGGATTTATAGAAATTTCCGCTGGAGTCTACTCTCCCCTGCTCTTTTAAAAATTGGATGTATGATTCAATTGCAGATTTTGAATGTACTGAATCACAATATTGAATTACAAAATCCAGAGCTATAGGATTTGTATCGCCATATCCAACCACAGCTCCTTGTGTTGAATCAGATAACATCAGGACATTATCATGACTGATGTAGTGGATGTTATTTAAACCCAGTTGGGTACGAAAATATTTTTCAGTGTTTTTAATACCATCATTTTGGGCAAGTAACGATACAATTGCCGGGGGCTGTCCGGTTTCTTTTATTCGTTCAGCAATAAATTTTCCAATTTTTAGCATTGCATTATCCGATTCCGCGCTGGTTTCATAATTAATCAATTTGCAATAATATTGCCCTTTCCAGAACTCAAGTGAAGCTGAAGTCCGAAATCCGTTATTGCCAATATCGATAAAATCCGCTGCCGGATAGCGTTTTGAACTGTATATGCCAAATGCACCTGATGAATCGCCCATATCATAGACACTGACTTCAATGCCAAGATCGGAATTTACCTGGTATTCAGTCGAAACAACTTGAACAATACCATAATCGAAATAAATTTCCGCTCCACCATTCAGAAATTCATATAATCCTTTGTCACGATAAATTTTCATTTTTGTCTGTTTATAATCGGAGCCAATTTCCTTCGGCTGGGGAAACAGCAATTTGACTGAATTGTCAGGCCCGGTTGAATTACAATTTAATCCTGCTAAAATGCAGATAATTATAATAATGGCCATTCGTAGGAATAAAGACTGTTCTTTCATAAAAAATCCTGAATTAAATCTATAATGTATTTTCTCCGCTACCTGAATAACGTTGCGGGTGGCGCGCTTCGTTACGTGCAGTTACGCGAATGCCGGGTTCATCCTTTAATGGACATTTGTATTCACAGATGCCGCAGCCGATACATAATTCCGTAACCACATATGGACGCTTGACCGTTACTAATCTATTTGTTCGTTGTTCAGGCACTTGTTCATCTACGAATTTTATAGCTTTATCCGGTACCGGACAATGTTCTTCACATACCAGACAATTTTTATTTTCATTCCACGGAATGCATTTATTTTTATTAAAATAGGCAAGGCCGATTTTTAGTTGTTTTTTATCCGGCAACGAAATGTTTCGGATAGCTCCGGTAGAGCATACCTGGGAGCATGCATTGCATTCATAATCACAATAGCCGAGCATCGGAATAAGTCGCGGTGTCCAGATGCCTTCAATGTCGGCTTCAAATAGTGCCGGATGCAAGGCATTCGTCAGACAGACCTCCACACACTCGCCACAGCGAATACATTTATCGAGAAATTCTTCTTCCGCAACTGCTCCTGGCGGTCGAATCAGCCATGGATTGGGATTCCGTTCACTGGTTTTTAATTTTATCATCGGGACGACAACACCGGCAGCGATGGCTGATTTTAAAAATGTTCGTCGCGACAGTGCCAGACCCTCATGTAACACGGTCTGCTCAACGCGAATACTTTTTAAAGGTGATTGAAAAACGAAACGAATTGCCTGTTGCGGGCATTCATATTGACATGAAAAACAATCGACACATTCCTGTACATAATAACCAGTTCCCTTATCAATAATGGCTGCTGTTTTGCATTGTCGGACGCAGCGATTGCATGCGTTGCACAGTTCAGGATCGACGATCCAACGTAAAATGCTTAATTTGGAAATCAGTCCATAGAGCGCGCCGAGGGGACACAGATACCGGCACCAAAATCGCGCTTGAAATACAGACAATGCGAGAATTCCTATGAACACTAAAAATATAAGATAATGGTACATCGACATCGCCTGGTAACCGATATTCGGATTATTCAAAAAAATGTGTGCTTTCAAAAATGAGTACAATGGCTCCGAAACATGATGAATAATTGGTACTTGCCAGAGTGGTGCGAGAATCGATGTTGTTACGTAAGTAAAATAGGAATAAATGGGCAGAGCTACGCTTCGTGTCACTATTGGGATCGGGTCCATAAGCCAGGAAAGCTGAGTACTGAACATTGCTGCTACCAGAAAAAATCCCAACAAATAATATTTGATATTTCTCATCGATACACTGTGCGGCAATCTTGAATTACGTACATGCTTTTTACGTCCACGAATTACACGATCCCATAAGTCGAGCACTGTCCCCATCGGACAGATCCAGCCACAAAAGACGCGTCCTAAGACAATCGTCATTACAACAATTATGCAAGCAGGAATAAAGGTTGTGAAAATCATATCCAATGAACGTGCAGCGAGCGACGTTGATATCGCCGCAAGAAAATCCATCCGGATGAAAAAATCAATTGGTAATATGGCATCCTGTGGTGTTACTGAAAGAATAATCAGATAAAGAAATAGTAAAAAAAAGACGATCTGGGAAAAACGTCGGATTTTGTGCAATTGGAATAGATTTGATAGCTGAAACTTGGTAACTTTCATGTTAACGCTCGCACTTTTGGCTCAAACACAACTTCTATTATTCATTGAAAGACTTTTCAGAATACGAAATTCGTACAACCTTAAAAACAATAGCGAATCCCAAGTAGACCATGCAATACAAATAAAGGCACGTGTGCCCTCCCATCAACAACCGGAACAGATGCATACGATGCTGAACACTTCCCTTCAACGGAAAATTCAAAATTTTTGGCTTTTCCGATACATTTTTCAATACAGAATTGCGCGGTGGGGCCGGCAATATAATATCCGAGCCCAATCAATCCGTTGGTTTCATCTAATGTTTGTTTTCTAACACTGTTTTCCGGATGAGCAAGCACTATTCCCCCACCGATTCTCACAGCAAACTGTTGTACTTTATGAATCCGATTTAGGGTTATAAGATTGTAACCATGGGAAATTTCGAAATGCTGCACTGGAGAAGGATTATTAAGTAATTCAATTTTTAAATGCACCATTTCGATTTCCCAGGCCATTTTGTTCGCCCGGTATGAAACTCGAAAACTATAATAATATGGCTGTTGAAATGAATTTGTCTTATAATGTGCCGTAAGCTGGATATTATCAAACCCGGCTTGCTCTATTTTTAAAAATGACGGCAGGCACCTTGCATCACCGAATAAAAAATCAATAGCATATTTAGGCTGAGCCGTTGATCGATTGGAAAAAATGAATAGAATTATTAGAATAATTACTGCTGTACGATTCATATTATAATTTAGTCACTGGACGTTATTTTAAATAAAACCATTAATCGGACTGTTAAATATAGAATAATTAGCACAAAAAATCAAGCATTAGATAGTAATGAACAAGCAATTGTATGGGCCAACGTTAAAACTATTTGAACATCAAAATCGATCTTACACGATTGCGGAACAACGAATATACACATCGGAGCGATGCATATTTTTAATTGAAAATTTACAGATAATCCGTTTAGATAATTATTTAATAACTTATACAGCCGATAACTAAAATAATTCTGACAATTATTGAATACACATAACTGCCTATCTTATGACCAGGACCAATACCAGGAAATTCATAATGAAGCTTAGTGAAACTCCACCAGAGCTCTATAAGAAAATTATTAACGCCATGCCGGTTGGTTTGCATGTCTACCACCTTGAAGATGTGAACAATGATCGGACACTGCGCATGACCGCTGCAAACGACGCTGCATCCCAATATACTGGTGTATCAATCGAATCCATGATCGGACGGACACTCGATGAAAATTTTCCAGGTTTGCGTGAGCTTGGTATTCCACAAAAATATGCAGAAGTTATAAGGACCGGGAAATCCATAGAAATTGAACATATCAGTTATGCTGACGATAGAATTAGGAATAGCGATTTCAGTGTTAAGGCAATTCCACTGCCCAATAATTGCGTTGCTGTTGTATTTGATAATATCACTGAACGAATTTATGCGGAACAGGCCCTCAAAAAACGAGAGAAAGAATTCCGTCTATTGTTTTCGGAAATGACGTCGGGTGTAGCGTTGCATGAAATAATTTGTAATGAAAACGGGACTCCCGTTGACTATCGTTTTCTTGATGTAAATCCGGCTTTCGAAAAATTAACCGGCCTTAAAAAAGAACAGCTCGTTGGCAAAACAGTTTTGAATGTTATGCCTGGTACGGAAAAACATTGGATCGAAAATTATGGTCGGGTTGCATTAACGGGTGAACCCCTTCATTTCGAAAATTATTCCGGCGAACTTAACAAATATTATGAAGTAACGGCGTATAGTCCGCAAAAAGGGCAATTTGCCGTTGTGTTTAATGATGTTACAAAAAATAGATTGGCAGAAGAGAATTTACGCAGCGCAGCAAATCACTGGCAATCGACATTTGATAGTGTGGAAGAAGCCATTTGTGTTCTGGACGACCACAATTTGATCGTTTGTGGCAACCGTGCAATGATGGATATGACAGGAAAGAATAATAATCAAATGGCTGGCAAACATTGTCACGACATAATCCACCATTCTATCGAAAGCAAAGAAAAATGTCCGTTAAAGCGATTACACCAAATAAAAAAGCGTGTCGTATATGAATTTCAAAGCATGGATAAATATTTTGAAGTCATTCTCGACCCGTTATTTGATGATGATCATAATTATGAAGGCGCCGTTCACATTACGAAGGACATCACAAAACGTAAACAGGATGAACGGGAGAAAGAAAAACTGGAACAGCAGCTACGACAGGCACAAAAAATGGAAGCCATCGGAACGCTTGCTGGTGGAATTGCACATGATTTCAATAACATTTTGACGCCGATTCTTGGCTACGCGGGAATGATGAAAGACTCTCTAACAACAGAAGGATATGCACGTGAAGATTTAAACCGAATTATTAAAGGTGCTGAACGAGCAAAAGATTTAATCAAACAAATTCTAACATTCAGTCGACAAATTGAACAGGAACGAAAACCAGTCAAGCTTCAGGAGATTTATCAAGAAACCATTAACCTGCTGCGTTCATCGTTACCATCAACCATTGAGATGAAGTTGTCGCTTGATCCCAACTGTGGTCCCGTACTTGCCGATCCAACTCAAATGCAACAAATTTTGCTCAATCTCTGTACCAATGCTTTTCACTCGATGCGCGGTATTGACGGGATTTTGGAGATTAAATTAAAACCATTTAAAGTAACGAAAAAGCTATTACATCATTTTGCACATTTACATCACAAACAACTTGTACGGTTATCGATAAAAGATACAGGAATTGGAATTAAATCCACCGATATTCATCGCATATTTGAACCATTCTTTACCACAAAAAAAGTTGGTGAAGGGACAGGTCTTGGACTTTCAGTGGTACATGGAATCGTACGTAATCATGGCGGCGAAATTACGGTTTCAAGTACAAATGGAAGGGGGACAATTTTCAATGTTTACTTACCAGTGCATGATTCCTGCCAGGATGAACTGACAGAAGAAGTAACAACTTTAAAGGGAAACTCCGAACGAATTTTGTTCATCGATGATGAAACAGCAATCATTAAAATGGCAGAACGCATGTTGACCCGACTTGGCTATCAAATTACGATTATATCAGATAGTGTCGAAGCATTTGACTTGTTTCAAAACAATTCGCTGGATTACGACATCATCATCACTGATTTGACGATGCCTAAAATGAATGGATTGCAAATTGCTAAAAAAGTAAAGGAAATCCGGGCTGATATTCCAGTTATTTTAATTACTGGGTTTGGGGATGTGGATGGACCAGAATTTAAAAATAAATATAATGTGGATGCGATTATTCTGAAACCATTGGTTTCTCATAAAATTGGTGAAACAATACGAAATGTATTATCCGGAAAAGCTGAAGTCCTTCGCGTAGAAAGCATCAATCAACATCGTTAGTAGTACCGTATAAACAAAATTTCAAAATAGTATTTCCAACAGGTTATTCATCTGAGAAAAATCCGGAATTATCAAATGGGCACCTGCTTTGATTAATCGAGCACGCTTATCAATATTTATCCCATGCCTTCTAATTTCATCGCTGGCAATTCCGATTGCAATTCCATTTTTTTTTCGGCATTCGCGTATTTCCACTGGCCCATCACCAAAACAAGCCAATTCCGCACCGTTCAAATTGTTCTCTTTTAGAATTTTCTCGATGACAATTTTCTTTGAATATTTCTTAACATCACCGGTTGCTCCGTAAATGCCGCCATTAAATAGAAAGTCATAACCCAATATTTTAGCTTCAGCAATAACATCATTTTCATCTGTACCACTAGCGAGATAAAGTGTTTTCCCCATCTCTCTTAATTGCTTTAAAAATATCACGGCGCCTTTCATAGTATAATCCGTGACATCGAGTTCCCCGCGCTCTATTTTTTTTCTTCGCTTATTAACCATTTCCATCAGTGCATTATTGAAGATCTCTTTATAGGCAAATTTATCCAAAACATTTTCGACTGGTACAATTCCAAACTCTTTCACTATTCCAACGAGAGCTTCCATCTGGAGTATTGTTTGAATTCCGGTGGACTTATCTATATATTCACGGACACGATTTCGCACTCTATGATAGAGTGTTTCATCAGCGTTCTCATATTGCTGATCAAGAATGGCTTTAATCATAACCAGCTCCATAATTGCTTCCCATCCCTGCCTTAGCGTACTGATCGTCCCGTCATGATCAAAAACAATATGTTGAATTTTCCCTAAAGCAATCGATTGCAGTTCATAGCAAATTTCTATTTCCGAGAAATTATAATACCTCACTTGGCGGATATCTTCTGCTAATTCCGATTGATAGATATAGTCTGGATCTGCAGCAATTTCCAATATTTCTTGCGCTGAAGCGGTACCTGTTTGATATAATTTCTGTACAGTGACTGCCGCAGCAAAATTTGCGAATTTAGCAGCTTCAAGTGGAGAAACACCTGCACCCAAACAACACGATAGTGCACTCACTGTTGTATCCCCGGCTCCAACTGAGTCAATTTCTTTGATCAGTTGAATTCCCGGGATTTCAAAGGAACTATTGCTGTCACGAACAAAGATACCTCTAAACCCTCTGGTAAGAAACACTGGTTTATGATATTTTTCAAAGAGCTGATCTGCATAATTATGAACGTCCTTTAATGATAGCTTATCATTAACTGCAATATCCACATTATTCATTCGCGCTGCTTCGAATTCATTAACTTTTAGATAGACATTCTTGAAACAATGGCTATAATGCCGCGAATCAACCAAAACTGTTTTATCCGGAAATTCATTGATCAAATCGTTGATACCGTCTAAAAACATATCATTTGTGATACTGCCTGGCACTTGCTGATTGATAATGAGAACATCTGTTCTTGCAAGCGCAGTCCGCAATGTTTGAAGCAGAATTTTATCCGTAGCATTCGTCCGTCGATTAAAAATACCGAAATCAATACGTGGTTGTTCAACGCCATCTTTAATTTGTTTACAATAAGTAACCGTATTGAAGTTCTCTTTTTGAATAATTAATCCGTCGGTATTGACACCCAAATCTATTAATTGACGAACGAGTTCATTGCCAAACAGGTCATCTCCGATCACGCCGATTGCCTGAATACTTGCTGGATTTAATGCTGCCAGGTTCGCGGCAATATTTGATGCACCTCCAAGTGAATATTTTTGTTTTTCTACTGCTTCACCTCTTAGCCCTGTTTCCAGTGAAATTTCAGATCCCCATGAATCCAACATCCAATAGGCATCAAGGCAGAAATCACCCAAAACTGCTATTTTCACTCTCTTAATTTTTTCCAGAATCACCTTTATCCGTTCAATTTTCATTTTTCATTGCCTGTCTAATAGGTGCAATCGCCGTAGAATTACAGTATGAACCGTCTCTTGCAGTGTCAATTGCATGATTCGAGTGTTAATAGTCATATGAAACGAGAGCTGATATACTCCGAACTAATCGTCCCAAACATCCGATTTCATGCGATACGGTATTGAATTTATCACTGCTTCAATCTGATCGATCTTACCATCCCTGATCTGGAAAAGCTCCGAGATTTCGATAGTTTGTGGATATGTCAGAATGTTTGGAGTCATTGTACCATCCGGGAACGTATATTCACGGACGGCAGCATTATGATCGAAAAATCCGAATGACATCACCAACCCGCGCTCTATATCGACAATCGGAAAGCGTCGGTTCCGAATATCTGTCACGAATGCAAACCAGCCACTTTTTTGTTGCTGTTCACAATTCATGCAGAGAATATCGGGCATGTTTTTGGGAGTATCGGGATTCGGTTTCTGGTTTGTCGTGGATAACCATTTTCCCAGCGCTCACATGTTTTGGCAAACGGCGCCGTAAAGTTGCCTGTTTGATTGGCTAAACCGGTAAAATAGGAGTTGGCGATTTCGGTCAAACGTGTCCGAGTCATCTGCTCTGTCGACGGTACTGTCTGTAAAAACTGAGGCCGGTGTTTCTTCTCATCCATAACTTGTCCGGTTGGTCGTGCCGGTTTTTGATCCGGTGTAATATTCATTCCGCTGGGCCGTACAACAATTGCCTCGATTTCTTCAATCAACAACTCAAATACTTTCAGCCGGAGTGCAATATAATTCATCCCACCGTTCTCGTCGACCGTTCCATAGAATCCAACCTGTCCGGTCTCAGGATCGGACACATAAATACTGTATTTTCCGCGTGTGCTGAGTGTGCCCCACATGCCATCGCCAAGCCGCAACTCCACGCCGTTTTCAGTATAGCGGACATCTCTGGCAAGCATGAGTTGACTGGGATTATGCGCGATCATTGCTTCGAGTAGGTCGTCAATAAGTTTTTCAAGACAAGCACGATCACAGGGGTCAGCTCCATTGGCTAATACGACAAATCCGAGCACTATCACCAAATACATACCGAAAGAAATTCCGATATTACGTATCTTCATAATGTCCTCCGTTGATTTGAGTTGGAAAGGGGGCGTGGAATCAGATCAATTCCATAATCGTTTTATACAGCAATGGCACTGTCTGCTTAATGTCTCCCTGAATATACAAACCATTACCGTTAAACGCCAGTGGAATTCGTGTTACAATACTTTTTTGATCACGAAAATAATAACCATGGAAAGACTCATCTGTCATCTTTTCCGAATCGTAATTCCGCAAATCAAAATCAGCGGTTAAAATATCATGTGGAGTGTTTCCAGCGTTAGCTGCCATTGATATCGCTTTGAGAAGTACCTCAGGGCCCTGAACCGCACTGCCGATATTTATCACTACACCGCCATTTGTGAATTTGCAAATTTCATTCGTGAAAATAAGGAAATCACGACCGGAACAACCACCTTTAGCCTGACCATCGAAAGACGGATGTTGATCGATAACATCCACGCCAATTCCCGCATGTACAGTAAACGGTACACTGTTTTCATAACACGCTGCAAGTACACTGATTTCCCGACAGCTGAAATTCCCGGGGGAGGAATCACGTACTACTTCCCACAAAATGTCTGATCTAAATCCTGCATCACAAATCATTTTACCCAATAATTCACCATAGCCGAGTTTGTACTTATTACCTAACGATAACGCTTCATTAATATAGGCAAATTCGTATGCCATGCCAAATTGTCCTTTACCCAAAGCGTCAGGCACATATTCGCTTGTCTCCCCTATTAATGCCAGCTCAAAATCATGAATGGCTGTGGCGCCATTTCCTGCCACAAGTGTTAGTAATTGATGTTTAGCAAGGTCAATAATCAACGGTCCCATTCCACTTTTTATTAAATGCGCGCCTGAAAATAAAACGACTGGTTTGTTGGTTTGCCGACAATCAACAACTGATTTTGCCAATAAATTTATTTTAGAAGTAATATGCTCAGAGAGACTCAAATTCCACTGCTTTATCTGTTCAGGAAAAATAAGCTGATCTTTCTTGACTTTGTTCTGCCGCGTGCGAAGCGGATATGTTTTGATCGTATTGGAATTGAATATTGAATACTTTCCACTATATTCCATGATTAATTCTTTCTTGTTCAGAAAATCTATTTTATCGATATCATCAGCCATAATAAAAATAAAATAAAGAAAACCAACAACCAGCTTCCCCCGAATCCATATAAGTCCTGCTTTGAGGGTTTCAAAATTTCCCACTGTGAACGGGGAAATATTTTCTCATGTTCAAACAAATCGGGATGACTAAATGCATATTCCAGAGCTTTATTTTCCTCTTCCGCGTTCGGTTTCACAGGTGTATGTAATTTTCCATAAAATCGATTGAGATTTTCAATGGGAGTTGGTCGCGTTAGATAGCTTAATATGAAAAGCAGTAAAAATGGAAATAATGCATCGAATAGAAAGCGCGTCGTAACAAGCTGTGCTTTGGTGAATTCTGTAAAATCGATGCCAAACCAGCTTAAAATCCAGATTTCTGCGTGAAATCGCCCGAGACCAAGTTGGGGGGAATTGCTATCTTCCGGATTAGATAACGCTACCTTGTCAAAAAATATGCCTGCAGGTTGAATCGTATGCTCTTTTTTTATACTGTCACCAACTTTTTGCGCCCGTCCCGCTTCAACATCTTCCTTCAAAGCGCCAGTCGAAATAGTGACTGTTTTCGGCTTTGTCTGAAGCAGAAAATGTTCATTTGATTTAATGGCATCGATGCTCTGAAATACATTGGGAATAATAGCATAAATAGTGAAACAGACGAACACCTGAATAATAACTGCCGTTTTTGTGAGACGGCGCCACAGAAATGCAAGCCAGATAGGCGCACCGAAAATAGCCGGTATGGAAATAAAATATTTAAATAAATCAAGCAGATTGCCAATGAAAACAGCTGCCCAAATACCGCCAAGCAGAGTAACGGCGATAACAATTCGCCCCACGTTAATATAATGCGTTTCTGATTTGTTCGTTACAAATGGTTGGTAGATGTTTTTTATAAATAAAGCGGAATTTGTGACTGAAGCGGCATCCAGCGATGACATATTCGCTGCTAAAATTCCGGATAGCATTAATCCAATTGCGCCAGGGAAAAGTAAATCATTGGTCATAAATCCCCAAATCAAATCCGGATCATGAAGCTTGCCTGTATAGAGGCCAATTGCTAAAAGTCCTGTAAGTGCCCACAAAATCATTAAAAAACGTTTGAAGAACATACCGCCGATCATGCCAAAGCGAGCGGTATTTTCGTCTTTGGCTGAACCGGCGGTTGCCATCATCGGCGCGCTGGCAACTATTGAAACCAGATTGGCAATCACCATTGCGAGAATAGTATACCAGGCATACTCACTCATCGATGCCGATCCGAACAGCTCAAACATATAATCCGGCACCGAGGCGTGAAGTCCGGCAAAGCCACCAATTTTATTCAATCCGATCGGGATAAGCAACATTGAGAACGTAATAATGAGCACTCCCTGAATAGCGTCAGTGATTGCTGCGGCGAGAAAACCTCCCAACATCGTATAAACTCCTACGATTACCGCGTAGATAAAATAAAATGCAATTTCATTCGTATAGGAAATGACAGCGCATAATTCACCTTTTTTATTGCGCTCAACTAACTCATCATAACGTGCCTGTTCTTCATTCGTTAATCCCAGATCTGCTTTCTTTTTTAATAGCTGATATTCTTCAAACATCGCGACGCTTTGAGCTTCTTCAACCGTATACTGTATTGCAGGTTTCGGTGAAAGCACCATCATTGTTTTTCCAGCGACCATAAATCCAACTCCGCCACCAAGAAAAGCCATTAACAACGTGAACACAGCATACGCGCCGCCGAGAAATTTGCTGTGGAATCGTTCGGTAAAAAAATCGCCGATGGTAACAAGCCGCGATCGGCGGAAAAGCATAGTTGTGAACCAATAAAACGGTGTCAGGAATAGTACCAAATACTGAATCCACATGCCACCGATGCCCTGGCGATAAATCTCACGAGAAACTGCCATGGCCTGGTCGGCATTGGTGGAATTTCCAAAATTGAGAAAAAATTGATAGAATTTACCCAGCTTACGGCCGGCAAGATAAAAATCACTGGTATCTTTCGTTTTATCTGCTGCACGTTTTCCCAGCCAGAGAATGAAGACTATATAAATTAGAATGATACTAAAGTCAATAATGTGAAGCCCCAAAATGTGCATTCAATTTTTTCCCTTTGATAATGAATCAAGTACCGTTTTAACTTCCGATTGATTGCTCTCTGGATGCAGATGCGAAGGCTAAGGCTGTGTATAAGCTTTTTCCTTCGCCTAAGCCTGAGTCTTAGCCTTTATCAACCCTCACTATTCTTCAACAATTTCCAACTCCAAATAATAATGCTTACTTTCACCCGGCTCAAGCATAATCAATGTTTTATTATTACGCTCTGCAACACGGCCTTCAACATGACAGTTTGCCGGTTCAATTCCCAAGGCGTACACACCGGCAGCAGGCATTTTCCATTGAATCAGATTTGGCAGGTTATCGATATTCCAAGCCAGACGTACGGTTACAGGTATTTTACCATTTCCAGCCTCAATTGGGAAGCTGGAATTTCGAATATAAACCGTTGCCAAATTGTCGTTTACTTTTGCCTGATCGATTTGATGATAATATACCCGTTCCTGATAGTTCACTTCCGGTGTTTGCCATCGATCAAATCCGTCGACCGGAATATGCTGATCGCGTGGAATAACTTGATGCGACGGGAATTCGATTATTGTATTTTCGGTCATAAGCGGGAAGCCAAAATTGAAATGGTATAATATCATGAAGGGTGTAGTTTGAAATCCGATATTTTCAACCGTATCGTGAATTACAATTTTATTTTCGCCCAACCGGGTTTTGATCTCCCGCGTTAATTGCATATTTTCAGCAAAGATTCTGGATTCCTGCATTATTCCGCGTATTTGCATATGATAGTCGTCGCCATCCCAAAAACCGTATGCTGAAACATCCCGCGTCGGTGTATGATGAATTCTGCCATGAATCCCCAACTTATCTTCACCATCTTGACATGGCGAACCAACCTGCGTCAACCCACAGGTCATCAACAAGCCACCGGCGGCGGTTCGCGACCATTCCGTACCATCGGGATTGTAGTATGCCGGGTGGACATCGCCATTAACCGAATGCCAGCTAAGCGGAACACCTCGATACTCGGCCAGTGAAATATCCAACGCCCGGGACGCGTTCAAATAATAGGTTAACCCTGCGCCGTTGCGTACCTGGATCAATTCCACGCCATGTTCGGGACCATCTTCAATCCTGAATCTGCGAACGCCACCAATCGTTTCTATTTTACCAACACGCGCTTCAAGCTCACGCCGTTTCCAGTTTCGACCGTATATGTGCATTTAGTACCCTTATGAATTTCAATCTCCACTCTATTACTTTTGTAAATAGCGCTCCTTAAACGTTGGATTTTTACCAGCCATCGTGATAAACACATCCAGCGGCACCAGCTCAAACTGCGATTCCAGCCTATCAATAATACCCTTTACACGTTTCACATCACTCGATTCACGCACATGCATCAGCAGAAAATACGGACGTTTTGAATTAATCGTTGCCAATTCCTGCAAATCAGCAACCGCATCATCCTCGGTTCGAGTTGGTGACAGATAGTAATCATACGAAATAAGCGGCCGGCCATTCCGTGATGTGAATGTGAAGGCAGGCGCATAACCGTTCAGAAAACCAATGGCATTGGGCATGTTTTCATAATAAGCATCAACAACTTCTTTCGTAAGTTCGGTGTTTCCGTCTATCGTTGCTCCTTCAGAATAGTCCATGATTTCAAATACATTCAAATCAAGGTTCTCCATAAAGCATTTTGCCATATTAATCAGACCGGGTAGCTTGTCATGCGGTACAGCTTTGGGATAGATATAACCGGGACCGGATAGACATCCAATGAAATAGTCATTTGGCGTTGCCATACTGTAAAAATATTCCTGCATTGATGGCATCATCCACGACAGATTCATAATCACCTCCCAGGCATAAGGGATTTCGCCTCGCCCCGGTTTTAACCAGGCGCCAATCCCTAATCCATCGGTTTGAACACACGCAATATAGACTTTCTTCTTCGGTGTGTAATCTTTGCCGACAACTAAATTATGATGATTTTTAAATTCAAATCCGGGTGTGGGAATTATCTGGTGGCTGAAACTGACATTAGGAAGCGTGTGCAATCCTTCCACCCGCAATCCATAGCTCGATACCAGTTTTACATGATCACGCTCCTTGTCTTTTACATACGAATGCCAACCCATGACCATGGACATGGGATTCATCTGACTGAGTAATTTGTTGGCGAGCGCATATTCTGCAGTATCGCTGGGAACGGTGGATAAATCACTAAAGAACGCTTTTTTGTAAATCCCCCAATCGGCAACACCGGGTTGCATGACGTTGCCATGCGGGCCGCCCATCCAGATAATGAAATCCCGACTGCATCGATCCCAATATTCATTATACGCCCAGTCATAAATCTCCGCGTCGTTTTGTCCGGCGAATTGGCCGCGAAAATCGGCAATCTTTTTTAGTCCAGCATTTTCCATCATCGGAATCATGTCTTCGGTCACAGCAATGGCTTTTTCCAGCCCGCATACGGTAAATGCTACAATCAACGACGTGCGTACATCTTTATCCCAGACAACGTAGCCATTTACGTACTCCTTAAACGTTTCCACTGCCTGTTTGGCTGTTTCCAATTTTTCAAATGTATAATATCGTTTTTTGTAAAATTCGAATACGGATCGGGTATAGGTAAATGGATAGCTCTCCTGATAAATGAAATATAAATTAGGCCCAGCCATATCAACAACACCCTGCAAACTAATTAGTAACGCCTTCTCCGGCAACTTACCATCAATTTCCCAGCCGTCTTCAAGTTCCATGTAATACGCATTTCGGACACCAGCTTTTTTCAGGATATATTTTATTTCAGGACCAGTTGAGCGTGTGGAACGTTGAATCTGGTATGTCATAATTTCCTTACCATCAGAAACTGCTAATATGTGAGTGGCTGAAATTGGAGATCGTCCCTGCGAGCATAATATGTCGTATGATTCTTCAAGCCGCAGTTCCATGCCATTACGTTCCCAATATGCTTTAATTTTACGATCTTCGCCAACCGGCATCGAGAGTCCCATAAATACATTTGTTGGAAAAATACGATTTGTGATGGGAATTTTATTTTCTTCTCCGCCTGTCCTTAAGACGAGTTCATCTTTAAATCTGGGCTGAAGTATCTTCACATCCGCACCATTCATTTTGATTTCAATCGAAAACTTTCCCATCATACTAATTTCACTGCTCTGTTCGGGAATCATTACCCATTCACCATTAAAGGCAGGATCACCCTGTCCCATTCCTTTTGAAGACAAAATTGATGAGAAAACGACAATGAACGTTATAAAAACAAGTATTCGATCACGCATTTATTCCTCCGCATTTTAGTTATTTCAGGAATAGTTTGTACAATGTGAATGATTCAATGAAAATTAAGCTAACTGATTTACAATTACCATTGACATATATCGCCCATAAAAGTTGCCAGTCCTATTTGCGAGAATGAATTAATTCCATAGCCTCCGTAATCCTGATCCCGGCATTCACTCGAAGCTTGACGAGCATGTTCATCCGATACACCCAGGCCAGTACCATTACCCTCATACCAGAGATAATGTACATCATCTTTTTTAAATACCGTGGCAAACCAAATGGCGCCTTCATCCCATTCTCCCGCAGTACCGCGTTCCAAAATTGGATTATGCGGGTAACGCTCCCAATGCATTAAATCTTTCGATCTGGCCAATCCAAACGCAATAGGGTAATCAATGTAGCGGTTACAGCCACCGTAGGTCATAAAATACCTATCTTTTTCTCTCCAAATCCGTACTGTCGAAATGCTATAGCAATCAAAGGAGTTCGGAACAACAAATGGACTGAAAACTTTCTGCTGATTTTTTTCGTTGAAATGCAATCCATCATCACTGGGACAACAAAAAATATGCAGCCGACCGTCAGACTCAAATTTCTGAAAAAAGAGGTAAAAACGGTTATTATGGAAGACAATTTCCGGAGCCATTCCTACGATTAATGGATTGTGAGTGCTCTTTTTAAAATGGAAACCATCGTCGGAAATTGCAAGCCCGATGTGCGATGGAATGTTCCAGCTTTGCCAATCGCTGCGATGGGCAGTATAGTAGAGATGCACCTTGCCGTTTATGACAATGGCAGCAGGATCAAGAATATAACCGGAATCGAATGCTGACGGATCGGATGAGATGGGAATAATTGGGTTTTCATCAGGAACTATCCAGTTTATGCCATCAAATTTGTCGATATGCGTATAGCCAACACCAATTTGATCGGCGCCTTTTTCATTCTGACCTCTGAAATAGAAGAAATACTTTCCCTGGAATTCAAGCAGATCAGGATTTGCCGAATATTTTGAATAGAATGTATTGGGAGTGCGTGGAATAATCGGATTCAGTTTGTGCTTTATAAATTGAATTTTTGGCATAATTACCTTTCTACAAAATGTCGTTTAAAGCCAATCTCTGAATGGTAGCCTCAGTGGGAATACCGTCGTCATTCCATCCCATCAAATTATAATATTCTGACCGCAGCGTATCCAGTTCAACAACATGTCCCTTCGCATTGCCGGATGGTATTGGTTCTGCAAGCGAGCGTTTGGGAAGGATATCATCCTTTTTGGAGAATCCTTCGCGTGTATTAAACAATCGGGTCAGTGTAATTATTCGTTCGCCCACTTCTTCCAATTCTTTGGGGTTTTTATATTCGAATCCGGTGCATGGATTTATTATCTGAAAAATTTCTTTTAATGTGATGCCGAATTTTACAAAGTAGCATAAAATCGCTGAGTCAACAACAGCAACATCTAACTGATTTGATTTGAACAGGGCGGCTTTGCCGTCAGCCGTTAACGGATCAGCGCCGCCAAGAATTTCTGTCAATGGTGAGCCTTTCAAATGGCATGCCCCCCGTTCAGAAATCGCGTAGCTTAATCCGATCCCCTTGGCAGCGCGAGCAAGATAGCCAGGCATTTCCAGGCCTTTAACATGCATCGAAAATTCTTCACTGCCCGGAAAATGTTTGGATATTTCTCTGACGCCTTTGCTCAGCAGTTCACCGATACCTTCACCGGTCGCAATTATTTCCGTCAGGCGTATTAGTGTATCGCCACTCCCCCACGTCGCTTTAATGCCGCTCAAATCATCTGTGGAGATCATTTTTTTCTGATACAGTTCCATGACAAAGGCAATAATAGCTCCGGTGCTCATCGTATCAATACCATATAGATCGCACAAATAATTGGCATAAATAATCGCTTCATGATCGGTCACGCCGCAGTTGGAGCCCATTGCAAAAATGGTTTCATATTCAGGGCCATCCAGAACGATACCATGTTTTTTCGACCGTGATATTTTCGTACAGGCCATCGGGCAACCGAAGCAAGCCGCGCTTTTTATCCAGTAGTCTTTTTTCCAGTTCTTGCTGGTCAGTTTATCGGCTTCTTCAAATTCACCGGATTGAAAATTTCGCGTGGGCAAGGCTCCGGATGCATTTACCAAATCCAGAATATTCACGGTGCCATCGTTCGATAGACGAGTTACCTGCGAACTCATACGCAACATTCGATGAGTCACCCAAACAGCATTCTCAAATTCTTTCTGGTTCGTTATTTCAACAGTGCCGCTGCCTTTAATGGCTATCGCTTTCAATTTTTTGGAACCCATGACAGCGCCGGCGCCGCCTCGTCCAAGCGTTCTCACATCGCAAAAAATGCCCGCAATCGGCACGCATCGCTCACCCGGGGGGCCAATTACGGCCGTCTTCATATCAGCGCCATATTTTGATGTCAGATACTCGGTAGATTCATGTGTATTTTTGTTCCAGACTTCACTGCCATCGTCGATGCTGATGTCATCATCATTAATGACGAGGACTTTTGGACTATTTGCAGCGCCGTTAATAACGATTGCATCATAACCGGCGTACTTGATCATTTGACCGAAGAAACCGCCGCAATAAGAATCAAGAAATGTATGCGATGCCGGACTTTTCGAAACAATACCAAACCGGCTGGAAGTTGGCGCCGTTGTACCAGTCAATGGACCAACGACAAAGATGAGAACGTTTTCCGGTGAGAGTGGATCGATTTTGGGTTTCATATGCTTGTATAAGAGCCATGAGCCCAATCCTTTCCCTCCGAGCAGAAGTCGCATCACTTTTTCATCAAGCGTTTCTGTCCAAATTTTTTCGGTCGTTAAATCAACGTACAAAATTTTATTTTTATATCCTCGCTGTTCAAGTAACATGCAAGTTGCTCCTTATAATTGTAGAGAGAGTATCTTTGATGATGAATTATTTAAATTTCTGAATTAAATAACTTGTTCAACTTTTGACATCCCCCTTTGCCGCCCTTTCAAAGGCGGATTCAGGGGGATGTCAAACAAAGTTTAAGCTCACTAATAATCAACACACGGCCAGGCCTATGTAACGTTATCATAATTAAGAGATATTCATGAACACAGACGGTGTTATTTAATTCTCATTCCCAAGCTTGTTAGCTACATCATTTTCTTTTCGTTTCACCAACGTTAACGCATCACGTTTGCACCATTTTACACATTGCGGATCGCCCAAACACAAATCACAAAAGATTGGTGTATTCGTTTCCGCATTCATGGTAATAACGCCAAACGGACAGGCTACCATACAATGGGCGCAGCCGTTGCAACGTGATTTATCAAGCACAAGATAGCCTTTATCTCCTATTGTCAGCGCGCCCGGTTCACATGCGTTGACACATTTCCCGCAAAGTGTACAAACGGATGGTTTGAAAGCCGGTTCACTTCCTTTTGCGTGGATTTTAATTCGCGCGCTTTTTATGCCATAGTTTTTTTCATGGAATTGTGTACAGACAATTTCACATAATTGGCAGCCGGTACAATTTTCAGGAATGGCTTTCAGCCGGTAACCTGATTTGCTTGTTTCTCCAAAAATTTCATCGAGCGATTTATTTTCATGAACCAAAGCACACAGGTCGGCAACCATCTTTTGCGGATCTGTGGCCTTGGTGACATTGCGTCCGAAGACAGTGCCGCTAGCGCCTGCCTGCAACGCTTCATCCACCAGTTCCAGTGCATCGCGCGGCACATCCGATTTTGCACCACCGAGAACTAACACAGGGACTCTCGATTGATCTACTAACAGTTTGAACGTTTTGACATCACCGGTGTAGGGTATCTTTAAGGCATCGGCGCCAATTTCCACCGCAATACGCGCTGAAGCAATCAAGATTTCAGCAATGTTGACACCGGAAACCATGCCACCGATTGCCATCGGCTCTATGATTAACGGCAAGCCAATTTTGCGGCATTCGCGGGCAAACATTGCAGATTGTTCTATATTTATGGTTTCAAATTCATCATTATAGCCAATAAAGTAATAAATAGTAATTGCCGATGCGCCAACCAACAGCGCATCTTTGGCAAACGAAGTTGCCATTTTTTTAAAATTAACAACCGGCAGGATATTGCTAACATTGGCGCCGCCTAACCGTGGCAAATTCATCCAATCGGCACGGATCAACATGGCCGGTGAATTTTTCCCCTGTATAATGTGGCCAAGCCGCAGCGCTGTGCCGAAGCTGATGAGAATACCATCCGCGCCACCTTGCACGACTTTATGTAAAATGCTCTCCAGTTCCATGACATTTGCAGTCGGGTCGGACATCCAGCCATGATCTGCTGCCACACATACAGCTTTGCCATCTTTCGGATTGAATAACCGATTTAATCTGACTGATTTACCTGCTGATACTGACATTGTATTCCTTTACTGATGTATGATTGTTTTCAGATTTTCAATTTTTTGTGCATAATCGGATACAGCAAAAATATCTTCCGCTAAAACGATCCCGGCAACACCGGCGTCAAACATTTGCTTCATGTTACTTTCGGGCGGAAATTCGTTTAGTCTGAGCAGTACAGGCACACTTATCCACCGGGCAATTGTTTGATATGTCTCCGAATCGCAGGTGGGAATAATTAAGGCATCAGCGCCAAGCTCCAGCATGAACGACACTCCCAGTTTAATACTTTCACTAAAATTACCGAGTGATACTTTGGGACCAATCGGGCGAATATCGATGATAACAGGCATGGAAATCGGATGACATTCTCTGGCCAATAGCGAAAGCTCCTTGATATTATTGGCTTCGAACTCGTCGTTAAATCCCAGCAGTAGACTGGCGATTACTGCAGAAGCGCCAAGCTGGAATGCGTCATCGCCGTTTGAAATCATCAATCGTTTCACATTAGAAACGGGCAGGCAGAAATCGTTGTGACGATAGGCATTCGTCCAGTCGACGCGCACAATCGGAGTTGCGCGACGTTTGCCGCCGAGTTGCTCCGCCTGATGTTCAAGTTGTCCCGGATTAATTATTATTCCATCCACCAACTCATTAATACTTTTCAGTACAGTACCGAAATCTTCCAATCCTGTGATTGCGCCCAGCGTAGATGTGATTGTTGTATCTACCATTAAACAGCGTTTATCCTTTGGATGAATAAAATCGCTCAACCGAATCGTTTTTCCGGTGTTGATATTCACTTATTCTCCTTTGGTGACCGTAATTTTGTTATCCATTATTAAAAATTACATTTTTACCCCGAACATCTGCTCTTTCAAATTCAGATAATACAAAAAATTCTCCGGCTTTACATCCGGCGGGCACCGGTGGTTGCAAAATGGAATATATCCCCCACACTCGACCAATGGCGCCAGGCTTTCCATGTATTTTTAAATCGCTTCTTTGCCCTTAATCATTTCCAATTTATCGAAACCCCCCATTATTCTCAGGTCTTTGCCGTATTCATTTAGCAACTGCGCGGGATGAATACAACTATTGACTTCATGCGGAAACAGGCAATTAATACCGGCTTCCAGGAAATGCGGCAACAGCAGCCGGACATCGCAATTGCAACCGGTATACCATTTGTCAATTCCGGCAGTGTGAAGTTTCATGCTAATTCGTGTCTGTCCGGTAAAGTACGATAAGCTTCCAGCTTGTCATACTTTCTTATATAATTTAAATATTTAACTTGCAATCAAGATGATTTCGAACCATTTCGGGACGGACACGAATTCGTCTATAACGCGGTACGACCACACTCTTGAAAAAATCCATGGGAACCAACGGTTCGTTTTTGCAACAAATATCTTCCCATCCGGTGGCAAAACCGAAATATAAATCGTCCGCGACCTGTCGTGACGGAACAAGTTAAACATCAACGCATTAAACTGTCGATACCGGATATTCATTGCACAAGTAGTACAATGGCGCTTCGTCTTCAATTATTTCAGGAAATCGTCCAACCGGATTTAGAAAACGATTATCACGTTCATCATCATTCACCTGGGATACTTCACCAACAAGCACCTGACCCTTGCCGGTTTCGCCATAAAACTGATGATATAAATACGACGGAAATGTAATGCTTTCACCCGGTTTAAGCACAATTGTACCATACGCATCAACAGTGTGAGTAATGCCATCAATCTGCACGGAAACTTGAGTATCCGCAAGTGTTTCATCTGCTGTTGAATTGCACAATTCGATCACCAGATTACCGCCGCCGCGATTGATAATGTCTTCCATTTTACTCCAATGAAAATGCCAGGGCGTTACCTGATTCTCACGGACAATCATTATTTTTTCAGCATAATTTTTCCCGGATTTAACGCCCGGTTTTCCGTTTCGCAATGTGATTAAAAGTAAACCTTGTTGATAAAAATATCCTGAACCAAAATCCGTTAAATCCCAGCCAAGTTTATTCTCGATAATTTCCGTTGTATTTTTTTTATTTTTCAACCAATCGTGTTTTTGCCAATAGAGCCAGTGGGGGAGATAAAATTTTTGTTGTTTGAAAAATTCCACAGCTTCCCGTTGAAGCTGATTAATCTCCGAACGGTTCATATATTTCCTTTCAAAATTTTATTAGCCGCTCCTATTCATAGCCACCGATGCCATCTCTCTAAGAGATGGCATCGGTCTCGTAACAAATGACAAACTATTTTAATGCCCCTGCTGTCAATCCTTTCACAAACGTTTTTTGTAGCATTAAAAACAGCACCAATGGTGGAATGCTGAAAAGAACAGCGGCTGCGGACATCTGATTCCATACGTCGCGATATTCGCCAACAAAAAGTCCGATTCCCACCGGTATAGTTCGTGATGTATCAGATTCTGTAAGAATTAATGCAAAGAAAAATTCATTCCATGAGCCGAGAAAGGCAAACAGAGCTGTGGCCCCCAATCCTGGCAAAGAAAGCGGCAGCAGTACTTTCAGCAGGACATCAAGTTTGGAGCAGCCATCGATTAGCGCAGCGTCTTCTACTTCCTGGGGTATTGTTTTGAAGAAACCATACAGTAGCCAAATTACAAATGGCAGTAAAACTGACGTATGCACAAGGATCAAGCCGACAGGAGTATCATAAATCCCAGCTTTGCGAATTAGCTGAAACAGTGGAATGATAATCGATGCGCCAGGCAACATTTGGGAAAGCAGGAACACGATCAGGATAAATTCTTTTCCCTTAAACTGACAACGGGCAAATGCAAAACCTGCCAGACTCCCGATGAGAAGTGTCAGGAATGTTGTTGACAGCGCAATGATAAAACTGTTTATAGCATAGGTCGTAAACGGAAGATACATGAACATATCGCAGTACGATTTGAAACTCATACCCTTGCACGTCCACTGTGGTGGTATTTTATTCACTTCCGGCAATGGCTTTAGCGAAGTGGAAAACATCCAAAAGAATGGAATGAGGATAATCAGAATCAGAGAGAACGTGATAATGTTTAGCAGCAGCTTTCTCATATACTTTCCCGCTGGGAAATTACTTTCAGATAAATGAATGACAGGGTGAGTAGCAAGCTAAAAATTAAAATCGATAATGCCGAACCTTTGCCAAGATCGAAGTGCACGAATGAATATTCGCGAACCAAAACCGGCAACACCATGGATGAGTTAATGGGACCCCCGCGAGTCATAACGAACACCATATTAAAATCGTTAAAACTCCAAATCAGTCCCAGCAGTAACAGGACGTTGATAACCGAGCCTAAATTGGGCAAAGTAATGTGGAAAAATTTCCGGATGCAATTCGCGCCATCAATGGATGCGGCCTCGTATTGCTCCTGTGGAATTGCCTGGAGTCCGGCAAGAAACATCACCATGGCGAATGGGTAAAATTGCCAAACCCGGGCTAGAATCACGCATATCAGCGCTGTGTCCGCGCTTCCCAGCCATGTAATGCCTTCTTTAATTATACCCGCGCTTTGCAACCAATGATTGATGATACCAAAGTTATCGTTGAGTAACCATTTCCAGGCAAATCCGGCAACCACTGGTGAAATCACCCAGGGAATCGTGTACAAAAACTTCAACACACTGTTTATTTTCCCAAGTTCCTGATTGAGCAATAATGCGATTCCAAGTCCTGTTATCAACGATAGAATGGTACCCAATACCGCATATATGCATGTATTTTTGAACGCAAGCCAGAACACACCATCATGAATTATGTTAAAATAATTCCGAAAACCGTTCCATCCCTTACATCCTTTAATTAAGCTCACATCCATAAAACTGTTGATCAGATTTTGGATGAGTGGATAAACAAGCACAAAAATGGTGAGCGCCAATGCCGGAAAGAGCAGTATGTATGGTGTATACTTTTTCATGTATTTCCTTTGATGAAAGACTATTATTACATAGTTCCGCCGGTCCCCTTGTGGGAGCGGAATTCAGTGCGGACCCTGTTTCCACTTGTATTTTTAATCAAAAACGAATATGTGCCATATTGTTTGCGGAGTCGTCGCAGAGCGACGAGACTGCATTCCGCCAGATGACTGGCGGAACGATGTAATTACAAAACATTTTACTACCATTTAATTACTCACTTGTTACTATCCTGTCCACCACCACCTGCCTCAGTTCCGGTGACAGGCTGGCAAAATAGGCGCTGAATCCTGTAACACGCACCACTAAATCCGGATGTCGAGATGGATCTTCATGCGCTTCCACTATTTTCTGCTTGTCCAAAATATTCATATTAATTTGTGTGCCACCCAACTCGAAATGGGTTTTTATCAGACTCATTAATTTTTCAATGTTTTCTTCATCTCTGGAAAGGCCGGGATCCAATTCGATTTGCATTGGGGCAGTGTTGCCGTAGCCTGGTTGCACTTTTGCGACCGCCACTGCCAATGCGGATGGCGCGCTATCTTTGCGAAAGCCAGGCTCGGGATTCGGGCCGTGTGTAATTGAAGCGTAGGCGTGACGTCCATTGGGTGTTGCGCCTACATCTTTTCCCAATTGAACCGTGAGCGCCCACGAAAAGATACCCGGAAGAATTTTGAAACCTTTGGGTGTCGGATGTTCGATGACATAATTCGTAAATAAACGTGATACCCGTATTGCGTAATCATCGGCCAGACTGCCGCCGCTGCCAAATTTAGGCGCTTTCTTCATCATTAGCCGGGCGCGCTCGCCATCGGTGCCCGCCCAATCCGACTTCAAGTAATCCGTTAATTCCTGCCAGGTCAAACGCTTTTCAATTTCGATACGCTGCTCAAGCGCAGCAAATGAATCAGCGACAGTGGCCAGCCCTGCGGCATCCAAACCCAGATTATAAAATTCAACACCGCCATGTGATGCATCTCGCCCTCTTTCAATTGGGCCGTGACATAACAAATCCAGATGGAGTTCCGGGAATACTTGAAACATGTGATCGAGATGAAAATCCATACTCTGCGCAATAATATCAACAGCGCGCGACATATGGTATTCGTAGCGTTTCCATAATTCAGCGACGGATGGATGGGTATTCTTATCATCCATCATGTCATAGAAGGCAACTTCAAAAACGACGCCAAGGTTTAGTTTAACACAATCATTCATTGTATATTCCCGTCCGGGTATTGCATGCCAGTTGCAGCCGCAATATACACGGTCTCGTCCCAATTCAATCGGATAACCGTTTTTCGTAAAATCCTTGCTTGTTACATCAATACCAAGAAATTTTGGAATCCCGGTTTTGTCCTCAAACAAAATTTCAACACCACGCCTTAACAATTGAGTATCCAGTTTCTCTCCGACACAGACACCTACATTCATGGGAATTTTTAACCGGTGCGCAGCTTCAAGCACAAGATAGGACAATTTATTTGTAGCATCATGTCCGTTTTCATCGGGCCCGCCCAGTTGAATGTAACTTGTATCATGAATGAAATGACACGCGATATGAAAAATAGCTTCTTCATCCGTAAGGATTCCGGCAGTAATATCGCGTTCATAGAATGGAAGCAGAAACTGATCGATTCTGCCAAGCGAGCCGCCTGCGTTATACATTTTGCCTGCTATCTGGTACCACAGCATCCATTGGCAGGCTTCCCGAAATGTGGTTGGGGGTTCGGAAACCAGCTTCTCGTTAATTTCAGCAATCTCCAACAGATTTTGTTTTAGTAACCGATTCTTTTCCGCGGCCGCCATTTCCCGGGCTGCAACAGCATGGCGTCCGATCCAGTTTTGGAATCCCGATACTATATCTTCCAGGCCATCGTATAATTCGGTTGCCTCTTCATCGGTGTTTAGTGTGCGATAATGGCGAATCTTGTCGAGAATGCCTTTCCAGCCAAGTTCAAAACCGATTGTCATATCATGGCAAAAATGTTGAGCTGCTCCAATTCCATGCAATGTAATTTTATATTTTTTATGTTCGTTTTCCAAATGAGAAAAGTTGAAATCAGGATTCCAATACGGATCGCGATATGATAGCAAAATCATCATAAATGATCCGGCTAACGAACTGAAGGGATCAATATAAACAGGATGTATTTCCAGCATCTTTCCAAAATTCTCGCCACAGATGCGCGCGCCAAAAAATCCACCGCCGGGATGGTTCGTTTTCGGTACAAATTTCGTATACAACACATCTGTTATTTCCAGGCCGGAGGCGCTGACCAAATGCTTTTTCTCTCTATATTCAACCGGGGGAAGGATGAGCGCGTAATCGTCATAATCTAACACTCCGATATAATCCCATTTTTCCTGCGTATGTTTCAGTTTCGTGGCGCGTAGTGCATCGATGCGCTGTTGGTATGTGTATGTATTGTTTTCCATAGTCATTTCTCATTTTTAAGATGAATAAAGTTTATTTGCTTCCAGGTACCGATGCCAGCGCTTCGAGCGATAGCATCGGTGGTCTTAGCAAATTCACGATCACCTTACTTTCACATCAATTGCGTGCTTTTTAGCAATTTCAGCCAGTTCATGCATCTTTTCACTGGCCGGCGGGATCAGTTGCGCTGCCTTGTAGTCCTGTCCCAAATGTTTGTACTTATCCGATGCCAGTTGATGAAACGGCAGCAATTCCAGTTGAATATTCGCATCATTTGTTGAAGCTTTGCCCCGTTTCAGGCGTAATTCGATTAATTCTTCAATGAAGTCAACAATCTCACTAAATTCCTCAATCGTGTCATTAACCGTTGGGACAATGGGCGTGCGGAAAATAATCGGTTTATCGGTTAATACCAGTTGTCGGGCATTGGTAATGATCCGTTTGTTAGAATCGCCGGTCACCTGTTTGTGCTTGTCCGGATTCATTAATTTAATATCCATCATAACCAAATCCGTAAACGGCAGTAATGAATTTAATTTATCCCATTTGTAATTGCCACACGTTTCAAGCGCTGTATGTATGTTCTGTTGTTTACATTGTTCCAACAGCGTTCTGATGAATACACTTTTTAAACAGGGCTCGCCACCCGATAACGTAATACCACCATTCGATGATTCATAAAATGCGCTATCCCGGAGTATTTCATCCATCACCTGCTTCACGGTCATTCGCTTGCCGATTAATTCAAGCGTTCCGGAGAAACAATTTTGGGCGCATTTACCACAATTTACACAGAGAGCACGGCTGTAAAATCGTTCACCATCTTTTAGCTGATGAGCATGATGCTCACATACGTAGACACATTCACCACAGCCAATGCAATTGGAGGCGACGAATTGAATTTCTGAATAAGCATGCCGGCCTTCCGGATTATGACACCAAAAACAACTTAATGAACAACCTTTAAAAAAAACCGTCGTCCGAATTCCCGGACCATCATGGATTGAAAATCGCTGGATGTGAAAAATTAAAGCTGTGCTACTCATATAACCTTTTTTGCTTGTTGTTCGTTATAGTTGTGTATCCTGATTATAGGTTGTGGTTGAACTAATTTTCGAATTAATCATTTGGTTGTGGCTAAGGCTGAGGCGAAGGCTTAGCAAAAAACATCTCCTTGGCCTTTGCCTCAGCCTTGAATTATTAAAACACTTATTTCCTACCCAAACCAGTGTCTTCTATCAAATCATATCCCATTTTTTCACCTTTGTCGACTGCAGGTATCCCGTTCTCCATCCACTCGGGTGCAGGAGCATATTTTAAGTAGTGATCAAAGAACTGTTGCATACGAATACTCAAATCTTTTTGATTGGCGCGCCGTTTTAAATTGTGCTCATCACCGTTATATGTCAGCATCCACACTGGCTTATTGAGTCGACGTAATGCCACGAATAATTCGATTCCCTGGTACCAGGGGACAGCGCCATCGTTATCATTATGCATAATCAGCAGTGGTGTTTGAACTTCCGGGGCATGAAATACCGGGGAATTTTCAATATAGAGCTCTGGCCGTTCCCATAGGTTTGCACCGATCCTGCTTTGGTCTTGTTCGTACTGAAACATTCGACTCAATCCGCTCTTCCAGCGGATGCCGCCATAAGCGCTGGTCATGTTACTCACCGGTGCACCGGCCATCGCTGCAGCATACAGATTTGTTCGAGTGACCAGATATGCAACCTGGTATCCGCCCCAACTTTGGCCCTGTATACCGATTTTCTTCTCATCAATATAGCCACTTTTCAGCAAATTCATCGTTCCACTCACGACTGCGTTATATGCATCGTTGCCGGGGTGGCCGGTTCCGTAAACAATATCCGGAACAAAAACAACATAGCCATTGCTAACATAATAAGAAAAATTTATCGTCGAAGGCGATGGCTTTGGAACAAAATGCCAATATTTGATAAATGAACTTCGCTCATAAAAATACACAAGCATCGGGTACTTTTTGTTTGGATTGAAGTTTTCCGGCTTATACACCAATCCTTCAAGCTCGTTGCCGTTATAATCTTTCCACTTTATTAACTCCACACTTCCCCACAAATAATGCTGTTGCTGCGGATTGGCATCAGATAATCTGATAGGATTTTCAAATGTCAGATTACTTTCCCATAAATCAGGATATTCGATAAACGAACTTTTTGTCCAAATGAGTCTATTTGCCTGTTTCGCCTTAACCACATGTTCAAACCGATTATCCTTTACAATTAATATAGCGGGATCATTTTTTGAACTCAATCGGGTTGAATAAAATCCGTCTTGTTTGGATGTTTCATTAAAACCACTCAACAGCAAAGACTCTTTTAATTCGAAATATTCTTGTTCTTTATCCAGATCAACCACGCGCAGCCTGATCTTATGGTTTCGCCCATACGCTCGTGTGAGATTTACCGGCGCTTTCCTGCCTTCGGGATCAATTTTCCAGATATCGAAACGATCATAAATCATGACACATTCATCATTCTTTGCCCATCCGCCAATACCATAAGGCGTTGGCGGACAAGGTTCATCATGCTGCTCATTATAAAATTGAACCGGGATATTTTTTGTAAGAGGTATGTACTGATTGTTTTTTACGGAATATGCATACCATAAACTATCCGCATTTTCAAACCACAACACATATTTTCCGAATGGAGAAATAGAAACGCCAAATTGTTTCTTTTTAAGGATAATTTTATTTGCGCCACTATTACAATCAATTACATATGCATCCCTGTATTCAGGGTATTCCCAGGAAATCAGTTTTTCGTACGACCTAGTGTCGATACCAAGAGCGATCCGGGGATTATCTTTTAAAATTGTCACGTCATGGACAACGTTATCGCCAAGTTGCGCCATTCTTTTTTCCCGAATATGATAAATTGCCTGATACGATCGTTTCATATCGTTTTCACACTCGACTAATTGCTGCGACTGCAAACGTGTATCTTTCCAGTTCCAGATATCCACCTTTACTTTATCATCATCTGTTAACGTGTCTTTAGGAACTGGTTTCGGTTTGGGTGCTGTTCTGAAATAGAGTTTTGAACAATCGTCTGAAAAAGTTATCCCGGCATGTTCACTCACACTCCATTTTCCCGGCATGCCTTGTGTGAGCGTATCTATAATCATCTCTGCCTGATTTAATTTCGTCATCCAGCAAAGCAAATTGTACACTTTGGCTTTGGATGTATCTGTTGTTGAAATAAAAGCGACTTGCTGTCCCAATTTATCAACGGAAATATTTTTAGCGCGTCCCTGCATTTCAAAAATTTTGTCAGCCTGTTCAATACTGGGTTTGAAAACATAGACCGCCGCGGAATCAACTGAATCGCTTTTTGCTGTAATAAAGCTTATCAGGTCGCCATTTTCAGACACAGCATAATCCGAAACATCATTAAATATATATTTTTTGGATGCGACAGGATTACATATAAAAAGATCACCGGTCTTTATTTCATCATCCTTCTTTTTGCCTGTTCTCTTTTTCTCACTTTTGATTTTTTCTTCTTCCTTAACTTCTGCTGTATCTTTTTTTTCCGCCTGTTTTTCCAAATGATAAGCAAACCACGGAGACGTATCTTTGGAAAGTTTATATGATTTTAAATTCGCCGCTTTTATCAGCGAATCTTTCTCAAGTAACCATATTCCCAACGAATCTTTGGGAAGCTGATCATCCTTCTTTTTTGCAAGTTTGGCATTGCGGGTACTGTCTTTTGGCGCCTTGATATTACATACAATAAAATTCGATTGTGGCGAAAACGCTGCATTGTAGCCCCTGCGAATGGAATCACTGCTCTGGGTGGATAGATTTTTAATATACAACCAGCCATCACCATCCTGGGGATTAATTTCGAACGAGACGTATTCGCCATTATTGGAAATACTGGCGCCATTCAGATTTTTCCAGTTATCATAGACACTGTGATCCAAAGGTTGCTTATCTTGCGCTTGAATTTGAGATAGTGCAAAAAGGAAGCAGAACAATAAACGGGTGCTGAAAAAAACTTTTTCCATTTTTAATTATCCATAATTTAATTCAAACTTATTCCTCATCAGTTCTAATAACTTCAACATGAATAAATGTGATGAATTCCATTAAAAGTATTAAGCTGATTGATACTTTCTCTTACAGTGATGGAATCGCTTGTGCACAGCTATTTATTTTCATCAATCATATTTTGTGCTTCAACGACCGCTTTATCCATCGCCTCCTGTGGGCTTAATTCTCCAACAATGGCTTTCTGGCCGTAGATTGAAATGATATTCCGTACTATGGCAATCATTTTGGGATGTGACGGCCAGGGTCGCGCATGTTCAAGTTCGTGCCGATACACAGCAAAATCGGTGTAATCCGAAGATTCAGGACTATTCAACGCATTTAACGTCGTGGGAAAACCACCCATTTCTTGTTTGAGCCAGATAATATCCGCTTCATTGCCGCGCATGAATTTCACAAATTCCCATGCCGCCTCCGGATGTTTGGCATTTGCACTTATTGACAGCATCACCATGTCTTGAAGTGTTGGTGCTGTATCGTACTGATCAATTTTATCATCGGGCACCGGCACTGGCACTGTGTAAAATTGCTTACCCGGCAATTTATCATTCACCGAAGTGGCAAACCACGGTCCTTCGATGCTCATCGCTACTTTATCACTGCAAAACAGATCATTAATTTCCGATATTGTGTAGGCCAGGAACCCAGGCGTGATAGATTTATCGACCTGGTACATATCGGCAAATAATTTGACAGTCGCCACTGCCTCCGGTGAATTAAAGATTGCATTTGATAAATCGTCCGATAAGAAGTTCACTCCGGCTTTATACATGAATGCTGCCAGCCGATAGCTAAATCCGCCTTTCTCACCGCCTAATAACACCAGACCATGCTGATCGACAATGCCATCGCCATTTGTATCCTTTGTAAGTTTTTGGGCAGCTTCCCTGAATTGTGACCAGGTTTTCGGTGAGGTTAAACCGGCTTCATCGAACAATTTTTTATTACATACCAGCGTGAAGGCAATGGACGGGCCAGGCAATCCATAGTAATTATCTTTATAACGCGTTGATTCAAATAAAATGGGCAAGTACCACCTTTTTACTTCTTCAAAATCCGGAAACGTGTTAATCGGAAGAAAGTAGCCGCCTTCACCAAATTCAGCAGCGTAATTTCCATGCACCCGCATCACATCCGGTCCAGTGCCGGCGCTATAATTGGTATATAAAAGCTCGCGTATCATATGCCAGCTTTTTTGACTTTGGATAACTTTAATATCAGGATGGGCTGCATTGAATTTCGTAACCATGTCTTTTGTCCATTGCATATAATTTGGCATCCCGCCAAACGCCCAGAACTGAACTTTTTGAACATCATCCTTTTTTGCACAGCAGAGAAACAGCGTCATTAGAATTATTAGCATTCTGAATTTCATTTATTCCTCCTGCAATAGTTGATGATTGAAGAAAGGCGAAGTTGAAGGCTAAGGCTAAGAATACCATTTGATAAATTTTTGCATTATCCAAGAAGTTTCGCAGCGAACACTACAAATACTTGTGAAACGCCGACATGAGCAAAGCACCATGCCATTTCTACCTTCGGCTGAGCCTGCGCCTTTTTTTTTCCACTCATCTACGATTAGTAAATCGAAATCAACATCAATCCGGTAAATCCGGTAACAATCCCTAAAATGTGCATCAGTGTTGTTTTTTCTTTTATCATGAACATACTGTAAATGGCAAACGATAAAATATTTATTCCCACCGCCAATGGATAAGCAAGCGCAACCTTATTGTGTTGGGCCAGTACATCCATCGCTTTAAAGAATATAAATGTCGAAGGCAAAACAAAGAATGATGATGATGTTCCGATCAGGATCGATTTTTTGGTAAACTGTGTTTTTTGGATTATCGCAATTATGAACAACACAAGGGCTGAACCGGTCATCAATAGGGGAACTCGTAAATTTGCTTCATCACTCCAATTTATCCAATAAGATGGTACGGTTGTAAGCGTTTGTGTTAGTCCGATAGCCAACAATGAAAGCAACGCCAGATAAAACCACGCATTTGATGTCATGCCGTGTGATTGCTGTTTCGAATTTGTTCGCTCCATACCGAATGCCATAATGCTCACAACGACTAATACCATCCCGATCATGTTAAGCAATTGAAAACGTTCGCTAAATAAAACAACCCCGGTGATGAACGGGATAATCATCGCAGATTGCGCTATGGTGTAAATAATTCCATGATGCCCGGTTCGCATCGCCTTCTGCATGAAAATTGTACCAATAATGCCAGTAAATCCGGAGCCTAACATCAGGATATTAAGTTGAGCCAAGCGATCAATATTTCCGCACATTACTAACCGAATGTCTCCGATGAACAACCATGCTCCTACCATATTTAATGCTGCCTGAACACTGATATATGAAATAAAATCCATCGACTTTCTGGTAATGTAACTCAAAACAATCCCGTTTGCGCACCATAAAATGCCAGTCAAAAAAATCAGTACCAATCCGAATGCCATATAGTACTTTCTCAAATCTCATAAGCGACTTATAATCACCAAATATCAAAAATGTTTATTTCGCGAACTTGTCCAAACTTTGAAATCGTTGTTCAATTGCCAACCGAATTTTTCCAGCGGCATATCAATCATTTCCAATTTGTTTTGTTCCAGGCTGGCTGTTGTTTCCTCCCAGTTTTTAATACCACTGACGGCATCCAGTTCATGCAGGTTTTGATGTCCCACGCAATTGGCATACTTCAGTACTTTTTCAACAGGATATCCTTTAACTAACGCTGCTAAAAAGCCGGCAATTGATGAATCTCCAGATCCTGTAGCACTTGCGATTCGTTCTACCCGGAACGCCGGACACCAAAGTTCCCGGTATGACCAATTTTTAGAATCGGAGAGCACCGGAATGTCATTACTGGTAATTTTATTTGTTAATATGTAGTAGCCACGGTACGCTGTTTTTAACGCTACAATTTTGCATCCCATATCCAAACACTTTTGCGCCAATCGCTGATAGTCATTGGGATGAATAAATTCGATAATATCGGAATCACCCGCCTGTTCTTTTATTTCAAAATACTTTTGCTGATCAAGCATAAAATAGACTTCTTCGATACTCGGTAAAAAAATATCAACGTATGGCAGCACCTTTGTCAGAATTTTCTGCCATGACGTTTTGCCGCTGTCACTGTTGGGATCGGGTAGCGCCATATCCAATGACGTGACCACACCGGCAGACTTCGCAATCTTGAAAATTTGAAACAGTTCTGCCCCTTCATTTTCATAACATGTTGCCATAATCGGTGGATAGCCGAAATGGAATATTTTTGATTGATGAATAATTTCTTCATTTAAATTTGCGCTGGAAAAAAAATCGTTAGCACCGGAATCGTGTAGAAAAATCCGGTCAATCCCCGGAGGCGCAATCGCCACCGAATATGATGTACGATTACTTTGGGCAATCGAAATCCCTGCCGCATACCCCTGACGATTGAGCAAATCAATGACTAACTTACCGAAATAATCATCACCAACTCGCGCCATAAAAGCGACGTTTAATCCTAATTTTGAAAGTGCAATACCTGTATTCGATACAGGTCCACCGGTACTTATTTTTGCGCCTTCGACTCGTATTAACTTTCCGGGTTTGAATAATGCACTGATTTCCCGTATACCAGTGTCAGGAAATTCAGGAATAATATCCAGGCAGATGTGACCAGCGACAGTAATATCGTAAATTTTTTCCATTGTATGCTTTCTCTATTTTAATAATTCACAGTGGGATAATTGCCCTGCTTTTTCTGCATATTCCCTGAAAAGCTGAAGATAAAGTTGATAATCGCAATACGAGACACCAGGAGGTGTTTGATGGTCGCAACTGACCATGAATCCGCCATGTGCTGCTGTGGGTAGAAGACGTTCGAATTCTGAACGCATGCATGATTCGCCCTTATCCATTGTCATTTTATTGAAATGACCGATAAATATTGTGTTCGGGCAATGTCGGCGCAACTCCGCAATATCAACACCTGCTTGCCGTTCAAGTGGAAGTATCCCTTTAATGCCGGCGTCTTCGAACCACTGTAATGGCATCGAAATATCGCCATCCGAATCCACAATTGGAATAATATCATATTTTTTCAGAACCGGAATAATTGCATCATAATACGGCCGCATGTAAACATCAAAATGCTCTTTCGACAGCATCGGCCCGTTATTGTAACTCATATCTTCAGCGAACGTCATAAAATCCGGCTGACATATAGTGCAGAGTTCTTCAACTACTTTAATCATCCATTGAACTAGATCGCTGTTGATGCGATGTAAAAGTTCAGGTTGTTCATAAAATGCATAGAGATGTTTTTCAATGCCTAATAGTGTTCTGGGAAACCAGAAAAAACCTTCAAGTGTGAACCATAACACAACATCCCCGCGTTGTTGCTCTCTCGCCCATTGTGTCCATTTATCATCATCAATTACAGCTTCAGGAAACAAAAATTCGGTAATATCTTCATATTCGACTATCGAATTAATAATTGCCGCGCCATGAGATGGTGGCTCTGGACACCCGTGTCCCAGTGGGGAGAACCAGTGTTGCTTGTAGATATCCAGGCCAAAGTGCCGGCAGATATCATAACGATCTGTTATGGTTGCTGGTAATCCTTCCTGATGCCAGCGCTCGATCGTTTTATCCCACCATTCAGCCCACTCGATAATAGGCAATCTGTCAAAATGTTGAAAATTCACGACGGCTTTAAATCGTTCACGTGTGGTCATATTTACGTATTCTTCGTACCTTTGTGTCTGATGGCTAACATTATTTAAATCAATAAACCATTTCGCGATGAACACTAAAATCATTGAAATCTAAAATAAATTTCTCTTTACCATATTGGATATTGATTATTTTACTTCCCATTTTTGAATTTACAAACGGCCCACTGAATAAAGGCCACGCTTTAAAATTTACTTTTTTCCCATTTATGATTCGTTCTTTTCCATAGGTAAAATTAAGCTTATCACTGTGAGAATTGGTGTAGGTGATATGAAGATTTGTCAGATCGATTTTCAAAGCATTGCTTTCGATCTGTTGTTTAAAAGCCTCAAATGACGGGTATTCAGAAATCTGAGCCACCTCCATAATGACGCCTGTCCGGCGGTCATTCAATGTCAGCCGGAAATGATCCGGTTCTTCGTGCCATGTGCCTTTCGTCAGCAGTTTTACAGCGAAGTAAATTGAATCCGATTTACAGAAAATCCAGCCATCACTGTCTTCGTTGCGTTCTTCAATTATTTTCGGGAAAAATCCATTAACATGACCATTTCGGGTGTTTTCCGGGATATTATAAAGTGCGATAATCGTGTTTTTGTATTGGCACAGTTCTTCATAAACTGAGCCTTCGATCCATTTATTGGGATCGCTATAATAAGGACGCTGCCGCGTTATCTCCTGAAGTATTCCCTCCGGCGCAACATCAAAAAAATAACGCAATCGTTCTGCGGAGTACGATGGATTGATAAAGAAACAGGTTGAGCCATCCTTTTCAGAAACCCATGTCAGATCCCAGCGATGATTTTCAACGGCTGAAATATCCCCATATGAAGAACCCAGGGCATAATTCTTTGTCACATAATCATATTTCCAGATGGGAATTTCACCTTGGCAAATTCCCAGTCCTCTGCGTGGTGATTTGGTTTCGCGATGGACATACGGCTGAGAGCGGTCGGTGGCAATATTTCCGACAAGTGGCATCGGTCTGAAACCTTGCACCGCACCAATGCCTGCTAAAATCGCTTCCGGTAATTCGGGATGAAATTGAGAATCTCCGAAAAACATGTAGCCAAACGGCATCGCCACGCCGCTGTTCAACACTGTGTGGGTCACCTGATTGAATTTTTCACGGCTGTGTGCGCCAATCCAGTTGCCACTCAGGTATTCCGGCGCCCAATCGGCCAGCAGCAGGTTCATCATCATCCAGGCTTTTTGTCGCATCAGCGGATCATGCGTAAAATCATACAATGATGTAAAACAGATTAAATAAAGCTGACAATAATTTACCGAATCGAATTCATACATACCTAATGTCACGGTGCGATCAATTAATCCATTAATCCACTCTTCCGCCTCTGCTTTTGCTTGCTGCGGTGTCATGCCATCGGCTAAATTCGGTCCATCCGGCCAGGTTTGCCCAAACAAGTAGCGTGCAGTTCGGAATAACAATTTATGATTTTGTGTGAATCCCTTATCCTCTTTGAAATTTTCTGCGAGGCGAAATTTTGCCGTTTCAATTAGTTCAGGTGGCATTTTATCCCCGACACGTAACACCGCATCCATGAACGAATAGACATCAAAACACCACCAATGCACAGAATCGTCCACTGCATCGATCAGATATTGTAATCCGGCCTTTTCATCAATGCCAGTATACAATTTCACAACACCCAAATAAATGCGATCGCGATAATCTTGTCCTTCCATCCAGGTTTTACCGGCAATCGCCGCAAGCATGACCTGCCGTCGCTGTTCCAATTGGGTGTAGTAATCCCAGGTATTCTTATATTTTCCCTGGGCACGGGCTAACGTGGCCATGCAAAAAAGAGCAAAGATTGTCCGTTTTATGATAGATTTCATAGGATTAGTATGTTTCGTTTAGTTTTGATTTTGAACAATTCCCGATAATCGGTGTTTTATATTTTACCTGAATTTCTAAAATGGACGTAAGATTTTCATCAATAAAATTTAAATAATGTTTAAGTTATTTCAAACTATGGAATACACAGAAATCACTTACTAAAATATCTATCGTCTTCAGTGTTTTCCGTGACTTCAGTGGTTAACTTGATTCTCATTTTAGATTTTTAAATTTTAAATAACTGCCATCATCAACAGGACGAAGTTTTTATGCATCAGTTTGATACTCTAAAAACGCTTCGTACACTGCAATTATATTATCCAAAGGCGTTTCGGGCATAATGGAATGGCTGGTTTCTCCGATGTACCCTCCGTTGAATCTGCCAAACAAATTGACTAGTTGATGTACTTCTCGTTTGACATCATCAGGGCGTCCGAGAATCAGGGTACCCTGTACATCGACGCCGCCATTGAAACATACCTTACCACCAAATTCCCGGGAAAGCTCCTTTACATCCATGGCTTGCGGCTGGACGGGATTCAAGACATTTAATCCGATATCGATAAGATCCGGCAGAATCGCTGTAATATTGCCGCAGAGGTGCATCCAGACATGGGCGTTACCAGAATGCACACGTTCAAACATCCGTTTGTATGATGGTTTGTAGAATCTGCGCCAATCATCAGGATTGATTAACAAGCCATGCTGACTGCCCCAATCGTCAGAAAAGAAGACTGCATTTACACCCCGTTCAAGCCACAGGTCGATAATTTGCAGATTGTATTCGACGATCCTGTCTCTCAGTAAATAGAATTCATGTTCATTGGCGTAAGGATCCATGAGCAGGTTTTCAAACCCACGCAGCATCCATAAGCGTTCGAACAGCGTGAACCATACCGCGGCCTGAACATAACGCTCGCAACGGTTCTTCAACCGTTTATCCGGTTCAGTGAATCGGTCTTCACGGTATGGATTTGGAAATGGGTAATTATCAAGTAAATGATAACCCTGGCTTAATGGATAGGAGTCCGTCTTCGCCCCGTGGCCATCATTCACCCATTCTGTCAGCCATTCATCTGTCCATCGTTGGACACCATTCTGGCACACTGGCTCAGTGGCATTACATGCCGCGTTTACCCAGCCAACCAGGTCATCCGGGAACTGTGCTGCCAGCTCACATATTCGTTCGCGCTTGGCCGGGTGCTTCTCATACATCCAATCGAGATTCACTTTAATGGAGCATGGAAGATACGCTGGGCCGTTGAAATTAATTGTCCGATTATAATTTTCAAGTCCTGTCATTTCTAAATGCTCTCCGTGCCTACCACAATATAAACAAATAGCAGATTAAACTCAAAAATCTAAACCTGCAATATATGGCCAATTCAATTGATATGCGAAAAAGTAATCCGTTAATCAATCAATTCGGCTTCACAGCCACCATCATAATTTCAATTAATCCATCCGCCGGGATGCGGGATACTTCCAGTACTGCCCGCGCCGGAAAATCCGTGGTGAAATACTGTTTATAGATTGTATTGAACGTTGGGTAATTATCCAAATCTTTTACAAACACCTGGCATTGAACGACATCCTCCAAAGTAAAACCAGCGTGAGTTAAAATAGCTTTCTGATTTTCAAGCGCCTGACGCGCCTGGGATTCGAAATCGATACCAGCGAATTTACCAGTTTTGGGATCTAAACCCAACTGGCCAGCAAGATACAGGGTGTTTCCAATTTTGACGGCCTGGGAATATGGCCCAATGGCGGCTGGCGCGTCCGGTGAAGCAATGACTTGCCGCTGCATTTGTTGTTGCTGGCATCCCGCTGTAGAAATAACACAAACTAAAACAAGATACATTTTTCGCATGATTCCGTCTCACTTTATCTTTGATTATTTTTACACAATGAACTGAAAATCTTTTTTTATTTGAAAAGTCTCATTTCGCTTAGCCCATGTACATCCAGCCTCATGAGGTAACTCATTATTATGATAACAATCGCATAGAGCGCTATCAAGTCCGTTTACCCAAAATCGTTTTTTAAGTTCGTCACGCTGAACAAGGGATTTTGGAAATGGTTTAATTTCAGAAACAGCATTCTGAATTGCATTCATGCATAATGTCTGGGAGCGAGCAGCTTCGAGACCACATACAATCGGCTTCGGATTGCGCACTGTTTCAATCGCTTCAAACAGTTTCAGGAAATGATGATCGTCATCCGGAGAACCGTAGCTTTTTTCCTTGCCATTTTTATCAATAGCAATTATTTCTCCGGAAAATTCATTAAACGAAATAACAGCATTTTCAAACTGAAAATTAAAAATAGCATCTTTTGTACCCAATGTTGCATGTGAAGCGTAGAAAAGCAACTCCGTCCCCTGATCTGTATAAATCCGGCATGCCGCCGTATCGTAATTTTCAATTGGATTTGCCCGATATATCTCGGCAACCACGGTTTCGGGAATCGCGCTGAGATGTGTGTCCTCCCCCAAAACATAAAGAAGATTATGGAGAAAATGCGCCATGGCATTATTAACAGGACTGTCAAGAATCCATGCATCGTTACTATCTATCATTTTTCCGGCCCAGTTATTACGTTGATAATAGGCATCGCCCCGCGGCCAAAAACAAAGTGTTTTTAGCCGCACCGGTCTCCCGAATAATCCGGCGCGAATGTCCTTTTTTAAATCTTGTATTGCCTTTGAGTACGACCACTGATAACCAACCATCACCCATTTATTCGAATCATCTCTAATTTTTATTAACTGGTCAACTTCTTGAACCAGCGCTGACACCGGTTTTTCACATAATACATATGTACCGTGCTTTAATGCAATACGTGTCTGCAAATAGTGGTATTGGATCGGTGAGGCAATTATTGCCAGGTCTGCCATGCGACCATCAGCATAGAATTCGCTAATTTGGGGGCAGATCGGTATATGCAATCGTTTAAGTTCATCGTATCCTGGCGATTGCCGGGCAATCGGATCAACGACACCAACAATTTGAATTTGATCAACTTCACATTCCTGCAAAAGGGAAGTTAAATAACAATACCCATAGCCACCAATGCCAACCATTAAAATGCTAACCGTCTTATCTTTATTCGTTGCCATTCGTTTCGCTCATTAACTGAATTCCTGAAGAATTTATTTCAATTTCGATTCGACATAAAGCGGTTTTAAGATTTAGCCCTTAAGTCCCTTCCTTTAAGGAAGGGATTTAGGGAAGGTTTAAAGAAGTCAATCTGAAAACCACTTTCACTAAAACATGTCATCACATTAATTTTGATTGCTGGATTGATTGCCGACTTCAGCAGCATCGACCTTACGATTTCAAATACACCTCAATGGTAACAATCTTGTTTTTTGTCGCTGTTATTTCCAGAACATTTTCCCGGGGAGCCATTTCAGATATAATGCTTTCATTTAAATCAACCAGATTTACTTTTTCTATCGGTCGCCAGAACTTGATTGTGCCTTTGACTGTTGTTTCTGTCGGATTAAAGACACGAATAATTAAACTGTCTTTGCGGGTCGACTTTTTAATTGCGGACAGGACTAGTTCTCCGGGTTCAATTTCGATAAAACGCAAGGCTGCCGGCAATGTCCCGTGGCTTCTGCCGCACTGGTTTAGCCGGAGTTTTAAATTAAATATATTTGCGCACTGAAATACATTGCCCTGATTCCAATCACCTTCATATGGATAAATTGCATAATCAAACGTGAACGGACGCAGGCATTGGCACATGACTTGTGTTTCGTCGACTGAATTCTCCTCAGGATCGGCTCCGATAATTGGGAAACGATATGTTCGCAACAACGTTAAGCCAATGGTTCGATTGATGTCTTCATGAACGGCATACTCGGGCAATCCGACATTTAATATCGCCAATCCGGTTTTACCATTTTCGATTCCACAAAACATGTATTGGGGGTAATATGGCAGCATCGGCTCTTTCCACGTTGTGGTATCAGGTAACTTAATATCACGTTCAGTGACATCAAAATGAGTTTCGGAATAGGATTTCTCAACATTACTATAGCCGGAAGGAAACATTACACACAACTTATGATCACGAACATTATTATTCAGCTCGGTTTTAACTTCTAAAAAGCGTGCGCCTTTTTTCAGCGTCAGGTAAGAAATAATATCATAGGGTATTTTTTCAGGATTTCGCCGACTGCGATCAGCAAAAGAATCTTTTGGCAGCATTAGCGTTACTTTAACCTTGTATTGAATAATCAGCGGTCCATCCATAATTTTTGTTATTTCCGCTGAAGTACCGATGCTGGTAATGATTTCATCCATATCAGCGGGACGATGCTGGGCATGTTCGCCAACTTCTGATCGATCCTGAAAGTAATGTAATCCTTTATACTCTGCCCCGGTTTCTTTGTTTAAAATGTTGAGCCGCCCATCATGTAAAATTTCAATTTGGAGATACTCATTTTCCATGACATTTATTTGGGGTGACAACGTACCAAAGTTCACCTTGCCACCTTGCTGCGGTTTAATTACAAATGTTTTGTAGCCTAATCCCGGTACATTGCTGGTTTGAATATAGCAATAAAATCGCTTTGCCTTGTACAATACCGGAAATTCATAGGGATTTTTAATGATTGGTCCACAGTTAAAATTTCGGACAAATTGGACCGGTAATTCATTACCGTCAACGTCTTCCACTTTAAACCATTGTGCATTTGTTTCTGCCGGGATATCGATGATGGCACTGACAACTTCATCTCTCCAATATTGTGTGGGATTAAATGCAATCATACAAATCGCATCTGCTGGCAATTGGCTGTTGTCAATATTTCTGATAATATGTGCCAGGGATTTCCGCGTGATGTTATCAGCAAGTGATCGGATTTGCCGGTTGCGGTACTCGCCATCTTCATGCACTGAATCGATGCTACACCCGGCGATGCAATCATGCGACTGGTTTTGTAATAAATATTTCCATGCCAGAGCCATCATTCCATCAGGATATTCCATATCCAAAATATGTGCCAACGCCGCCCAGGTATCCGCATTTTTTTGGAGTTTATTTTCACATTCCCGATTTTGCTGTTTGAGATACATTCTGGCGCTTAGCATCCCCGGGAATAGATTCTGCCACATACCATCCACCATGGTGTAGCGAAATTCCCCCTTCATCACCTTCAGATTTTTGGCACTGGCTTTCACTGCATGCACAAAATCATAAAAGGAACTATGAATATATGTATCACCGGTACCCAACTTATTTGCGTGTTTAATAATTTCAGGTGTTCGCGGATTAGCATTAACCTGATCCATTCCATCCAGGTACAATAATTGATCACAGGTCGCATCTTTAATTGCATTCGTCTTGATTTCATCCAGCGCGGTTGCCAAATTTTCGAGAAAAAGATTTTTAGCATAATTTCCTTCAAGCAGCCAATAGTCAAATCCATGAAGTTCTTCATCGCAGGGGTGAAATGGTAACTGTCTCTCACTCCAGCGGTATTCCCAGTTATTGGGCCACTTATTTAACGAGAGTGGTCGATGGACATGAACGTACCAGTTTGCACGTCCGTATGGATTCACCGAGCGCATCCCAAGAATTTGACTGCCATCGGGCGCTTCCCAAATAAATTCCTGTTTGGTGACTCTGTTATTATTGCCTCGGTAGAAAAATATGTGGTCCAGTCCAAATCCTTTATATATTTGCGGCATTTGCGATGATTGACCGAATGAAAACGGACTATACCCGGACCATTTTTGGCCTTTCCACTCTTCGGTAATTTTAATACCAGTCAATAAATTTCGTATCAAAGATTCACCGCTCAATTCCGGCGTATCAGGAAGAGTATACCAGGGTCCGATATGAATTTGCCCGGTTTCGACAAAATGTCTTAATTCACCCTCTTTCTCAGGCTTAATAGCGAGATAATCTTCAAGCGGAATGGTTTGAGAATCCAAAAGGAAATATTTAAAATCAGGATTTGTCTTCAACTCGTTTAAAAGCTCATCGAACATATCGATAAGCAGCATTCTGAATTCCTGAAACGGATATCGCCATTCTCTATCCCAGTGAGTGTGCGATACGACATGAATCGTATATTTTTTTTCCTTTTTAGCCATTCAGGTTCCTTTTCGTTAGAAGTCAATTTTCGGATTAATGGGAAAAGTTAATTACGTAACTCACTTTTAATTGATGGGATGCTTCCTTCAATAAAGATATCTTCATCTAAATATGGAACAAAAATTTCATGTTGTGACGTATTGATAAGCTTGACATTCGATTTTAATGAATGCGATGATAACTCATCATCAACTTCAATATCCAAAAACAGTCGATTATTCCTGATTGGTAGACTCCCCTCAACATTGTTAACGCCAGGCAGCAATCTGGGACTGATCCTGATATAATTTTCTTCAGGTTGAATTCCCAATATGTGGTGGATTAATAGCACAATCATTTCACTCCACGTCCAGGGTGTGATGCCAACTTGCGCGAACGGTGGCGCAATCCGCTGGCCGTACATTTCAAACCAGGCGCCTGACACCGAACCGGGAATGCTGTTCAACCAATTTAAAATTTTCCATACTTTTTCATAATCTCCCATTTCAACCGCTGCCCGTGCAATGAATAACGAGGCAAACGGCCATGCCCCGCGAGAATCCGCCTCGGAGCTGGCATGATAGCGGCCATAACCACCATCCGTCCAGTGTTGATTCCAAAGTATTGCCATACTTTTCATCGTCGCTTTTGCGATCTCAGAATCCGGTTCAACAAAACGATGCGCAATTGGCAGCACGTTTGACGTATCCGGATTAAGATAATGTTCGATTTCAGCCATTAGCGGTACAACATCCGGTAATCCGGTTTCTTTTTCAGGATGAATGATCTCTTCAATGTCACCATTCAGCAGCCGGCGTTTGATGAATCCACGCTCGTCAACAAGCGCATATTCAGGATGAAATAGTATCGACTGTTTCAATTCGTCTGCCAGTTTATCCCAGCGATCTGATCCATTCTTCGACAGTATCCGGGCCAGCGCAGCAATTGCATTAAGACCAATGGCAGGAAAAAACTGGTACATTAACTCAAATCCATCCTGAATTCCAAATATTTTGTGACGCTCCCAGAATTCACGACAATTGTGAAATAATCCTGCCGATTTGTGCACAAAAGTATCCTGAAATGGATAATCCGCGACTTTAACAATCTTCGGCCAGTTTCTGGCAATAAGGTCGAAATCACCACTCCAAAGTGCATAAGTTTTAAGCGCATAAATCAAAATGCCATTTTGATCCAGTTCAACATCCTCCGGCTCACGATTTTCACTGGAATCGTATGTGTCGCCTTTTTCGGAAACAAATTGTGTTAGCAGACGTTCGAGCAAAACCCCGGCAGCTTCATGATGCCCAGCTAACGTCAGCCCAATTCCCATAAACGAATGATCCCGCACCCATTCCCGATTATATTGCCAAATGCTGGCATCCACTTTTCCGGCATTGGAAACAACTCCTTTTAATTGATAAGAAGATGCGTTCAGATAATGATCCAATAATGGATGGTGAAATGAAACCGCTGTCGTATTTTTCCAATAGTCGATAGCGGTGCCCGAAGGGACTGTTTCCGGAATCGCATTGATTGATACGTTATTTTTATTTGTGTTTAATGTGTATTTTATGTGGATGGTGATTTTTTCTGCTGGAAAAAGCTTGACATTTTTTTCAATATTTTTACCGGGGATACCAGTTGTCACCCTTATTTTTTTTGATTGATCATGCTGGTTGGTAATCGTTATTCTTCTTGCGATGTATGCACTTTCATTGTCAGGACAAAAGAACAATTCGTTTACTTTGATATTTTCAACTGTCCACTGCAAACTCACCGCAGGGAGACCAGATTTATTTTCCCAACCGGCTTCGATATTACTCGGTACCAATGTTTTGCTTGTTGAAAGATCAACAATTTGAACGATCGTCCTTTCAAGGCCTGACTCCTGACTTAACGTAAGCGAATCTCGTTTCATCGTTAATTGTTCAGGGTTCATAATTAACAATCCCATTGGACTTCCTTCACCTGCTGGCGCTATTTGAATTGCTGCCGAAATGAAGCCATTCCCCAGAAAAAAGTAGTAGGCGTCTTTCAGTCGGGTGCGGGCATCCGAATGGCCGATTTTGGGATCATCGTGGTAAATATGTTCCTGGACATCAATCATGGTAATTTTCTCTGACCTGAATAATTTTCAATTCTCAAGAAACTTGAAATATGCTTTTAAATTCTATCAATAATCAAATGAAGATAATAGTGTGTCATTCCCCGGGAAAACATCGGGACTGTAAGCCGGTTTTCGCCGTTTTTGAGCAGAATACCGGAATCTCATTCATCCAAACGTAGAGATTAAGGTTATCCCAGCATTCCTTCCGCAGAAAACGCGGAATCCAGTCGTAGATGCGCCGTGGCGTGCCGGAATGACAGCAAGGCTGAATGGATACTTTAGTTTTTTTAATGAACACGGATCAAACTGAATGTGGATGCGTCCTTTAGCGCATTAACCGGCTATGCTGGTTTTTAACGGATTATTGCCGGATTAGAATCCGCAAACCACCGCAATTTGCTTTACAACTCCTTGTAAATCCGATCTATCCGTCTCATCCGTGGTCTATTCAAAGCCGGCAAATATTCATACCTCCGCTTACTTCGACGACCATCCCGGTTGAATATGCAAAATCGCCCTTGGCCAATGAAGCCACTGCCTTGCCAACATCTTCGGGGAATCCCCACCTGTTTTGGGGAATTAAGCCGTTGGCTATCAAATCATCGTACTTTTCTTTCACACTGACTGTCATATCTGTTTGAATAATTCCGGGACGGATTTCATACACATTAATACCGTATATTGCCAACCTATCGGCATAAATGCGCGCCATCTGGCTAATCGCAGCTTTGGAAATACAATATTCCGAGCGTGCCGGCGATGAAACATAGGCTGAAATTGATGAAATAAAAATAATGCTCGGTTTTAATAAAGAATTCGTTTTTGTCGCATCCATCATGTAATTGGCAATTTTCTGTGTCAGGAAAAATGGCCCGCGTGCGTTAATCGCCAGCAAGCGATCATAACTTTCCGGCGTTGTTTCCAGAATGTCCAGCCGCGCTGCTGGTGCAACTCCCGCATTATTCACCAACACATCAATCCTGCCAAATGCTTCCAATGTGCTATTTAATATTTTATCGTGATCTTCCAATGATGAAATATCAGCACCAATCGGGAAAAAACCACCTGAGAGTTCCTCAACTCGCTGCTTAACTTCAAACAGTCCCGTTTTGTTCTCTTCAGGTGAGTACAAGATGTCAACAGCGCTAATATTATATCCAATTTTCGCCAGTTCAATTACGATGCCCCTGCCAATACCGCGGCCAGCCCCGGTGATTAATGCAACTGGTTTCTCACGTTTCATATCATTTCTCAACCAATTATTTTATCTGTGAAGTAAGCCTTCCAGGCATTTTCGAACCACAAATCTTGCTGTGGAATTGGCCTGATGTCTATCCACTGTTTCACAACGTTAGTTTGTTCATTCAGGCGAATCTCCAGTATTTTTTGATTCACAAATGCATCCGGAGGCGTCAACTCAAGCCGCCAATAATCATCAAGTTCCTGACAGGGCTTGGCACCATTCTCGTTTCGTACGAGATACGAACCCCGGCTCTGGCCGCCTTTTTGTAAATATTCAGAAATCGCTTCCAAATAAATAGCATGAACCAAACAAATATCCAGATTTTTAAATGCGTCCGGCAATTCAGTTGCTGAAGATATTTTCATATCGTCATTTAATCGGGCATATAACTGCCAGGCCAGCTTAACGGCTTCTTTAATATTTTTTATATCTCTGATATGTGCGCCATTCGTGGACATTCGTACCTGAATTTGATCACGAACTTTGGCAAACGCGCCTTCCTGCGATACATCCGGATTAATCATGTTGGCAGCAAATGTAAATGTACCATTTATTTGTGAAGCTGTTGAAGCCACAAACTCATCTGTGTCCGGTGGATTATTAGCGTAACGTTTGGAAATAAATAAAGCGGCGCGCATGCTTCCAACCTGACCCGAATTTAATGCTGAGCCTCCAGGCCGATAAACACCATGGGTACCATTTGCCTCGCCAACCGGAAACAGATGTTTGATATTTGATTCCCACCAGATATTCCCTTTTAATCCACCGTTATTGTGTTGGGCACACACGGCTATTTCCAGCGGTTCTTTTGTAATATCAATACCGTGTTCTTGATACAAATCGATGGCGGATTGATTCATGTGCTGCAATCGCTGAATAGGTGTACCGAAGAGTGCGCCGGAATTTTCGAGATAGGAATACGCTTCCGAAGCAAGGTCATCGAAAGAGAAATTATCCAGGAGACCCTCACCTGTCGGATTTTTTGTAAAATCAATGAATACACGCCGCGCCTTAATCATTGTCTCCTGATAGACAAGAATATCAATTAGCGATGAGCCGTAATTGAACACTTTTCTCGGATCAAATGGCCATTGATAACCTTTGAGAAATATCGCGGTCGATAGCTTCCCCATATCGGGAAAATAATGATTTAAAAATTCCTGTTCGTCATTTCCATGTTCATCGGTCGAGATGTAGCGCGGAATGACTTGTTGATACGTACCGGATAAATTCCAGCGAAATTTTATTGAGGCAATTCCATATTGTGATTCGGTCAGATTATTGCCAATGGCGCCAATTTTATAACCAAGTCCGCTTGAACCTGTTTGACTTTCAGGATAAACCGAGGTTTTGTAGATTCCAGCGGGTCCCCCCGTGCCCAGGACAACATTCACGGCATTGAAGATCACGAATCCCAAATTCTCTGATTGCAGGTTATTCCTATCAAGCGCTATAGCCCCGACAACATGTTTCTCATTATCTTTGGTTGCAGTTAACAGGGCGATGATTTCATGTAGATCAAAAACCGTAATGCGCTTTAACTTGATGACGTTAGCAAGATGTTTAAACATCAGATGAGATGTCAGCGGCCCACACGATGTCGCACGCGCACGAGGATCGTGATCCGTTTTATAACCGATATATGCGCCATAGCGATTATGGGGAAACGGAACACCGTGAGTCACCAAGTTATAAAACGCCTGTGCCGATTGTTGTGCTTCACACAGCGCAATATCACCATGCATACACCCGCCGTTAAACAGATCTTTGGCCATTTCCACCGGTGAATCCGGGACATCACCGGCAAGTGACATTTTATAATAAGTTTGCTTATCAGAACCAGTATTGTTGGATGTGCCGCCTCCCCACTGATCCGTTGCGATTGCCAGATCGGTTTGTCCCTTTTCATGCAATTGAATCGCTGTATTCAAAGAAGCAGCGCCACTTCCAATGATTAAGGTATTCAGCGAATAAAGCGGGAAAGTAACGTTTTTTATTTTGAGCTTTGATTTGGTCATAGTAAAATGCTGGTACATTTTTCCATACACATTTAATAGAGTATTGACTTTTATTTTATCATCCGTAATACATTCGTTCTTACTTTTCGATATTCTCTTCCATAAATTTCTTTATCACGAATCACGCATCCTGTCTTGCCGCCATCCCGCATAATTTGTGTACAGGCAGAACAAGTAATGCATACTTTATGAGGATCCATCTTGCCGTTATTAGCAAGATCGATTACCGAATCAGGATAAGCAAACGCACCGCGTCCCTGACCGACAAGTGTCGCTTTGCCAGCGGTTATAATGGCAGCGCCAACATTCGGGAAATATTGACGCAACCAGGAATATCCCGTTCCCACGATTGGTAAATCCGGAAACATCTGCTGCAATTTTCCGGTGATATTCAGTAATCGAACTACCCCGCATAATGGATGTTCGCTTGGTGTCTGACCTCCTGCTATTGGCAAATCATACGGCCGTCCAATATGGGGATTGTAATACGGATTGCCGATACTAATATTGAGCGCGGGTAATCCTGTATCCTGCAGGACTCGAATTAGCGATATGGATTCGGACAAATCTTCTTTCGTCGCATCATTCTTTTCCACGCCAAATCCGAACGGGTACGGCATGGCATCGTATACATTAAGCCGGCTGGTGACAAAAATACCCGGTACCTGCTCACGAATTTTTTGAGTCGTTTCCAAAAGAAAGCGTGTACGATTTTCAAACGAGCCGCCATATTTACTATTTTCTCTGGTAAACGAAGCAAGCAATTCTGAAACAAGATAGCAATGACATGCTTTTACGTCGACGCCATCAAAACCAGCTTTGGCTGCCAACCGGGCGGCATTCACATACGATTCCTGTAACTTATCCAATTCATCATCGCCGATAAGCGGATAATCCGATGGCAAATTATAAAGCGAATCAAGGACAGCGCTGTGGTGCGTTATGATCGGCGTTGGTTTCCCTGCTGATTTCGAATATCTGCCGGAATGCGTAAGTTGTAACACCAACATAACTTCATAAGAAGCACCAAATTGCTGAAAGGCGGCTCGTCGCGTTTCAGCGACCAGTCGTGCAAACACATCAGCATTTTGAGAATTTATATATAACTGCCTGCGGTTCGATCTGCCTTCCGGCACCACGCTGGTAGCCTCGAACCAAAGCAATCCACTACCACCGCTGGCAAAACGCTTGTAGCGACGAAACGTTAGTTCAGTTGGTGCTCCGTTGCTATCGCTATCAAAGCCTTCCATTGGTTGCACAACAAATCGGTTAACGACCTTTTTAGTACCAATTGCTACTTCTTCAAACAGCGGATCAATGGATTCCTGAAACGGCAATTCCAAGCCCAATTCGTTCGCTTTGTTTAATAGCTCATCGTGCGTCTTATATTTAAATCTCTGATGCTTTGGCATTGGATTTTTCTCTTAACTATTCTAATACATGGTTCTGAATTTGGTTCAACGCGCGGATATCTCGCTTTATTCTATCTTGACAAATTTCCGGCCATTTTTCACGATCAAGAATTTCACATTCACTAGCATCTAATTTAAATTTAGTTTGTTGAGCCAGACTTATTAAGCTTGCCAGTTCCACTGCGGTTAAATCCGGAAATTTTGAAATAAAAACCGGATCGAATATTGGCAAGGAAAAATAGCCGCCATGATCTTCAATGGACAAATGAATATCATGTGAAAGCGTATGGAGGAGTTTTACGATTTTATCCAGCTCGATTATACCTTTACCAATTTCTGTCGGAAAACTTTGCATGCCCTGTGAATTAACATAGAGCGCTCCATCTTTTATGTGAGTTGACACAATCCAGGGTAATACTCGTTCTGTTGCAGCGACCGGATGTTCCAACATCGTGAGTAGATTCATCGTATCGAGACAAATACCAAGATATTCTCCCGGCCCAGTCTCACACATATCAAATATTCTCAATAGTTCCCAGGTTGTAAATTCAAAATGCGTTTCAATCGCCAATATCACATTATGATCGATAAGCATTTGTTTTTCGGCTTTTAATGCGTTGGCCATTTCCAGTAAAAGTGTTTCCGTTGCAGGACTTTTGCTAGACCATCGCATCAATCCACCGGAGCAGGAACGGACAATTCGCGTTCCCAAACATTGCGCTTCTCGTGCAGCTTTTTCGTTGATTTTTAATATTTCCTTTTTCGACCAGTTCGTCATGTCACGCGGGATATGCTGCGCGCCTCCCCACTCCGCGTAGAGGTCATTTGTCGCTGCAAATTGAGCCAAATCTTTCAGATAGGCATCATCAATCGATTCTGACTCAGATTGTGGAAGCCCTGAGAATGACACGCCTTCGGCACCATTATCTTTTGCCCATTGCAAAATTTGTAGCGAATTAAATTCCAGTGGGTATAAGCTGTAGTTATCAATCCCGATTTGCATTTTTTTTAAATGAGTACTTTTTATATTCAACTCTTTCATATTTTCATTCATATGTATTTTACATTATAAAAAAATGCCGCTAATTTAGAGAAATATAATTTTTCATACTCTAAATGTTCATAAATTGAAGTGTCGACTAATTACTAAATTAACGGCATTGAGGAGAGTAAATACTAAACGGGCTTTCTCTTCCGGTAATGCATAACATTGGTACTAAGTAAAATACAACTGCGTTTTTAGTCTGAATCTTAAAAATTTTTGTTTATTCACATATGCTCATAAATTTGCAATATTCTGAATTTTGTTTAAGGTTCTTTCAACTTCTCCTTCGTTATTATAAATATGAAATGAAGCCCGAATCCCATCCAGATTGACTTCAGGGACCGCACGAACCCGCATACCCTTTTCAGTAAGTGAATTGCCAACTTCAACGAAATTCGTGCCAGCTATTTTAAACGTAATCATTGATGAACGATAGTCTTCCTGTTCAGGAGAAATAACTTCGACACCTTTTATTTGTTTTAATCCCAGATAAAATTGCTCAGCCAGCGCTCGATTATGAGATTCAATTTTCTGTAATCCAATAGTATTCATGAAATCAATGGCAGCGCCCAATCCATGATAAAGCGCATCGTTTTCCGTTCCATATTCATACTTTTGGGCAGTCGGGTTGTATGTTATTGTTAATTTTTCAATGTCAATGGCATCAACAGAATACGCGCCCACGGTCAACGGCTGCAACATCTCTTGTAAATCCTTCCGAACATAGAGCACTCCGGTGCGCTTTGGCCCGAGAATCCATTTGTGTCCGCTGAAAGTGTAAAAATCAACGTGGCAGTCTGTGATATTAATCGGCATTGTCCCTATTGCCTGGGCGCCATCGACAGCAAACCATAATCCGTTATCTTTGGCAATTTGCCCAATTGCTTTTATTGGAAATACTTGTCCGGTCGTGCACGTGATATGACTCGTAAAAATGAGTTTCGTACGTTTGTTAATCAATTTTCTTATGCGATCGACATTGCCCAGCCCGTTTTTAAAGTCTGGTTCAAAGAATCGTAGTCTAATACCATTGCGTTTCATGAGGTGCAATAACGGAACGTGCAACGCCGCATGTTCATGTGTCGATGCAATGACTTCATCTCCTTTTTTTAATTGCAATCCATTTAATATAATATTAATCCCTTCGGTTGCCGTACTTACAAGCGCGATCTCATCTTTCTCACATGTCGGGCCAATTAAACCCGCACACTTTTCTTTTATTTGCAGCCACTGTTCATGATCATAACCCGGACCCGGTTTCGCTTGTTGTTCATTTGTGCTACATCTGATTTTATGTAATACTGGAACAGGCACGGTGCCGATACCGCCTGTATTCAGATACGCATAATCAGACGGAAGCAAAAATTGCTCACGAACAATTTTCCAAAATGTTTGTTCATCAGCAGAAGCCCATAATTTTTCGGTAAGTTCTGATGGAACCGCTAAGGCCGCGGCTGTTTTTTTGAATAAACTCCCACCTGCCAGAATTCCGATTGCCTGAATAAAATTACGCCGATTCATTCATCAAGTCCTTGTTCATTTTCTCAACATTAATGCGCGTAACGAGTTTCCCAATCATAGTCCTGAATTTCATTTTTCATGGTTGAGTGAACCAATTCAAACTTACCGATCCCGCGGTAATCGACAAACACAAATTCGACGCCCCCTTCCAGATCATAGTAATACCAAATTTGATACGCCCTGGTATTGACAGTCGCTTCTGAAATATCGATTTGGTCGGGCTTGCCATAAACCAGTAAAACCCGCCCCCGATCCGATCGCCATCCCGATTTTATGGTTTGATTGAATTTTGCATCCGCGTAAATTAATAACTCCTGATAATCTCTTTGCTTTTCATTGATTACCGTCTCCGGAGTGGGATCACGTCTTTTCCAAAAACTAGTTAAAAAGCTTCGCTTGCCGGTTTCATTCAAATTTTCAAAAACTTTTATTTCTTCTTCTGAAGCAATATATTTCACCTGTTCGAATAATTCATTCAGTGCTTGCTCATTTATATTCTCATACTCGCTGAATTCCAAATCATCCATCAGAGCCTGACCTTTTCCCACGTTGGATTTTAGGAGATTGTCAGCAGCAGTTCCTTCATGCACACAAAAAAATGTTTTGACACTTTCCGTACTATTTCCGGTAAACTCATCCGTAAGCGTTATTTTTAAACGATAAATGTTATCCATTAATTCATCGACAGGTAGGGCACCATAAATGACTGTCGAAGTTCCGGGTTTGACTTTTCGTCGGCCGGGCAGTTCCATGACACTGTTTCCGTTAATATCGGATATTGTATAGTGAACCTGATAAGTGCTTCCGATCGCTTCATTATCGCACACCAGATTGTAAGCTTCCGCATAAAATTTAAGTTCCGACAATCCATTGCCATAGAGACAGTCCGCGTTAGGGACAATATATAAGCCGTTCTTGTTGAATTTACTACCCTGATCCTGGGATTTTATGATTGATGCAAGCTCAATTTCACTCATGCTTAATAAATCCGAAGGGTATGCACATATTGTCAGGCTATCTTCATAAGTAACTTGAGTATTGGAATTGAGATCAATTAACACAGAGGAAAGCAGATAGGTACCTTCGCGGATGTTAAAATAGGATATTTCAGTAAATCGATGAGTGGGTGAAATTTCATCCATTATGCAAACAGCGTCATTTAAAGTCAAACTATCTGATGCTATAGTTAAATTACTCTGTAATATCTTTGTTTTAATAATTGCTTGTGCATGAAATTCATGTTCATCTTTATTATAGGTAAGCGTATTTCGTTTGACGGAATAATAAACTTCAAGATACACTCGATTGTCAGATGAACGGAATTGGGCATGATCAACAGCAAATTGCGGTTGGATTTTCTGACAATGAGACCAGGAATAACTTACACATATGATCAGAAAAACTATGATAAATTGTGAATAGTGGAAACAAATGTATCTTTTCATAGAGCATTAATCCTGTAATAATGCCTGTGTGTCACCAAAGTATTATTCGCAAATAAGGTAACCGGCTCCCGATAAAATATTATGGGAGCCGGTACTATTACATATAATTATAATTCAAATCTCAAAGTAAAACGATGCGTATCATTCAGCACATTAAAATCCGTAAACGAATAATCAAGCCACATATGATATTTATCCATCGGTAACGTCATACCGCCGCCCAGCGTAAAGCCTTCGTCTGTTTGGCGATAACGTGTATAGTCATCAATAATATTCGAATAATTGAACTTGTACCCGCCGCGTAATGCAAATTTTTCAAACAGAGTCCATTCACCGCCAACGAAATACAATTGCGGACTATCCTGCGGTTTGGTAAAATCGAAGAAGCCCTGAAATTTTGTATTCTCTTCTTGAGCAATCGTCATGTTCATACCAATGCTGAAATTTAACGGCAACGGATTTCCCAGCGCATAGAATTTAAGGTCACCGCCAACATTATTCAGTCTGGCGCCGATGGTAAGATCCTTCAGGCCTGTTTTGTAAATCGCTCCGAAGTCAAACGCATATGCCGAAGCGGTTTGATCATCAATCGATTCACTGATATATTTCGCTGCAGCTCCCATTCTGAATTTATCGGTGAATTGTTTCGAATAGGCTACTATAAACGCGACATCATTGTAATTATATGTCCCTGATCCCTGATCAATTTGAGCGTAACTATATTCAGCGGGAGCAATATCGCGATCCGCAGTGATATCGGACAGGCCCATATAAATAAAGCCAATGCCAAACGTCCCAATATTGTTAAAATTATGTGTTACAGCGCCTGCATGATGTCCCAAATCTGCAATCCAGTTATTATAAGTGAAGCCCACTTGTGTTCTTCCAGCATCAACGCTAATACCAGCCGGATTCCAGAATAATGCATTCGGGTCTCCCTGGATAGATGTTGCAGCGGAACCTAAAGCAACCATTCGTGCTCCGACCCCGATCTTTAAGAATGCTGCGCCATTCAATCCCGGCCGCTTCAAGCTGGCAAGACTGATGGAAGCCATCACGAGCATTAAGATCAGGACAAGGCCGATTATTCTTCTATATGACATATTTAAATACCTCCTGGTTTATTTAGTGGAATCATTTTGATATCTGATTGAAAAGCGGTTATCGAATAATTGAAAAATATCCTTGTTTTGAACCGCCTTTATATTCAACAACCCAGATATAGAGACCGCTTGCAACTTCATTACCATTCTTTGAATGCATATCCCAGAAATAGGTACCATTCGTTTCGTCATCAGTTGAAAATTCAATTTTATCAACCAACATGCCTGCGACATCAAAAATTGTAATATCACACTGTTCCGGCAAATTATAGAATAAGAGTTTATGTTCCGGGATAACATCATGGAAAGCAGCACGCTTGTACGGATTGGGTCGTACACCGATTTGTGCGCGATCCAACTCAATATCAGCCACTGTTTTGGTCGGTGAATTCAAAACGAATTTCGCTCCAATAGCTTTTAATCCATCTTTATCCGATGCATCCGGGTACCACGAATATCCTTCAGCATATGGATGAGCACCTTCCCATACACCTGTTCGACCATTCACATTGACTTTTCCACTTTCGATCCAGTTAACATTTTCGATACTGGCAAAATCACCTAAACTTGGATTATTTTTATATGTAGCGATATAGTACCAGAATGTAAATCCTGCTAATGTTCCGGGCGTATCATCTTCCCAGGCATACGCATAGGTACCTGCGTCTGCGTCCGTATTTGTGTAATTACTCAACTCACTGGCCGGGATAACCTTTACCAACTCATAAGGTCCCCAAATATTGCCCTGTTGCTCAACAACTTTATCGACTGCAGTAAACAGCGGATTAATTGCTACCGGGTCTGCCTGCTGCGTTGCATCCATTGTTTTCCACCAGGTATCATGCGTTGGTGTGCCTTTGTATAATGGATTATACCGTGGCCACACTTTTGATTTGTAAATTTTAACACCATCAAAATCACCTAACGTAGCTGGATCCTGAAATTTAATTTCGGGTCTTACATCAGCCGTTACTGACAATTCAATATCTGGTACAGGTGGCATTACCGGAACGTTAAAAACTTCTCGTCCGGTTGGATTGATGGTTGGTAAATCTAACGGAGCATTAACATTATAATTGGCATAAATAGTCCGTGCGGCATCAATTGTTTTTCGTAAGCCAAGGATTCGATGACCGGCGCCACGCACGAAATAGACACGAATTCGTTCGCCTGGCTCCAGCGAAAATGGGCCGCAACCAGCAAGCGGATCGTTGAAATTATATTCCGTGACAATACCTTCGGTAATAATGCCAGGTTCTAGCGGTCGGCCCAATGTTGGGTGCAGCGGATTCATACCTAAATTGGTACCATCCAAATCCTTTGCCATAACGGACGGAAATGATTCAAGTGCACCATCAGGGAACTGCCATTGTGACGGATCCTTTACGACAAATGTTGTAGGATCGCCTGCGGTTCCACTCGCAAACAAATTGGGATTTGGATTCAGATCAAACAGATCGGATGAATTGCCTTTACCACCATCCACATAAAAACTTCCCATAGCAGCGATATGTGAGGTTTTAGGATCCAAATCACCAACTCCGTTTTCACCGACTTGATATGTGTGGAACCATCCGCGTTGGGTACCTTCACCAACTGCCGGTACAACTTCATTACCGGAAGCATCTTTGAAACTTAAATATTTTTCATCCCACATTCCGGATGCTTCATCATATTTTTTTGCACCAAGATAAGTGTATCCCAAAGCAATGCCATGATACCAACCATTTGCCAACTGCCAATCAGCAAGACCCGGATCATGATAGGTATCAAGGCTTGCCCCGTAGATTGAAAACGCAATGTCTTCGGGACTGTTATTTGCATCCGGCGTCAAGTCCTGTCCAAAACCACGATATTTACCGGTGTGGCAATATTCACGGGTTCCTTCGTTTTTAACATAAAAAAGCCACGGTTCATTTTTAAAATGCGTGACCAAAGAGTAAATTTTGTTCGTGCCCACAGGATTATCGGGACCGGGTGTGCCGCCAAGATCGATATCTCCATCTGCATCTATATCCGCAAAGCCGGTATTATAGAATTCCATTTCATAAATAACCATATCATCCATATGGGCGAATGGTGTCGTCCACTGATACATTCTCAGTTTGACATCAACACCAAGCTGTGTTGGCCAGCCTGCTTCAGCATAAGCAAATGTCCGGTCATCTGATAAAACAGTGCCGCCTGCAGCGGGGATATGATAATTTCTTGTGGGATCATTCGCACCGTAAACAGTATTTTGAAACATCAGCAGCGCATAATGGGCATTGTCTTCTCCACAAATAGGTCCATTTAAATCCGCGAATTCCTGAGTTGGATTAAATTCAATTGCACTCATTGAATGTGCCCACTGCCCTGGGAGTTTCCCGGAAAGCCATGAGAAAGCAGGATTTCCCCATGAAGCACTGCTTTCAAACCGACTCGCATAAAAGATACTATTATTCGGTCCGCCAAAAAATCCGACATTATCTGCAATGTTTTGTTTTACTGAAAACCGATGGCCACCACTATAATTCCCGGGGGCAACTGCATCCCATACGTCTCCGGCACACATAATGAGATTTCCATTAGGCTCTGTAGCCCATGCCATGATCTGAAAGAACACAAATCCAAACATGAAGACTACCAAAAAAGCTTTTATATATTTCATGAATATTTCTCCTTTGATTATGTTACCGATTAAATCAACAATTCTTGTTTTCATTAGAACGAAACTTCTAATCCAGTCCAGAATTGTCGAGCCGGACCATATAACATTCGCCCCATTCTGTCATGTGGAAGTTTATAAACGCCTTGTGGATCACTTTCTTCGTCACCGGTATTCGGTTTCATATCGCGACCTTTTTCAAAAATCCGCTGATCTTGCTCTGCATTAAAAGGTGTTAAGTTGATTGCCAAAATGTTTTCTTTATTGGTCAGGTTACGTACTTCACCGAAAATTCTAAGTTGTTTACCGCCAATATTTATGGATTCAGTTAGCCGAAGATTGATATTGTAATTCATTGGCGCAACAACTAACGTTGGACTTATATCGAAATAGGGATCACCTGTCAGATTCTCTAATGGCCAGTACTTAAATCCGCTCATTGCCTCGGCAACTGTGCTTACCTGTAAATTATAAGGCAAATAACCAATAAGAGAAGCAGAAAATCGATGCGTTCGGTCGTAACCACCAGCCAATGGATTATTGAATCGATTTCCACTATTTGCACCAGCCACAACGTTTTGCATGGCATAGTTTATTGATTCTGCGAGTTCCCATGGTATTCCGCTATAGTTATTGCCATCTACCGCTGTACTGTAATTAACTCGCTGATCTTTTTCAGTTGTATTCGGATACGCAACAGATTCCTTGATATACGAATATGTATAGCTTAAACGACCCGACCACCATTTGCCCGGACGTTTATTAAGCGTAATTTCAATTCCGCGCGAATCAGCATTACCCCATGCAGTGTTCCATTGCATAACCCATTCGGCGTATCCAGGCGTTAATTGATATTGCAAGCTGGCATAGTTTTCCACATCTCGATAATATACGGAAACATCAACGCTGATGCTGTTAAGCGGAGCATATTGCAATCCCATTTCGTAGGCAGTAGCGCGCATTGGCTCTTGATCAACCCATTTTGTAGGAACATTTGTATGACCAAGGTTTCCTAAAGAGTAGTTTTCATATAACGATGCAAAATTCGGATATTGAATAAATTTTCCAAATGAATAATGCATGGCCATTTTGTCAGACACCGGATGGGAAACACCAATTCGTGGACTGAAATACCATTTCCAGCCGACTTTATCACCACGTTCCGGTTCCAGTCTTAAGAATAGGCTATTTGCATCATCTGTACGGACGATCGTGTAAGGATGAAAATCATCAATAAATTTCTGAGTATCATTGTCATATCCGTCAATTCGTGCGCCTACGTTTAAGATCATCCCTTTGTATTCAATTCGATCCTGAAGATAAAATGCCATTTCACGGGGATTGTAGTTTGCAATGTCGGTATCAAATGCATTATAAGGATAAACAGTTCCGATACTGCCTAGTGGTGATATTTTATGATTTATATCAATCTTATGTTGACGGAATTGAAATCCGGATTTGACTTGATGATTATACGTGAGCTGACTGGTGAAATCACCTTTAACTGTTGTCACATTGCGAACAGTTTTAAAATATAAAGGCGAAGGATATGCGGTTCGATAATAACCATCCTGACTATAAAATGAAGGTTTATTTTCGATATTATTGGGATCAGTTCTGTCGTAGAAGAACACTCGTTTTGAAATATCGCCAAAATTATCATTTGTGCCATCACCATCTGCATCTGCCCAAATATAGCCATCCGCTGTTCTTGGGTTCAACCAGGTGTACTCGCGAATGAAATCACCATTAACATTTATTAGTGAATCCGTTTGATAATGTGCACCGATATACTTAACATAATCACTCGCGTTATCAAACGTAATAAAATCGCCGGTATCGTTAATATCGGGTATGCCATCCCCATTATCATCCGGATAACCAATTTCATTTGATTTATTACTTTGGCTGACTTGAATTTCATAGAAAGTACTTCGAGATAAAGTATGTGTATATTTCAAATAAAACATCGTTGATAAATCTTTATATCGCGGTGCAGAATTCATATTGTAAGCCCAAATTGGATTAAATTTCCAATTGACAAAATTAAATAGTGTTCCGCCGTCGGTGAATTGTGTATAACCAGTCAACAGCATATTATCTTTTAAGTTATAATTGACCTTTAAATTTCCCTCGACATGCTTCTGAACGTCAAATGGCATCGGACTGGTCCGGGCATTTTCAAAACGACCTAACAGGAAAAATGAGCTTTTTTCTTTAGCAAATGGTAATGGTCCACTTAAAACGCCTTCAATCTCATATGAACGACCCAAACCGACTGAGTCTTCCGGATCATAATAATAATTATCTTTTGCATCTTGTGCAGTCCATGTAAATAAGGATGCTTCACGCAGTTGCTCAGGAGATCCGCCTTGCTCTTTCAGCGCCTTTTCACTGAAATAGCCTCTTTCAATTATTTCACCTGTCGGAGAAACGATATCGTTGCGCATCCAATATGGATTACTACCAAAATGGTCAATTTTTTCGGACGGGGTACCTCGCACGAACAATTTTCCGTGATAGCTCCCCCCACCTGTTTTTGTTACGACATTGACAATCCCAGCTGAAGCAGTGGGATATTCAGCAGTAAATGTACCAGCATATACGTTTAGTTCCTGTACATTACCAGAGGCAATTCGTTGGGTACTGGTCTCATCTGCATCCGATGCTCTGAAGGCGATGTAATCGTGACCAACATCGCCGGTTCCAAAAGCTCCAGAACCAGCGGAATAATAACTGTCAGACACATCAACACCATCGACTAAAACTTTTGTTTCATGCTTTCGACCACCACGAACGTAGCCATGAAAAGTAGATGCAGCAGTTTCAACAATATCGTTAATTCCCTGAACAGGCAGGGTGTTGTCCAATTCATTCACATCAACTGTCGTTTTTGATTGTGTAAGAGTTTTTTCAACTAACGGACGAGCAGCAGTGACAGTTACAGCGTCGCCTTCAATTACAGCTATATTCATATCAAAATTAAGTTCAGTTGTAACATCCACACTCACATTAACTTCCTTTTTAGCGACCGTTTTGTATCCCATCATCGAAGCTTCAACAGTGTATGTACCTACAGGAACATTAATGATGTAATACCTGCCTTTGGTATCAGAGCTTGCGCCCATAGAAGTTCCAGCAATCAAAACATTCGCCCCAGGCAGGAGTTCACCAGTGTCAGCATCTTTAATTACACCGGCAATCTTACCTGTGGTAGCTGATTGAAGTGGAACTGCCATCATAACTAAAAAGATAGTGAACAAGATAAGAAAGCATTGAAAAAATTTGTTCATAATTTGTCTCCTTCTACTACTGAAATCAAATACTTTGTTAATTAGAGTTATTGAAGATAAGCAAATAAATGTGAGAGAGTTATTTGCTTTCCTACGTTAAGATGATTGGGTCGGATTTCCTCCTTCTGTTTTAATTTTTAATTTTATCTGGCTGAAATTGAACTCTAATATCATTCATAGTGGAGAGAAGAAAAATTGTTGACTCTATTAATAGTACTCTGTTTTATTGATCTTACAAATACTATCAATTTTGTATGTTAATATTGAGAGCTGATTAGTCGAAGCGGTGAAGATACATTTATTATTTTAATTTGTTTCAATTGCATATACTTATCTTATTAATAACAATAGCTAAAATCAATTTCATATAAATTATCAAACGTTTTCGAAAACGTTTGCGCAATCGATTGATGATAATGTAAAAAATAAAAACGCTTTTGTCAAGTGTTTTTTAATTATTTTTAACATTAATGACATTTATGTTATTTGATGCAGCAGAGAAAATTGGTTAGAATATGGGAAGAGATGGGTATTGCAGTAAATTATTCGTCTGTATCCATAAATTTAATAATAAAAACCTTTACTTTATATCACCATTACTCCAGAATTCCCCTAAAAATTATTTTTTAAAATCATGATGATGATGTATTAGTTTAGTATCGATAAAGATATGTTCCTCGGGTTGTTCTTTTGCGTTATCATTGATAATATCTACGATCATTTCAACTGCTTTCTGTCCCATTCTGAATGGAAATTGATTTACAGTAACAAACGGTACACCCAGTCGATGGACAATATTATTATCACCAAATTCTGCAAGTAAAACATCTTTTGGTATCAATAAACCATAATCTAAAATAGCTCTACCAGCTTCATATGCAGCTAATCCTCCGACGCACACAATTCCATTAAATTTTTTACCAGAATTCAGGAATCGCGTCATTTTTAGATTTACATCATCCCAATTAAAATTACAAGCAATGACATAATCTGGCCTAAATTCGATTCCGTTATCAGCGAGTGCTTTTTGGTATCCGTTATATCTATATTTCACATATTTAATATTTACGATGTTACACAAAAATACAATATCTTTCCGTCCATTATTAATTAAATATTCAACTACATCATACGATGCTTTTTCATCATCATTTCTCACTGATGAAATTTCTAATTCATCAACAGTACTATCATAGCAAACAACTGGAACCCCGCGGTTATTAATATTTTTCAAAAGCTCTTTATTTTTCGATCCAGGTACGATGTCAATTAAAATTCCATCAACATTTAGGGCTGCAAGAAACTTTAGATTTCTTTTTTCAAGTTCATTGTCTCCATTATGCACCATAATAATCGTCTCATAATCAAATTGACGTGCCTTTTCATAAATGCCGCGTGTGACTTCACTGAAAAATGATATTCGTAGGTCTGACACAATTACTCCAATAATATTGCTATGTTTTTTAATTAATGTCCGCGCCATTATATTCGGCTGATATCCCAGTTCCTCAGCTTTTTGTTTTACAATATTACGAGTATTTTCTGAAATATCTGTTCCGTCTCTCAAAGCTTTGGATATTGTGGATGGATTTAACTTCAATATTTTTGCTAATGTTTTTAATGTGACAGGTTTATTATCATACGTCATTATTGTTCTCCTTATTACATCATGACAACAATTGTCATTATCTCTTTTAATCCGATATATGTTTAAAAGCTACTTACAAATAATGGCTAACCATGATACTTGACGGGAAAATACAAAATCATGTCCCCTTTGTCAAGGAATTTATCTCCAATATGTTATTGATTAAAGAAAAGTTGCTCACGTACTTCATGGAAGAACTGTTGTCAAATAAAATTTCTATGTATAATACGTTAATCTAATTACATTCAGTCCAGTCTACCCGATTGAATAATATATCTCCGATATTCGCATCAAAAAAGTAAAGTTTTTGTAAATCAAACATCACTTCTATTTCTTCACCAACATTGGGTATATTTTCCGGTTTCATGCGTGCAATAAGTAAATGATACTTTGTTTTTAAATATACAAATATTTCATTTCCCATTAATTCAACAACATCAACATGAAATTTTAATAAAGATGAATGCGATTCCCGACTTGATTTCATATTATTATTAATATTTTCCGGGCGGATACCCAGAACTATTTTTTTATTCAAATGATCTTGAAGTGCGACCCGATATTTGATTGGGATTTCCAGACGAAATGTTCCTTCATCAAATACAAACCCATTCTCGAATGTTAGTTTCCCCGTTATAAAATTCATCGATGGGCTTCCAATAAATCCAGCGACAAACTGATTTTTAGGTGTATGGTATAAATTCAATGGTGAGTCTATCTGGTGTACAAGTCCGTCTTTCATAATTACAATTCGATCGCCCATTGTCATAGCTTCCATCTGATCGTGAGTCACATAAATCATAGTCGTTTCTAATCGTTGATGGAGTTTGGAAATCTCTGTTCGCATTTGTACACGCAGTTTTGCATCTAAGTTCGATAATGGTTCATCAAACAGAAATACTTTTGGTTTGCGAACGATTGCTCTACCAACTGCTACACGTTGGCGTTGACCACCTGATAGAGCTTTGGGCTTACGATCCAGTAAATTTTCGATTTCTAAAATCTCAGCGGCTTCACGAACACGTGCGTCAATTTCTTTTTTAGTAAACTTGCGCAATTTCAAACCGAACGCCATGTTTTGATAAACGGTCATATGTGGATATAAAGCATAATTCTGGAAGACCATTGCAATATCGCGATCTTTAGGAGGAATATCGTTTACCAACATGTCATCTATATAGATTTCACCTTCTGTAACTGTATCCAGTCCAGCGATCATCCGCAGGGTCGTTGATTTTCCACATCCTGATGGGCCTACCAGAACGACAAATTCTTTGTCATTAATTATGAATGATGAATTATCAACAGCAGTTACAGCAGAATCAAATTTTTTCGTCACGCTTTTTAGTTCGACATATGCCATAGTTAGATTCCTTTTTTAGTATTTAGCGAATGCAGATCAATTGTTAACGTTAGATGTGAAGTAAAAAGTTAATAGTGTTAGTGTGGTATCTGTTTTTCTTGCATACGTCTTAAAATATTCGATTTATTATTCATACTTAATAGTAATGACCCTGTTGATAAACCTCCTTTGCGAAGGTTGTGGAAATAATAAAATACTATATATTGATTTAAAAGTTTGCTGTAAGTCAACATATTGAGTTATCCAAAACCTTCGCAAGGGTAAACCAGACTCAATCAACAGAATCAATAATAGCACAAAAGGTGCATAGGCATACGCTGTTCTCAATTTTAAAAACACTTCTTTTGAATGTATGGTTGCAAGATATAATAAAATAAACAAAAAGTCAAGCACACAGATATCGTGATATTATAAATATAATCTCTGCCATTATTACATGCCTTAAAAATTTAAAGCTAATATGCCTAAACATTTTCGACAACTCATTACTAACTTCTCGAGCATGTCTATGAAGAGAATTATGATCAACTGTTATGTAAGCAAGCCTGTACAGGCTTTATTCGATTATATTACAAATTGAAGGAAATGATGTGTATTGTCCGTGGTATATGATCATTAGAAATAAAAATTCAGGCAATATTTTTATGTTCAGTAAATTGCACTTGATAAACATGGAACACAATAAGTAAATCGGAACAGATATTGTACTGTAGATGAGAATAATGATTGTTACTTACTACCATATTCTGATGGAATCACGCCAAATTGGTTATAGAAGCAACTCGTAAAATATGATGGACTATGAAAACCAACATCATATGCAATCTGGCTGATATTATCATGTTTCAGCTTCAACAACTGAGCAGCCCGATTTAAACGAACTGAACGAATAAAATCAGCAGCGGTTTGTCCTGTAATCGCTCGAATTTTCCGATAAAATTGAACCCTGCTTAGTGCCATCTCTTTTGCCAATTCTTCTACGCCAAATCTTGGATCACTCATATTTTCTTCAATAAATGATAATGCTTTAGCAAGAAATCGTTCATCTGCAGATTTTGATGTAATTTCAGATGGTTTTAATCCGATCTGTTGGTTAAACTTTTTCTTAAGCTGTCGTCTTTGTTCAATTAAATTTCGGATTCGCGCTCTCAATTCCTTAATATCAAATGGCTTGGTTATATAATCATCTGCTCCGGTTTCTAATCCATTAATTTTAGCCTCATCGGAAGCGCGAACGGTTAACAGGATCACTGGAATATGACTGGTCAACTCATCTTGTTTAATTTTTGAACATAGTTCGATGCCATCCATATTGGGCATCATTACATCGCTTATAATCAAGTCAGGTATCTGTTTTATAGCCTTACTAAATCCTTCCAAACCATCTTTTGCAGTTAGTACCTGGTAATCGCGCTTCAGATGATCACTAATGTATTTCCTGATGTCAGAATTATCATCCACAATCAAAATGATAGAGTTATTTTTCTGTTCAGATTCTTCTTTCTCTTCTATAGCAGATTTCAAAAGTATATTATTATCCAATTCCACAGAAGTGACAGAAATGGAATTATTTTCATCAGGTGTTTCTAATGAGATTTCTGATGGTTGCAAATGATCACGGCCAAGCGGCAAGCGAACGAAAAACGACGCCCCGTGTTCATAAACGGATTCTACATGAATTGTGCCAGAGTGCAACTCAATCAGTTCTTTTGCCAACGCAAGACCAATACCGGTACTTTCATAAACACCGCTGCGTGGATCAGCGACCTGATAAAACCTGTCGAATATTCTATTCAAATCAGATTCACGAATTCCTAGTCCATCGTCTTTTACACAAATTTCGATAAAACCATGTTTGTTCATCTTTTTGGAGAATTGCTTCTCCATCAGATTTTCATTGTTGTTAGAGTTTCGTTGAAGATGCATCAAGCGATATAGAAAATAATAACTTGGTTTGGTGACGCTGTTTTCTTTTTTTGATTCGTGATTGTGATTCCGGTTGGAAATTCTTTTAATGGAAACGCTGATATGACCATCTTCAGGGGCAAACTTAAACGCATTTGAAAGTAGATTTGCAATGACTTTTTGAATTTTATCAGGATCAATAAAAAGTTCACTCTGCAAATTGTTGGTGCTTAATTCTTCTGCTGCGGCAAATTGAAGAGCAATCTTTCTGATTTCAGCCAACGGAGCATAGGATAGTACGATATTTTCAACGAATGATGCGATATCTGTTTTTTTTGCGTTAAGAGTAACACGACCTGCTTCGAGTTTTGATAATTCAAGGATTTGATTTATCAATTGATACAGGCGCTCGCTATTTCGTAATGCCATCCTGGCTATGTCTGTAAAATTACCTTTGGCCTCACCAGAAAGAAATTGCTTCATCGGTCCCATTATCAACGTTAATGGTGAGCGAAATTCATGTGTAATATTAGCAAAGAAGCGTGACTTCAATGAATCAAGCTCTTCCAATTTTTCCGCATGTTGATGCTCAAGCATAAGCTCATGCTTCATTGCCCGCTTATTAAGTTGGAACCACCATATACTAAATAAAACAAATCCGGAGAAAGCAAAATAAAAAATATAAGCCCAAATAGTTTTCCACCAGGGCGGAACAATCGTAATATGAAGTGATGTACTAGTATGTTCCCAATGGTCATTAATCGTTCCTTTTACTCGGAAAACATACTCACCCGGATCAAGATTTGTGTACGTTGCCAATCGTTGAGCACCCACATAGTTCCAACCTTTATCAAATCCATCCAATATGAATGCATATTGATTTTTTTCCGGCGAGACATAATTTAATAGAGCATATTCAATCGAGAATACGGATTGTTTATGATTCAATGTCACTTCATTTAAAATACTAATGTGTTTTGAAAGTGGAGAATTCGGAGCGCCAATTGGTACAGGTTTATTGTAGATTAAAAAATTTGTCAGAATAACCGTAGGTATTATGATTTCTTCATTAATGCTATCAGGATGAAATGAAACAAAACCGTTATTTCCACCAAAATACATTGTACCATCTTGACCATGTAGGCATGATCTGGACTCAAACTCGTTTCCCTGAATTCCATCCCCGTAGTCATAGTTCTTAAAAATTGCATTTTTGGGAAGAGTCGTTCCCTGAACAAACTGTGAAAGTCCCTTATTAGTACTGATCCACAAATTTCCGTGTGCATCTTCCAAAATACCTTTAATCTGGTCATTCGGCAATCCATGCTCTTTCGTATAGCAATCAAAATTGTCATTGTTCCGGTTATAGACATTTAAACCATAGCTGGTACCGATCCACAAATTTTTTTTACTGTCTTCAAAAAAGATATTTGCTGCGTTATCACTTAAGCTTTTCGAATCGTTTATATTGTGCATATAATGGTGAAATTTTCCAGCGTTAGGCTCGAAAACATCAATTGCCGAAGCTGTTGAAATCCAAATTTTGCCAAAACTGTCCTCAAACAGGGTGTTGATCCAGGGATTCAAGGTTTGAATGTCGTCACGGCTGCTCTTATTAAAATGAATAAATGTTCTGGTGTTATAATCAAATTTGTTTAATCCTCCCCCCATGGTGCCAATCCACAAATTACCAATCCGATCTTCAAGAATTCCAAAGATATTGTTACTGGAAATGCTAGTACTATCATGAATATTGTGGATGAAGCGGGTAAATGTTCCACTCCTTTCGTTAAATAAATTCAATCCACCATTCCAGGTACCGAACCACAGATTGTTGTGGCTATCGCGATAAATTGCCCAGATGGCATTGGAGCCTAATGTTTGATCATCGTTAGCGTCATAAAGAAAATGTTGATAGCTGCCATCTTTTTTATTGTATAAGTTTAAACCACCTTCGGTACCGATCCAGAGCAAATTTCCATCTTCGTAGAACACATTGACAAAATTATTATTTAAGCTATTTGGATTTTTCAACTCCTGCACAGTATGAACAAAATTTTCTTTATTGGGATAATAGTAATTTAATCCATTTCCGTTCGTGCCGATCCAGATACTTCCGTCACGATCTTTAAAAAACGAATAAATTGAATTACTGGAAAGACTATTATTGTCGAAAGGATTGACATAGTAATGATGGAATGACACGTTATTTTCTTGAAAGTGATTTAAATCAAGTATATCCACGCCACAATTTTGTGTACCTATCCATAAATGTCCAGTGCGATCTTCTAATAACGACATGATTGCACAGGGACTGATGCTGGTCTCTGTTTCCGGATTATGAGTAAAACTAGTGAAACTACTTCTTTCTGGGTTGTCCGAATCAAAATTTAAAAGATTCAAACCATTATTTACAGTTCCTACCCAAATCCGTCCGTTGTTATCTTCCAAAAGTGACTCTATAACATTATCACTTAAACTATGGGGATTATTTTCATCATTTCGGAAAGTGATAAATTTATCATTTAGTGGATTGAATAAAACCAAACCAACGTGTGTGCCAATCCAAATATTTCCTCTACGATCTTTAAGGAGGGCTTCAATGTTATCACTAATCAGGCAAAAAGGTTCGTTTTCATTTGGCATATAGGATTTGATAATACCAACGTCGGGATCAAACAGTAATAAACCGTCACCTCTGGAACTTATAAAAAATTTGCCGTCCGACAGTTCTAATATGTCAGTTATATTTCCTTCTGGCCAATTCGTACGATGAATAAATTGATCATTTGCACGATCATAGAGATTGATTCCATGGTCGGTTCCAATCCACAAATTACCGCGCGTATCTTCATAGAGTACTTCAATCAGATTTCCTCGAAGGCTATTTTTGTCGTTTAGATTTCGATAATAGTTGGTTATGGTGTACCCGTCATATTTATTCAAACCAGCATTTGTGCCAAACCACATGAATCCATACTGATCCTGGCAAATGGATCTTACCCAGCTTTCCGATAGCCCGTCTTTTACAGTTAATTGTTTAAATTTGATTGTCGGTTGAGTGTACGCGTTATTGAGGCAAATGCTTAGTAAGATTGGGATGAAAGCAATTTTAAATTTATTATTGTACATTGAATAGAACTGAATAAATCAAATTGTAAATACACTACTTAATTTTTTAGTTTTGAAATGTGTTTTCGAGTGAGCAAAAATATCATCTCATAAGAAATTTAATATATGAAAAATTTATTAATAATTCAATCAATAAAAAATGGCAGCTAAATTGAGAGTAAATATTCAGGCAAACGTTGCCTGAGTTTGTCGAAGGCAACACTTCTGCACTCATTGTGCGTTTGTCGACTTCGACACCGTTCGTGCCGCAAGCACGCCGGTGCGATGCGGCAAGCTCAGCCGACGGTTAAATCCCTACTTTGCCTGAATAGTCATAAAGTCACAAAAAGATAGTTTTATCTCTATTGTTACTCAAATTTAATAGGGCTGCGAAGATACCTTTTTTATAACATTTAAAACTTCATCCACATTAATCGGTTTAGAGATATAATCATCCATCCCAGCTTCAAGAAATTTTTCTTTATCACCTTTCATGGCATGAGCAGTCATAGCGATTATTGGTATTTGCGAATTAATATTGGCCGAATTTGAATTACGTATTGCTTTGGTGGCTTCAATGCCATCCATATTCGGCATTTGAATATCCATTAAAATTAAGTCAAAGTCGTTGTTCTTCAACGCCTCAATTGCTTCAGCTCCATCGTTGGCAATGGTAACATTATGTTTCCATTTCTTTGTAAGAAGACTAACAGCGACTTTCTGATTAATAATATTATCTTCAGCAAGCAGAATTTTTAAGCTTTGTTGATCTTCAGCGGAATTCTGATCGTTTGATTGATCGAATTGTTCATGATGCTCCACATTAAACGTATTTAAAATAGTTTGGAACAAATCTTCCATTCGAACAGGTTTTTGCAGAAAACTATTAATCCCGATTTCTATACTTCGAGCTATATCGCCTTTTTCTGCAACAGAACTCATCATAATGATCTTAACCGTGTCGAACTTTGAGTCAGAGCGAATTTTCTTTGCAAATTCAAATCCATCCATTTCAGGCATATGATAATCAAGCAATATCATACAATATATTTCATCATCTACAGCCGCTTGATGCAAGAGTTTCAGGCCCTCTTTTCCATTGTGCACAATTGTTGATTCTAATCCAATTAAATTCATAATATCCTTTAAAATCAAACAATTGGTGTGATTATCATCCACAATTAACACATGTGTGCATTTCAATTCTTTAATTTTGTTATGATAAACATTATTTTGCTCTATATATCCTTTTTTCAATTTAGCGGTGAAATGAAATGTACTACCCTTTCCGTATTCACTTTCCACCCAGATTTCACCACCCATCAGTTCAGTAAGTTTTTGTGAAATGGTAAGCCCCAAACCTGTGCCTCCATATTTTCTTGTAACTGAAGCATCCACTTGTGAAAAGCTTTCAAATATTTTTTGAAGTTTATCTTTTGGAATGCCAATACCTGTATCTGATATAGAAAAATGTAAGCAATAAAAATCATCACCGCTTTTATCCTGTTCATTAATCGCCCGAATGACGATTTCGCCGTTTTCAGTAAATTTAATAGCGTTGCCCACCAAATTTACAATAATTTGGCGCAAACGATTCGGATCGCCTTTAACTGCTGCCGGCATTTGAGGATCGACATTGCATAATAGCTCAATATTTTTTGAATGTGTTTGAATTGCCATTGTGACGGTAATTGTTTCCAGCACTTTACGAAGATCAAAATCAATTTCTTCAAGTTCAAGTTTTCCTGCTTCAATTTTGGAAAAATCAAGGATATCATTCAATAAATCAAGAAGCGATACTGCTGATTGTTTGACAATTTGCAGATAATCGCGTTGTTGTTTATTTAAATCCGTATCCAAAGCCAATTCAGTCATCCCGATAACGCCGTTCATTGGTGTTCTTATTTCATGGCTCATATTTGCTAAAAATTCACTTTTCGCCTTACTGGCTTTTTCAGCAAGAAGCTTTGCTTTTTTTAATTCTTCTTCAGTTCGTTTACGTTCTGTGATATCATGACTAATACAAACTAATCCATCAACTTCTCCCTGACTGTCGACAAAACGAACTTTAGTGGCTGTCACCCAGTATTTTCTTCCATCAGTTTGATCTATAACCTGTTCTTCTTTACTGATTTGTGGCTTGCCCGACTTTAATATTTTCTGTTCATCATCATAATAGTTTTCTGAAAAATCTTTCGGAAAAATCTCTATATCTGTTTTTCCGATAACATCTTCTTGTGTTTTTGCCCCAATCAGGCGTAAATGCGCTTTATTATTAATTACAAAACGGCACAATTTATCTTTGACATAAATATGATCCGGGATAATATCTATTAACGTTTGCAATAAATTTTTCTTATCGGCTAACTCTTTATTTGATTTCATTAATTCTTTAGTCCGTTCCCTGACTTTGAATTCAAGCTGCTTATTGGCTATTTGAATATTATTTATTCGAATCTGATAAAATGAAATTATGATTACAATACCTAATGCGACTATTATAATTCTAAACCACCATGTTTGCCAGAATGGAGGTGTAACAATCACTTTAATAGTTGCGCCCGCTTCGTTCCAGATACCATCGTTGTTTGACGCTTTTACCCTGAAAATATAGTTTCCGGGATTAAGATTCATATAGGTAGCTTCTCTTTTATTGCCAATATAATTCCAGTCCTTCTCGAATCCTTCCATTTTACAGGCATATTTATTGTTTGCAGGTGAATTGAAATGAAGCGCAGCAAATTCAAACGTGAAAATGTTATCTTTATAGGTTAGATTGATTTCAGGCGTTTGATCGATTGATTTTTTTAAAATAATGGCGCCATGATGTTCTTCTCTCAAAATAACAGACTTGTTAAAAAGTCTAAAATCATTAAATACAATATTAGGAAGCGTGGTATTAATATGAACGCTATCCGGGTGGAACATATTATATCCATTTGTCCCGCCGACATAGATTTGACCGGTTTTTTTATCGATAAAGGCTGAATTCTGAGTAATTTGCTTTTGTTGAAGGTATTCATCGATATCGTAGCTTGTTATTTTATTGGTTGTTGGATTTAGTTCAACCAGCTTGTCTTTACTGCATATCCACAAATTGCCACAATTGTCTTCCTGAATATTGTAGATAATTTCTGTCAGAACTCCATTTGGCATTATAAAATGTTCGAACATTGGTTTTGGTTCAACATTTTTGCTAACAACCAACCGGTTCAATCCCCGTGTTGTGCCAATCCACAAATCGCCGTTTTTACTGCAAAGTAAAGAGATGACTTTGTTGGAAGATATGCTTGAAGTATCTTTTTTATCATGTTTAAAATGAATAAATTTTTCCGTTTCCCTGTCATAAAGCGCCAATCCACCAATTTCAGTTCCAATCCATAAATGGTTGAGTTTATCTTCCGTAACAGCATTGCTGGTATTACATGCAATTGATGTAGAATCATTGGGATCGTGCTTGAATATTTTAAATAATTTCGTATTGGGGTTAAATCGAATCAACCCGCACTCCCAGCTCGACAACCAGAGATACCCGTCAGTATCTTCATAGATGCCAAGAATATTAGTTTGAGTAGGGTTATCATTGTCAGTATAATAACGATGAAATTTTTGTGTGTTTCTATCAAACATGTTTAATCCAATAACAGCACCCACCCATAAATTCCCTGAACGATCTTCATAAATTGTTCTCGCTGCATTAGAGCTCAGGCTGGTATTATCATCAGGATCGTTCATATAATGGCTGAATTTTCTTGTCTTGAAATTATACAAGTTCAAGCCGCCGCTTTGCGTTCCGATCCACAGGTTGTCATGAGTGTCTTTAAAAATGGATGTGACGACGTTATCATTTAATTGATTGGACATATTAGCATTCGATTGGTAATGTTCAAACGGGATTTTATCAAGGTTGAACTTGCTGATCCCGTTTAATTCAGCACCAATCCATAAAACGCCGGATCGATCTTCAAAAATTGAATATATTGAATTGCCGGCAATACTGGTTGGATCGTTTGCTGTGTGTTTATATTGAACAAAATCAGGCGCCTTACCCGATTTCATTTGATTAATTTCTGATCTTTTGAGTTTATTTAAACCGCCGCCCCATGTTCCAATCCAGATATTTCCTCGATGATCCGCTAACAAACGCATAATAATATTATGGCTTATTGATGTGTTTTTCTGGGGATCATGATAAAAATTGTAAAATTTTCCTTGCTCCGGATCATACATATTTAAGCCGTTTCCCCACGTGCCAGCCCATAAATTCCCGTATGCATCAAAACAAATTGATGTGATATCGCTGCTAGTCAAACAATTATGTTCATTAGGCTGATGGACAAAATTTTTAATAAATGTATTTGATTCAGGATCAAAAACATTGAGTCCGTTTTTGGTGGCAATCCAGAGATTTCCAGACGTATCTTCACAAATAGCGGCTACTTTATCGTGTGATATACTATTTGAATTTTTCGGATTGTAGGTGTAATGTTTAAATCTTAATACGGGATGCGATTTGTTGGAAGCAGCATTGTTAATAATTTCTAGTTTATCTAAACCGCCTCCCCAGGTGCCAATCCATATTGAGCCTGAACTATGTTGAAATATTGAAAAGATAGTATTATTACTAAGGCTGGTCGAATCATTCGGATCATGCTTATATGAAGTGAACGTTTCATTGGCGGAATTATATAAATTTAAGCCATCCGATGTGCCGATCC
>JAFGDW010000236.1 GCA_016931935.1 Candidatus Zhuqueibacterota bacterium | reverse complement strand
CGCCTCGGGGCTGTTGAATTGCCAGCCACCTGTGGCAGCCCCGGACGACGTGTTTACCACACGATTGTTCCCTTTATCCGCCACCCAGGCTGACCCATCCGGCGCCATGGCCATCCGCATGGGTTGGTTAAAATCGTTCAAAATTTCAGTATTCGTAATAATTCCGGATGCATCATAGTATAGTTTTACAATCCTGTTGTTGCCGGTATCGCTCACGTAAATGGTTGATGTATTTAATGCTGCACCTCGGGGGGAATTAAAGGAAATATCCTCCGTTCCAAGACCATATTGATGAAGTAAATAATTCCCTTGCAATAGTTCAAATAATTCGCCTGAACCATATACGAGCCGATTTAAATTTGCATCAACAGCACATGCATAAAAGTAATTGCCATTTTGGAGGAGATCACCATCGGATAGTGCGTCGAATGCAATATCCCCTAAATATTTACGGTAGGATTTCAAGTTGTTAACCGTCGCTTTATCCACCTGCATTTGAACAGACAATAAGTTAGCCTCAATAATTGTAACTTGAGCATAGTTATGACTACTTAGAAATAACATCGAGAGAATGAAGAATGGAAAAATGAGTTTTTTCATTCGTTCATGCATGTGGGGCCTCCTGAATGATTAGATACGAATATTAGAATTACGTAATTTAATGACATGATAAATTTATTCGTCATGAATTTGTTAAATAATAATTAAGCAGTTCGAATGATAAATGGTTAAATTTCATAATCACTGCATTGCATAACTAAATCGCACCCTTCCAAACTATTGCCGCTTTAACGTTGGTTTGGAAAATGTTCTCTTAAACTCTTTATGGTCTGGCAATTTCAGGCTTTCCAGTTTTTCCGGGTAATACTGCTGGTACCAATTTTCAAGGGATTCCGTACCGATATAATATGCCTTTCCATCATCATCCAATGCATAATAGACTGTAAATACGAATTTGCGTTTTTGGCTCCTGTCATACTCTGACTCTTGATCCGTAAACGGCTCGAATAAACTGATTGCAAAATACGACGCTCCCGGTCTTTTGGATTGAACTTTTAAGCGAGCTACATATTCATCATCGGCGCTTATTGGCCCTGACCAGCTTGTTAGGGAATCTGAAATAATGGTGTCCACATAGTTTGATAATTTTAATACAACTCCATCTGGAAAGGATGCGCGGGATGTCAAATGTACCTCGACTGTAGAAACCGTATTTAGCGTAAATGGCGGCGAAAGCAGCATGTACCCGTCAAAATCAACGGCGCCGTGCATACAACCTCTCGGATGACGCAGTTTAACCGTTTCCGTGTTCAATGGCGGATGGTTGGGGAGTTCTGGTGTTCTAAATGAACCTGGACTGTCTTTGCCCAAATAAACTAACTTTCCGGCTTCATCCAAACGAAAACGAATTTGATGACCCGGATGGCCTCTTAAAACTAAATAATAGCCACCTATTTCTGTTGGAACCATGTAACATTCAGCTTCGATAAGCTTCAGCTTTTGTTTTATCATTTCGTCTGTTTGGCTGACCTGATCATAATGGACAATAATGGGACTCATATCCAGATTGCACGTATGATGAAAACTGTAAGAGATGGTATCATCAAATGACTCGGATATCAACATCTTTATTGTTATTTTTGTTCTGATGTTTAATTCCGGCAATGGATCAAAACAAAATTTTACCGGCATAAATATAGTTTGTATCGGCATAAATTGATTTTCCGTCGGCGTTCCGGCAAGCTTTTCATTGAAATAATAATCGATTTCATTGGATATTAGATTGTTGTTGTTTTGTTGATCGTTCATTAGTTGCGGATAGGTTAGTGTGGTGTGTACTATCATTATCCCCAGAAAACAAACAATATAAATGCATTTTTTCATTTCATAATCTCCTTTACTTTAATAATGTTATTGATATTGCTTTTTTATAATTTTTTAATTCAAACCATATTATATATGTGCCAGTTGCGACCTGATTTCCCTGTTTATCATCGCCATTCCAGAGAACGTTATGCCAGCCGGATGGTTTTGATTCATTGATGAGCGTCGTCACATATTGTCCAAGCATATTAAAGACTCTAATTTTGACGAGGCCCGGCACCGGCATTTGGTACCGAATGGTCGTTGACGGATTAAACGGATTGGGATAGTTGGCAGAAACGCTATAATGTGTTGGCAAACTCATGGAGGGATCTGCCGGGATATCGATCCAGCCGCCGGAGATATGATGTCCTCTGGCCACTCCCTCCATTTGATATTTATTATCATTGCCCCAAGCGGTTAAAAACTCCGGCAATGTTTTGGGTTTGTTGTTTTTCAGAATATTAAAAATACGACTAAACTGCTCATCCATTGAGCCATGGGTTTCATCTAGTTCATCATACGGCGCATCCCAGATATCCCACAGCACGCTTGCCACAGCGCCTTCTACCTTTTCACCTTTTACATCACCATACCCCCAATCATTGTTCTCGATGTTAATTTCACCGTATTCACTAAAATACGTTTTATTGGGAACAGCGCATTCCATAAACTCAGCCCAGCCTTCCACCCAGGGGAAAAGGGTATCTTGAGCAACGGTGTAATGGTAATGTGGTGAAATTTTCGTGCCATATTCGATTCCGCCATATGATGCGCCCATTATAGCATGGGCATATTCATGCAGCGGCGCCCGCCAATATTGATTATTGCCTTTTCGGGTAATGACAAGCAAATCAAGATCGTGATCATAATAACTTGGATTGGTATTCTCCTGATAATTATAATAAACAGGAAGATACTCTCGCTTGTAAAATGAGCCATAATCATATACCCACTGCCACTCATCGCAAATCATCATTGCTATTTGCAATGATTCAAAAAATATTTTTTCTTCTTCACTATCATCATCATCATATTCCAAATGAACGCCATCAAAATTTCCTTTCTTATCTTCATCTAACTCATTAATAATAGGCGATGCATGGGACTGCGCACCATCCGTAAATACACTTGTCACGTAGTCCGTCCCAATCCAAATTTCTGACTCCAGTTTTATGGCAACATTGTCCACATTATTTTGAATCCCAATTCTATAGTCTTTGCCAAAATTTCCGTCTATATCGGTGGATATTTCATAATCATACAAAACGTTCTCAGGATTATCTCCATCAACAATTTTTACGTTTGTATACCACACGGGCCGAACTTCAGATTTGAATACATCTGTAAATCGAATGTTCCCATACACCCGCAACAGCCAGTTGATGTAACAAAACCAAGCGTTGTTATCTTCGTCTTTTTCATCGGGGATGACATTTTCCCAATCAACCAGCGCCCAGGTTTTCCAACTGGCGGCTTGTTCACTTGTTACCGTAAAAGTTAACGTTTTTTTGTCATCTTTATCCAGCGACTCGACAGTTTTCAGAGAATCATACGCATACCCAGGATACGGAACATCCGTACGGTTATTAAATAGTGCAACTTTAAACGGGGTGGTTACCGACGCTCCGTCATTTCGAATAACAACATAGACTTTTGCGATATCACCAGCAATAGGATTAGGGTACGCCGGGTCAATGTAAATGTCATCGATTGCCAAATCCGGCGGTTCTGGCGTCCAGTTAATGGTAATAGGGCCATACACATTATTCGCGTCGTTAAGTTCATCTTCTTGCAGAGCCCCATCAACAAGCAAATACATGTCCCATGTCCCCACTTCGGATGATGTAAAATCCCAAAAATACAGTTCATTTTCATCACCGACTCCAAGATAGCAATAACTGTTATAAGAATCATTATAATCATCATCGTTATAAGTTGGCGGAGCTGTCCTGTTGTGGTACAGGTATGTAAGAACATCAACATGAACATCGGAATTGCCATTGTTTTTTATTCTTGCACTAATATTAACCGGATTGTTTACGTAAGTCTCGCCAACGATCTCCACATCATTCACAACTTCTAAATCAGGCATTTCAAGTTGCGGGCCTGGCCAGGTCGCTTTAATCCGGAACATGCCATCCCCCTGCTTGCGTTCAACAATAATATAAAACAGTTTATTTGCTTCAGCAGAATAACTTATTGATTCATTTTGATTTCCCGAATGTTCTGACCAGTCAACTTTTTCATCTTCATCCCATAAGTACAAATCAAAATCACAACCTTCGGAAATTTCCGTGACATTTATCGTGATTGTTCCGTTTTGATCGGTATCAATTACATATGGCCATTCATCTTCCGGCCAATTAAGCAAATTTGTACAATCAATTGAGCTTTGGCTGCTGAACACGTCCGTAGTTATTATTATAGACACTATAAAAATGAGATACAATAAAAACTTATTTTTCATAATGAGATATTCTCCATTTTTTGATTATGAGCAAATCCAGAGCACGGAATAACTCGAGGTTCAGGAAAGATTCATCCATCCAGTAGCTATACATAATTCAAACCTGGACGCGACCATTCCGAATTCTTTTACCTTGACTTTGGTTTCGAAAATGAGTAAAATATCTCAGCAAACAAAAAAACGCGTCATTAACAGAAGGCGTGTAATTTTGCTTTGCTGTTCCGGGATTGCCTGCCCAGGTGCTTTGGCCGGCGCTGGCAGGCAATCCTTTTAATTATCAGGCGGACTTTTGTTATGTTTTCTCATTCAATTGATTTATAGATTCATTTCATAAAATTTAGTCGATTGCACAAAATATCTTTTTTGTATAAATATCATTCGCATGCAAATAAGCTAACACGCTGCCATCCGGAGACCAACAGGGTGAAACCGCTCCGACAATAATTCGCTTCATCTCCCATGTCTCAGCATTTATAAGGTAAATATCGCCATACTGTTCAATAGCAATAAATGACGCCAATCCGTCAGGTGTGGTCATCCAGGCCGGATGGCTAAAATTTCCCGGAATAAATTTAAGTTCTATAAGCTGATCCGAATCCAGACGAAAAATTCCCAGTCCATTTCCGGAACAACGGCAAGCCAATCGTTTTCCATCCGGCGACCAGGCAGGCTCGCTTACTGAATAACTAACATTGGTTGTTACATTTGAGGGAAAACTCGCACCTTCCTTCTGTACAAATATATCCCGGCCATTATCAAATACACACATCTTGCTATCCTTTGATAGATCAAAATGTTGATATTTAAGTGAGCTGTCAATTATCACAATTTCTCGATTGCTAATATCTGTTACATAGGCAAGCGCGCCGCCATTAGAACAGATCATGCTGCTGTTCGTATTCGTCCACACCGGACTGCTGATGCCACGGTCATCACGCCAATGTGTCGCATGTGCGATTTTAAGACTATCAAGCGTGACATAACTAATTGTCTTAAAATATTCCTGATCCGACCGAATGAGACTTTGGCCATCCGGCATCCATACCGGCGCTGCCCATAAAAGAGGCACATGAAGCGTTTTTTCTCTTCTTCCTAAATCCTGACTATAAATGAGGCTTGTTTGCATATTATCAACATCGATTGTATACACAGCATCATATGTTTTGAATGCGATAAAGGAATTAACCGGCGACCATGCCGGATATCGGGCTTTGTCGAATGAATTTCCCAGCAAAACAATTTTTTCATTCGCGATCGATAGTGAAGCAACTGTAACCGTATCCCTTCTGTTTTCGTAACCACATGCCAACAACGTCCCGGCAGGCGCCCAGGTCGGGGAAAAAAAGCTTTTATAAGGAGAAGATGTCAAATTATTTTTCTCACCTGTTGCAGTATTAATTGTCCATATATCATAAATTTCTTTGGGAAGTGTATATGGATTATGATGATAGGCAATTCGCAAACCATCGGGATGCCAGCTTATTTGATCATCTCCTCTGTAGAACGATTCAAACGTGGCGATAGTCCGTTCTTCCATGTTATTTAGTGCTATCAAACGAATTTCCCGTCCGACAAAAGTAACCTGCCTCACATACGCAATTTGGCTTCCGTCAGGCGACCAGCATGGACTCGCAGCAATTTTATCTTCAAAAGTAATCTGCATTTCAGAGTTATCATCCAACGTATTTATCCAGATATTATTATTATAACAATATGCAATCGATTTACAGTCTGGCGAAATAGCAAAATGCTGTCCGAACACCCGCTCTATCTTGCTTAATTCACCCTGGTATTCGCCGGTCGGAGAATACAACGACAGGCGCGTGCCAGTTCTTTGATGAACAAATGCTATTTTCGTCCCATCGGGTGACCATGATAAATCCGATTTTGCTTCGTCACTGCTAAATGTGATCTGCATGGATTCGGACTGAATATCCGACACATACTCCGTCTGCATTTTTGTATCACAATGGAGAAGAATCAAACATATCAATAAAGATATCGGAATCATCCTTATCAAAAGTCTTGTAGCCATCGTTTCACAACCTTTCTTTTAATTTTATTGCTCCTGCAAACAAAAACTCAACAACAAGACGATTGTACATAACACACCGCAGGAATGGTTCAAAAATTCTTGATAGAGAGGTCATCTCCTCTGACAATAAAATGTGGCCCAATACATATCCGGCGCAGCGGCAGGCCATATAGGTTCCGTCTGGCGAACAAACCGGTTCAGTTAAAGCTATGCTGATGTAATGCGACACATTAACAGGAATGCGGCTGCCAACTTTTAGAATAAAAATATCCCGGCTTTGCTAAGAATTATTTACCAGCCCCATTGAATCCCGACAAATGGGATGATCGGCAAAAATTCGGCATTCAGCAAATTATATTCCAGGTCAGGCAATTTAATGCCACTATTTTCAGGCTTAGGAATGCCAAAATCATATTGGTCATATGTTATCAGGTTTTTATTATTGAGTGCATTGATAACACTTAAAAAAAGTTGAATGTTCAATTTTTTCCAATGAAAAGCATAGAGTAGAGACATATCCAACCTGGAATAATTTGGATAACGAATACTTCCTCTGGGCATTATGGTTTCATCGGCAATAGTTGCATTATAAACCGGCTCCTGTTCAAGTAAATTTAAACTTAAACGACGACCATAATAATGATTTGGTTCTCCGGAATCATACGGCTGTCCGGTATGAAAATGATAGATCCAGGTTAGTTGCCAACGTTTGGTTAATTTTATTGAACCATTACAAAGCACGCGATGCCGAATATCAAAATTTGTAGCATACTGGCGTCCATTTAAACTGCGGTAGCTGTGGGTGTACGTATAGAATAAATCAATATTTATTTTACCTCCCGTATGACGCCCGCCTATTTCCAATCCATCAGCTTTACCTGGCTGCCGTCTAAAATCGGTATCATGATGAAGTAAATCGTTAAATTTTTTTTGATAAAATTCTGCAACGATCTCATTTGATTTAAATAAATTCCATTTAACTGATGCTACATAATGATCTGCTGTTTCCGGCCTGTTGCGTAAGGGAAAATAGAGATCGAAATAGCCAAATAGACCTTGTTCTCTGGCTGTTGCTATCATTTGGATATGCCTGCTTATGCCAATTGAGAAAATAAGATTCGCTAAGATATAATATTGAGTTGAGAATCGCGGTTCCCAATAAAGGTTCGAATAATCCGGTGAATAAGTTGTCCGCAAACCCGGTTGAAATTTCATCATTTTACATGGTTCCCATAGCCAGAAAAAAAATAACGAAATATTTTGCTGATATGCTTTATAGTTATAATTTTCAGGCGCATTATCGAAGTAAAATTGATCGGTTTGATCTCCTATAATATTTTGCCACCAGTAATTAAATGTCCCTCGCTCATAATATATTCCTGCTTGCACATGCTTAAAATTTATGTTCCAGGAAATGGATGACTGAGTTAACTGATTGTCGCTTAAATACGCATCATTTTGCAATTGCTTCTTTAATTCACTTAATTGTTGTAGGTATATGTCTGACAAATCAGAGTATGCTTCCAATCTTGTCAAGGCGTTTGCATCGTTGTTCATTTTTGAAAATGAAACTATAACCTGACCTGTAAAATTCCTACTATAATTGTACTGCCATTTTACCATAAAGCTTGAGGTGTTCCATCTATATAACTTTTGTTCTCGTTCTTTATATTTTGAATCAGGATCATCACGTTCAAACAGATTAATATCATTAGATTTCCTGTCAAACACATCCCGCGATGAAAAATATGAGGTTTGAAGATAATGCTTTATATTGAATTCATGCTGGAAATCGACAAACACATCTGTAAAATAATACGGTAACTGATCACCCAAAATTAAATTCCAAAACGCATAACGAGCAGCAAATGTTAGAGCTGTATTTTGAAATATTGGTAATGATGCTCTTATGCGAGAAGAGACAATTGACAATCCTCCTTCAACATTAATTTTATCCCCCGGCTTAGGTGTATCCACATCGATAACCGAACTTAAGGCATTACCATAATATGCTGGAAATGCCGCACTGGAAAAATAAACATCATTTACCAATTCCGGTTGAATAATACTGTTTAAGCCCAATAAATGGTACAGATTAAAAAGCCGCATTCCATTTAACATGAATAAATTCTGATCCGGTGTGCCACCACGAACATTTAATTGCGTAGAAAGCTCATTTGTTGTGTGTACTCCAGGCAGTTGGCTTAGTACACGGAGTATTTCGGGTTCAAGGGATGATGGTTTTGTGAGTAGTTGTTGATTTGTTATCCTATGAAATCCTGGACCGATTTTCATCATTTTTCGTTCCGGGGACAATCGTTCAGCCTCAATAGTTACACCGGTAAGTTGAATAGGACTCAGTTCCATTTTTATGGAAATCAATTGCGAACTATCCGCCGATACGGTTATTGTTCTTTCAACAGTATGATATCCAATATATTTGATTACAATATGATACGTATCAGGCTTAAGCGACAACAGTAAAATCCCATTATGGTCTGTTTTTGCAATATTATTATTGTAAACAATGTAAGCATTCTCTAACGATTCACCTGATTCTTTTGAAACAATATGAAATTTTATTGTACCTTTTTCAGATTGTGCAAAAATAATCGAAGATAGAATGGTTAAGACTACTACTAACATAATGATATTGCTTCTACTTATCCGCAGACCTAATCCATGAATAGATGCTAATCGATTATACTTATTATTATGGACATGTGTTTTCATTATTCAGCTTTATATTCTATTGTGACCTGAATTTCCGTCATTGTCATAGACCCAAATAGATTCCATTTTACACTTTGTATCTTTTGATATGGATCTTCAATATATGCTGCCGATGAATCGCCAACCCATAGCTGCAATCGAGCCTGCTCGTAAAAAAGGGTATCCCGACAGGTATAGAAATCCCAAATAGGGTTGGGTAACTCCACTTCTGATGAATCTGTGGAGACGTGGCGATATAACTCGTTATTGTTGATGTTAATAATAGTTGATAATATGGCATAGCTGGCAGTATTGGATGAATCGAATTTAATGTAAGGACTCGAATAAATATAATTTTCCCAATTCGAATAGATTTTTAGAGTATCACCATTCTGAAAGTTAATTATTTGTGGCATATCAGGCACAGTTGTCTTTGCTGAAAAGTCTTTCCCGTTGGCTGTCGTCACATTTAGGAAATATGTGCTGCCTGGCCGAATTGCGATGCTATTATTTACATCCTGGTATAATCCGGGCTGTACTTCAGTTAATAATATTGTATTTATTGAATCTTTTAATACAACTTGTGCACCAGTTACATTTATAGGAACACATTCGGGATATGACATGCCAACATATACCTCGGCATTCTTAAAAGCAGGTGAAATAAGGGAGAGAACCTGTAATCGCCCTTCTGTTTTTTGAACATTTAAAGTTATGTCTGAAGAGCAATTCAGCAATAATAATAAAAGTAATATTTTAAATATTCGTTTTTTTTTGACCATTGTTCTCTCTCTTTAAAAGTGATCAAGGTTTCTTCACTAAAT
>JAFGDW010000235.1 GCA_016931935.1 Candidatus Zhuqueibacterota bacterium | reverse complement strand
TTTGTGCAAAATATTTTTTAATATCAGCCAATCAGCCCTGTTAGACAAGGTGAAACATGAAAGGTGAAATGTCAAACGTAATAAAAACTCAGATCAGATTTTTTGCGTCTCACATCTCATCCCGCCATCGGCAGGAACGTTTCACGTGCGGCTTTGCTGCGCTATGTGAAAAGTAAAAATATCGTACGTCTCACGTTTCACATTTAACGCCTCACGTCGTTATTAACATCAAGCGTTCACACGAATTCATAATATGTTGAACGAATACTATTTAATCCAACGAATAATCATGATTGATTTCAATGAAAATTTATCTTGACATTATGTGAAATAACACCTATATTTTTAATAATCTTAAAACAATGAAACCGAAGAAGGAGGAGCAAGTTATGCGCTGGACGGTTATTATTATGATGGGCGTACTTATTACCATATTTTCATGCTCGGGAGATCAAACAACAATGGATAAGCCTTTAACTGCAAGTCAATTACATGTGGATCAGGTTGTTAATAAGCTTCTGACCAAACATGGTGCAGCACAAGAAGCGCGAATCAAGCAGGGAGTTAGCCAGGTGGCACGATTCTGGCGAACTTCGGATGGAACCGCCAGCGATTTTTCAGCGTTTTGTGATGAATATTTTATTGCACATACAGATACACTCAATGCCACTTTCGCACGGTTTGAAGCAAATCTGGAACAAATCTACGGACATAATATTGCACTCGACCGTAGTTTGAAAGAACCAATGCACCTGGATATCGGACCGCTATATCCGGTGGATATGCTGTTCGCCAATTACGATGCGTTTGTTCATTTTGATGAAGATATGTTCCAATCCAAGCTGGCATTCGTTGTTCTGCTAAATTACCCATTTCATTCATTAACCGACATGTTGGAGCACGGTGCGGAATGGAGTCGTGAGCAATGGGCCGAAGCCCGGTTGGTAAAATTGTTTAATTCACGTGCGCCATCTGATATTCAGCAAAAAGTGTCTGAGGCTTATGTGTCGGCGGATAATTATATCAGTAATTACAATATTTACATGCATCGTGTACTCACAGACGATGGAGCACGGCTATTTCCCGCAGGCTTGAAGCTTATTTCTCATTGGGGACTACGTGATGAAATAAAAGCTCAGTACGCCAACAAGGATGGACTGGAACGGCAGAAAATGATTCAAACCATTATGGAACGGATCATCCGGCAGGATATTCCAAAATTGGTGATCAATAATCCTGATGTGGACTGGAGTCCCGGAACTAACGACGTGAGATGGGCGCCTGAGGCTTCAGAGACAGGAACTCCTTCAGATAAGTTAGAGCCAAATACTCGTTATCAACATTTGTTGTCAATTTTTCAAGCCGAAAAATTAAAAGGCCCGTTCTATCCGGAAACACCAACGCATATGGCGCGCAAGTTTGAACTGGATCGTGAAATTCCCGAAGCCGAATTCGAGCAATTGCTCATTTCTGTGCTGGAAGCACCAGTGGCACAGAAAGTCGCCAGTCTGATTAAACATCGGCTTGAGCGCCCGCTTGAACCGTTCGATATTTGGTACGACGGCTTTAAACTTCGCAGCAATCTGGATATTGCGGAGTTGGATCGCCAGGTGGCCCGGCGCTATCCGACCGTGCAGGCTTTTAAGGATGATTTGCCGTTCCTGTTGCGGAATATCGGCTTTGATGGTCCGACTGCTAATTTTCTAAGCAGCAAAATTGAAATCGACCCGTCCCGTGGCGCTGGTCATGCAATGGGCGCCGGTATGCGTTCGGATAACGCACATTTGCGCACGCGAATTCCCGATAGCGGTATGAATTACAAAGGTTTCAATATCGCTATTCACGAACTGGGACATAATGTTGAGCAAGTATTTTCGCTCAACCGCATGGACCACTGGCTGTTGCAAGGTGTCCCCAATACCGCATTCACGGAGGGATTTGCCTTCGTATTCCAATCACGCGATCTCGATCTACTTGGTATTCAGCAGAATGATCCGATGCGCGAGCATATGAGTGCACTTGACAATTATTGGTCGACGTTTGAAATTGCCAGTGTTGCACTGGTGGATATGTACGTTTGGCGTTGGATGTACGAACATCCCAAAGCGACGCCGGCACAATTGAATACAGCCGTCCAACAGATAGCTAAAGATGTTTGGAATAAATATGTTTCCCCGGTGATTGGTGTCCCGGATCAAATTTTGCTTGCAGTGTACTCTCATATGATCGATGCCGGGCTGTACCTGCCCGATTATCCGTTAGGCTACATAATTGCCTTTCAGGTTGAAAATTATCTGAAACAAGCCAATTTGGCCACAGAAATGGAACGGATGTGTCGTATTGGCTCGGTTACGCCGAATGAGTGGATGCGTGAGGCGATCGGACAACCGATTTCATCCGTACCATTAATCGAGGCTGCGGAAGCCGCGATTGCGGAGTTTAACAAGTAAGCACGTTTCATTCCGTTAATATCGGGTAGAAATTTAAACTGGAAGGTGATTTGTAGGGGAATCTGTTATCGGTGACAAGGCGGGGTAAGATTAATCATCGCCATAGATTGAGTAGGAATTGTCACGCAAAATGAGTACTTTTGAATTGAATTGGGACAAGTCAAAGTGATTCAATGCGAAGAGGAGCTTATTGACAATACTTCGCCGATTGGGTTGTCGCACCGCAATTACAATGATGCCATAATGCTGCGCATACAAATTGGGAATTGTATGAAAAAAATCTTTGTCAGTAGTTAAAAAAATGGCATGCTGTTTTTGTGCCATATCGAATATAAATAAATCATCCGATCCTTCATAAATAGTCGATCGAATATCAATAACTTTGTGCCCACGAGATTCTAAAGAGTTATGGTTGATTTTGGGAAATTTTCATCGATGAAAAAAATCATGAGTTGGAATTCTCATAAGCATGGGTTTGAAAATTCGATAGTTCACTACCGAATTGAAGTGCAGCAGAGACATCTTCGCGAGTAATATTGGGATAATCTTCCAATATTTCTTCTATTGTTTCACCAGCGGCTAGTGCGCCTAATATGTTACTAACTAATACTCGTGTTCCTGCAATAACAGGTTTGCCATGACATATATTCGGAGAAATTGAAATTCTGTTCATACATGTTCCATTGTTATTTTTACGTTACCAATAATCTTGTTTTCAAAATACTACATAATGGGCTAACAGTCAAGAATTTATTTCAGACTAAAAAATCTAATGTGAAATTAATTACCAATATTCAGGTGAAAGACGGTTACAAGCGAACAGATTCATATAAATAATATCTGATTGACGTTACCCTCCTCCAAACGAATATTTAAAGAACAGGAGACGACCTATGGCTGGCTTTGAGGGGATCAAATGGGCCTCTCATCAAATGTGTTACGACATTATCGATGACCATTTTGAAATGTTACCGGGTGATGCAAAAACCACTGCGGTTTCCAAATCGATTCATTACGGCATGTTTCTTACATTTGAAGGTATTCGTTTCTTTTGCCGGCGTAATGAAGCCGGCGCATTGGAAATTATTTTTCTGAATTGGGATATGAATTTACAGCGGTTCCAGCAGGGAATCGCGTTCAACCTGTCACGTAATCAACAGCATTTAGTCCCAAGCGCGGATAAGCTGGAACACATTTTCGTCCGGCATTTTTTTGAGCACAAAGCTATGCGGCCTTTTTTCGAAGAAATGGCTGATACCGAAGCCCAGGGGTATTTGCGCCCGTTCACTGTTGATGAAGATCAATCGATTGGGGTGACATTCCCGGCGCGGCCATCGATACGTGCGGTCGTATGCAGGTACGACAGCTATCTCGGTGAGCCTTACAAGGGAGTCGTGGTGCCAAATGTTGTGCGCGCCGTAAAAATTAATGGCACCGGATGTTTAAAACTATCGGCAAATTATCTGATGAGCATAAAATCTGTGGATATGGCTCGCGCAATTGTTCCAGACGCAGCCACAGCATTATTGCTTGATGATCAGGTACACAAACCGCTGGAAGAACGCTTAATTACCGAATGGGATACATCGTGCTGTCTGTTTGCATTTCGCGATGGAACAGTTGTGAAAATACCGGAAAGTCCGTTAATCCTGCCATCGGTCACCATTCAGGGAATAGTATCCATTTTACAGGAAATGGGCGTCAATGTATTGGAACAAGATATAAGTTACGGTCGCCTGCTTCAAGCAGTGCAACGAAACGAATTAGTAACTGTTTGTAGCATCGGTACTGCCGGAATACTCAATCGCTGCCAGGAGTTGCATCTTGTAAATAGTCGAAATGAGGTTTGTGCCGTACATCGCTGGGATAGCTCTCACCCGTTGTTCCAGACTTTTGCAGATGCCCGGCGGCATTATTGGGATATTTATCGTGGCTTGCGCAAAATACCGGCAGGAATGCGCATTGATAAGTACGAGCTGGATTAATAATTTTTATGATATTCCCCTTTGATATGAGAACATGGAGACGATGATTTATGCGACGAACAAAAATTGTATGCACCATTGGACCGGCGACCAGTTCCGAAAAAATGATTAAACGATTAATTGAAGCCGGCATGGATGTTGCTCGATTGAATTTTTCACATGGAAGTTATGATGAGCATGCCCATGTGATTCGCATTATTCGGCAAGTCGCTGGTCCGTTAAATCGTCCGATTGCACTGTTGCAGGATTTACAGGGTCCGAAACTCCGTGTCGGAAAAATGAAAAATGGATCGGTTCAACTACAAACCGGCGCCCATGTTACAATTGTTGTGCAGGACTGTCTGGGAACAGCAGATCAGATTTCGACGTCATATGCCGATCTTCCCAGGGATATACAGCCCGGCGACCGTATATTGCTGGATGATGGCTTGATTTTACTACGCGTCGAAAAAGTGGATGACGACCGGGTTATCTGTCGTGTTGAAGAAGGTGGGGTGCTATCCGATCATAAAGGAATTAATCTGCCGAATGTGGCCATCAGTCAGCCATCACTAACGGAAAAGGATCGGGCGGATCTGTCTTTCGGGATTGAACAGGGTGTCGATTGGGTTGCAATGTCGTTTGTCCGTAAACCATCAGATATTACGGTTGTAAAAGATATAATCCGTGAACATGGTTCCGACATTAAAGTGGTTGCCAAACTGGAAAAGCCTGAGGCAATCAATCAACTGGACGAAATTATCCGAGAAGCCGATGGTGTGATGGTTGCCCGTGGCGATCTCGGTGTTGAGTTGCCACTGGAAACCGTGCCACCCTTGCAAAAACGAATTATCCGTTTAGCACGCCACATGGGCAAGCCGGTTATCACCGCTACACAAATGCTGGAATCAATGAAGGTTCATGCGCGACCGACACGCGCAGAGGTGTCTGACGTGGCCAATGCTATTTTTGACGGCACGGATGCAGTGATGCTTTCCGCCGAAACCGCTGTCGGAGAGTATCCGGTAGTCACTGTGGAAACCATGTCGCGTATTATCGAAGCGGCGGAAGCTGATGATGTGGATAGCAAAGTGACACATTATCTTGATACATCCGATTGTCGCTCGATTCCCGATGCAATCAGCTACTCGGCCTGTGATGCATCAGACAAGCTGGGCGCAAAGGCGATCGTGACATTCACAACATCCGGATTTACGGCATTGATGGTCGCCCGGCACCGGCCTGCTACCAACATTATTGCCTGCACGCCATCGGAACTGGTCCGGTATCAGCTTAATCTTTCGTGGGGAGTGATTCCCATGCATATGGATTTGCTGGCGAGCACCGATGAAATTGTCACTGCAACAGAAAAAATGCTTTTAGAAAAAAAGTTTGTCAAACGTGGGGACGTTGTTATTATTTTGTTAGGAGCACCCTTATACATTAAGGGGACTACCAATTTGATGAAAATTCATGTGATCGGGGAGGCGGAGAGTTAAAAATTTTTCCGAAAACGGTTAATTATTTAACATTTTTCTGTCTCACAATATTTAATATCATATCCAGTCTCTGACTGGATATGAAAAGAATAAGGCCCTGCCTTGTTCTTTATAAATTGCATCACTCAGAATTTTGAACAGTCACAAGATTCATACAATTGCGGCAGAGCCGCATCCTTGTCTATGGGCTGTATCAAAAGTCAAAATTCGTATAATTTCTTCATGCTGAGCGAAGTCGAAGCATGTTGTTTTATAGTAAGTAATCATCTTTCGATTACGCTCAGGATGAAACTTGACAAGACTTTTGATACAGCTCCTGGGTGGCTTTTCGATTTATCGATTACGTGATCACCGATAACTGATCACTATTTTTCAGCGTATGTCCAATCTGATTTTGTTATGAAATATTTCAACAACTTGAAAATATTCATCATGCAATTCTGCCGAAGCATTCGCATGCGAATGATTCTGCTATTTGTTATCTCCCTCGCGATCGTTTTCTTCATTACCGGATTTTTCCTGCGCTGGCACTTACGCAGCACGCTCGATAGCACATTGGGACAGCAGCTTCGTTCATTGGCAGCGACCTGCGCCACTCAGCTTGATGCCGATTTACTGAATGTGCTTCAACCCGGCGATAACGACACCCGAACTTACCGAAATCTGCTCCGGCAACTTGAAACATTGCGTTCCGCCAGCCAATTGCAGCGTATATTCGTGTTCGATCATCAGCAACAAAGCTTAGTTGATACGGATTCGACCGTGCTGATCGGGCAGGTTTACTATCATCTCCCGATGCTGTCACGGGAAATCGAGCTGGTACTTCAGGGACAAACAGCCAGCTCCATCCTGTTTGAAGGAGCGGATGAACGTCTGTATAAAACAGCATTGGCGCCGATATTTCGTGGACGGGACATTGTAGCAGTAGTCGCGATTGAAGGCAGTGCGGAAATGCTTAACGTGGTGGATAAAGTGCAGGGATATTTGTTGTTTCTGGGAAGTTTGGCGCTTGTGGGCACGCTGATTCTTGCCGGTATTCTTGGCAGCCAAATGACGCGGCCAATCAATAAGCTGGTGCAATCCGCGCAAAATATTTCAAGCGGAAATTTACAATCATCAATCGTGCAATCGACGCAAACGGAAATTGGCGTGTTAGCCAGAACAATGGAGGAAATGCGCCAAAGTATTTTACGACGCGATCGCCAACAACAGGCGATGCTGGCATCCGTGGCGCATGAAATACGTAATCCGTTGGGCGGAATCGAGTTGTTCGCCGGAATGCTTTCAGATGATGTCACTGATCCAACATTGAAAGATTACGCGCGAAAAATACTGCGCGAAGTACAAACACTTAAACGGATTATCCAGGAATTTCTGGCATTCGCCAAACCGGCCACCGCCCGGAAGGCTCTGTGTAATGTGGAAATGATTTTTAATGATGTAAAAAACATGTTGCTCGTCGATTCGGAAGGCGTGAAAATTGAATTCCAGACCAATCTCGATCATGAAACTGTTTTTATTGATCCGCAGCATTTACGACAGATTTTTCTGAATCTGCTTTCCAATGCGATTCATGCATTGCCAGATGGTGGAACGATTTTTGTAGAAATTAATGAAAAAAATAGCGTCTGCATGCTCCGTATTGCAGATAACGGCCCAGGTATTCCAACGGAATATCGTGATCGAATTTTTGAACCATTTTTCACAACGCGGGAACAGGGAACCGGACTAGGGCTGGCGGTCGTTCATAATTTAGTAAACGAAAATGCTGGTTCAATTCGCTATGAAGACAACCGACCGCATGGCGCGGTCTTTCTTATGAAATTTCCCGCGGTTTAAGTTGACAAATTTGAGGCCACGAACCAACAGGGACACAAAGAATAGATTAAATAAAAGATTAATCTTTAACATGATACTTTTTATCCATCAGGAGAACCTAATTGGCGCACTTGCTCATTATAGAAGATAATAATTCCATGCGCGAAGCAATGGAAGCGATGGTGAAGCGTATGAACCATACCTGCGCCACCGCCAGTTGTGGAACAGATGGTATTGAGTTAGTCCGGCGCCAAAAGTTTGACCTGATCATCACAGATTATAAGATGGATGATATTGACGGCATGCAGGTACTGCAGCAAATTAAACAGCAGTCACCCGAAACCGATGTGTTGATGATAACTGCCTATGGCACGGTTGAGTTGGCTGTGGAAGCGATGAAAGCAGGCGCCATCGACTTTATTACCAAACCATTCTCCCACGATGAATTCAAATTGAAAATAGAAACCCTGTTGGTGCGGATTGCCGAACGTCAGGAGCTGGCGCGCATGCACGATGAAAATCGCTATCTCCGTGAAGCATTGGAAGTGCAATTCAATTTTGGGGAAATCGTCGGCGATTCGGCGCCGATGCAGCAGGTGTACAAAACAATCAGTAAAGTCGCGCCGACGTCGTCATCGGTGATGATTTATGGTGAAAGCGGTACAGGCAAGGAACTGATCGCCCGGGCAATTCACAAAACCAGTCCGCGTAGCCAATATCCGTTTGTAAGAGTCCATTGCGGGGCGTTAGCCGAGGGGGTGCTCGAATCGGAACTGTTTGGCCATGAAAAAGGCGCATTTACCGGCGCAGTTTCTCGCAAAAAGGGTCGCTTTGAGCTTGCCCATCTGGGCACGATTTTTCTGGATGAAATCGGTGATATTTCCCCAGGCATGCAATTGAAACTATTGCGCGTCGTGCAGGAGCGTGAGCTCGAGCGTGTTGGTGGGGAGGAAACAATTCAGGTGGATGTCCGCATTCTGGCGGCTACACATCGCAATTTGCAGCAGGCGGTGAAAGACGGCACGTTCCGTGAAGACTTGTATTATCGGCTGCATATTCTGCCGATCTATCTGCCACCATTGCGTGAACGGCACGAAGATATTCCGGTGTTGGTTCAGCATTTTCTGAAAAAGGTCGGCGCAGAAGTCAATAAACCGGATTTACAGATTTCTGATGCTGCCATTCATACACTCAAGCAATATCGTTGGCCAGGCAATATTCGTGAACTGGAGAATGTCATTGAGCGTGCGGCAGTGCTGTGCGAAACCAATGTTATTCAGATGACCGATTTACCATTCCTTCATGAAAGCCGCGCGCATGAAGTCAATCAAACCTACTCTGATTCACTCGATTTGACGGAGACACTTGAGAAAATTGAGAAACAATTGATCGAAACTGCATTAGAACGGGCAAAAGGTGTCAAATCGGAAGCGGCACGATTATTGAACGTTAAAACAAGTGCGTTGTATTATAAACTGGAAAAATACGGTTTGATTGAAAAAAGTGTTCAGGATAATTCCGGGATTGATTTATGAAAACAGGAATTTTAATATATAGTGTTTGTGTAATGCTTCTGTTGCCGGAGATCGGATGGGCGCAACAGAAAACGGCTAATGAACTCGAAACCAATATTGTACAACATGAAAAAGTATTACACACGTTAATATTGAAACGGGATGATCAGCAGCAGCAGCTTCAAAAATTGACTCGACAGATTGCTGATTTTAATCAGGCGGCTGATTTATCGTACATGCAACGAAGCCGGCTTGAGCGACTCATGAAGCAGTCCCAACAACTTGCTGCGATGCTTACAGAAACTGAACGTGAAATTACCAGCATTCAACAACAGCTTGACAAGCAGAGACGATCATTGATTACCTTATACGATACCGAAATCCACGACATTCTGAAAACGCTTGATCAAAAATCAATACCATCGAAAGAAAAGCGGGACGTAATTGGGCAATTAGTCGATGTTAAAAATAAACGCGAAATGCTGCAATCACAACTTGCTTTGCCAGTTAGTCAGGAGCGCGCTCCTCATAAACTCGATGCGACAGAACTCAACGATGTAAATCAGGTAAAACAACACATCGACTGGCTGCGAGATCGAGATGAGCAGTTACGCACCGAAGCCTATGAGTTAGAACACATTGTCGACAATCTGCAAGAGGAAGTCGAAATCCGTGATAAAATGAGCGACCTTGAGCATGATATGCAATTATTCGATCATAGCGATGAAGTTGTTTCGCAGGTGCGTTCATCTTCTTCGACAAAATCAAATATTGGCTCGGAATTCTATAATAATCCTGAGAATGACCATAATCGTGGTCGCGATGACATCTCCAACAATGCTTATCTGGAGCCGGCTAATGCAAGCCGTTCATCACTACTTCGCCTTTATCCTGATCTATTTAGCAGTACTGATTATTCATATCTGAATACCAATGATATTGATCGGATTATTGCTGAAATTAAAATTAGACAGCAAAAAATGATTTCGACGGCAGATAGCTTGCGGATTCGGTCGGAAGATCTTGAGAAACATATTAATCAACTCAGAAAATCCCACCTGGACGACTAGATGACCTTTCGGCTAAATACCATAATTTATTCATCTATTCTTGTCTTTTTAATTTACGCAACACATCCGATAGTTAGCCTGGCTGGCAATTGGAAACATCGTGTACAGGCTGGCGTGGAACTGGATAATAACGTCACTGAGTCAACCCATGATCCAGAGACTGCGTCATCAGTGCGTTTAATATATCAGGGCGATGTAAAATGTAGCCAAAAACATCTCAATTTTTCTTCGCAATGGTCGGGTGGATATCAGGCTTACAATCCGCTGCTCCGGGAAAATAAGGGCGTGGGCGAGTATACGCTGGCGTGTTCGTATCGATTCAACAGGTCATGGGGAATTGGATTAAACAATTTCCTCCGTGGTAAAGCATTCGAACGTAAACCAATCCGCTATTTTGTCTGGTCCGCGAGCGGTTATTCCTACATTCAGTTACCGGCTGGTTACCAAATTATTGGTGGTTTTCGTCACCATATGCTGGATTATTCTGGTTATGAAATATACGATTTTTCCGGTAATGAGCTATTTGCTGTATTGTTCAAATCATTTTCACGAGAATGGGAACTAGAGTTCGAATTTGACAGAAGCAAACTTTTTTATGATCGAGTATCTTATGTTAAGAATCCGCATAATGTATTCGGGATCATCGGGAAAGACCCGCAAACGGACCAAATTCAGCGACTTCTTTTGACACTTCAACATTGCGGAGCAATCCTGTGGAAAACGTCTTGTGGTATTGAAGACAATCAATCCAATAGTTACAGCTTCTCTTATCAGAGCATGTGGGTTACATCCAGTTTTTCCATGCGGATAGCTCGCGACTACATCGTCCGGCTGTACGGCATGTTGCAGAGAAAACGCTATACCGAACGTTTCGGACCGGATATTGCGGACGAACTCGATTCCGAGAGCCGGAATTCAAACTTCCTGATTTTTGATATCTCCCGCAACCTGTCCTCGTGGCAATCCATTTTTATTCGTGTTAACATATATGACAACGAATCCACGCTTCGATCCTACTACTATAAAAAAAATACCATCACCATCGGCTCTGAATTTCGTATGTAATGGTTTCAAATTTCTGATTCACTCATCAGATATTTGATGAGAATACTGTTTGCATTGTGAAATTTTATTCAGCCCACATTATTTTTTCCCCTTATTGGTGTTATCTTTTAATGACTCTGTTCTGAATGACGGTATATCGATTGTCTGGCACAGAGCTTGCGTTTTGTAAGAAACAATGCTAAAGTTGATTGTATCATTGTGGTCTGGAGATTAAGTAGGCAGAGTGTCGAGCAGTTTTGTCAGAAAATTCTATCATGTTGTGTATTTCAAAGGAGATTTGCAATGTCAAAATATTACTTTGTTATGCTCATAATAGTCATGAGTTTCATGAGCAGTTGTTCTCAATTGGCACGAATTCTGGATCCGGATAAAAAACCGGCTTCTTCCCGGAATGATGTGTACGTTTACACTGCCTATGATTCAACCGGTAATGTCTGCGCGAAGGGAAAACTATATTTCAACAATCCCGACTCATCACATTTTACCGGGACATGGGATATTCAGGCGTTTAAGCCCACCACTCAAATCGGTCCGCAGGATGGCAACGGGACATTTGTTGGGAATCGCGTTGATAGCGAAGTGCAGATCGATTTGTCGCCAAATTGGCGGGATAATAATGTGATTTTGATCGGGACGGAAACCGGTGATAAAATTACCGGTGAATGGATGTGGGTTACGTTTATTGGTCCAACGAGCAAGGGTGCTTTTACGTTGGTGAGTAAATAATACAGCAATCGATTAAAAATTGGACCCGGAGGACGTATGCTACGGAAGCACGGATTTATTTTTCAAACTGCATTCGATCTGATCTTCTTTATGAGCAGTGCGATGTTTGCCCAGTATGATGCTGAAAAAGTCATGGAAAAATCGTTTGAACGCATGGATTTTTTCTTTGATAGTAACTATCTGAATCCATACGGCATGGGGCAATTCACAACCGCAACGCCCGGTCTGATTGAGGATACAATGTTGAATCTAATAATAAATCCTGCGTATGGATTTTATGATTCCACCCGAAACACATATCTTTTTCTTGATTTCCGGAATACTCGTAACCAAAATGATGAGCAACCGGTTTATTTTTATCCGGGGCGAATATATTATGATTCATATTATTACCCATATCCCCGGTATTACGTGGATGCGCATAAAGCAGTGGAACCTGTATTCTCCGGCGCTATATTTACCAAACCATTGGTGAAGTTGATCCCTGACTGGTTTATCGGCCTGACGTATCAGGTGATGTATCAGGATGAAAAATATTATCAAATTCCTCAGGATATTTACCGATCGAATATCGGAATGGATTATGCCGGTAATAAAATGGTGGCAGATGAAGCTGGCATCCCAATTACCGACCGATACAGTGGGGCAGATGACATGCATCAAAAAGGGCATATGCTTTCATTTTTTACCGGATATGACATTGCTCATCGCATACAGGTTGGTTTAAAAGCGGCTCACACTAATTTTTCCCGGAATGGTTCGTATGGTTCGCGAAACTACTGGAATCAGGAAAATCGTTATCGGGATGAGTCGCTTGATTATCGAATGGAATCACGTGATCAGGATTATAAACATTGGGATATGGCAGGCGGCATTAATATAAAATTGAATCCAACTGTGATGGTTGGCGCGATGTTCGGCTATTTATGGGGCGATGTTACGCAATCAAAATCCGAAGAGAATTCATACTACTACAGTTATGGCACGGAGAACGTACTTCCCGAGTGGAGCTATTATCTGAATTCAGGCAATACGCAGCAGGATTGGAAACATAATGGATCTAGCTATTATGGTGGATTGAATACAGAACTGCGATTGAGTCCGCAAAAAACGCTGATTCTTTTTTATCAGCACCGCCGGCAGAATGTCGATATTTCGCTGCAATCGAACGTGCAGGATAGTTCCTACAGTTCCTATCGCGATGTATGGACCGATTACACCTATGAAAGTCAATCAGATTACGGGCTGACAGATGATCGGATGGGAAATGGAAAGCAACGATCGCTTGAGCGACGATTTGGCGCTAGTTTTCGCTGGCAAATTGAAGACACAAAGAAATTGAATCTGGGATTTGTTGTCCACTCGAAACGTCGAACTATCAGCACAGTGGAGCATGTCCTGGCATACCGTCATAGTTGGTACTATTATGAGTCAACCTACGACAATTATATTAACGATCGCTTCGATGGAACCGACGAACGCAAGGCCTTGCATTGGGAATTTGCGGCGGAACAAACAAGTATTCACATCCCGATTATTTTTACCTGGCAGGTCGCCCGGACGGTTGATTTGATGATGGGGATCGACCGCACCATGACAGAATGGGAAATTTCGGATAAAACCCTCGCGATTTTTGACCATCGTGATGTTTGGATCGATTATAATTTTATGCGGAAAACAAATTTTGGAGAACGATACACGCAACCGCGTGAAACAATGACAGATACGAATACAGCGTTGTTAAGTGGCGTCACAATTAAACCGTCCGAGCTGTTTAATATTCGTTTACTGGTTGTTCCCAATTTCGAGAACACCAATTATGGCACGGATTTAGTAAATGTTCAGTGGTGGATTGGATTGAATTTATATCCGTAAGTTGGTGGTGGCTTGACGTGGGCTATATTAAGAGTCTGAAAATGTCAGGATTCTTCATGCTGAGCGAAGTCCAAGCATACTGCTTTTGTCTAGGTTCTCATCCTTCAGCTTCGCTCGGAATGAAGCGTGAGATAAGTTTTAATACATCCCCATGATTATTTTCGCATTGAATTTATGAAAAATACCAAAGTGAGGATCACTATATGATAACAGTACCTATTCGATTTGGCATATCAATTCTGTTTCTATCTTTACTATTGATTAGCCGCTGTGATATGAATTGGCTGACTGGCACAAATTTAAAGGGCATAGAAGTAACGGCATCAGATAATTCGATTACAATCACAAATAATTATTTCACGACGATTCATTTCTTTCTGGTTGAACAGGAAACGGCTGGAAGAATCTCCTGGGCAGCAGGCTGCGATGGTAATCCTGAACATCAAATTCAACCGTTAAAAGAGAAATACATTTTATATGATGATATTTACGGATACGAACAAGATTGTGTCGTTATTTGTTACTGGTGGGTATGTACTGGTGATAATGGAACTGTTGCCAACCATGTGAATGCTGTGGTTGTTAAAACTCAATAAAAGTAATTAAAAACGGCAATTAGCTGTTAGCCATTAGCCGTTTGCTCGCTAATTGTTAAAAGCCAGTAGCCAATCCCACTACGATTATAAAATTCCAATACTAAATTCGGTTCTTTCTTAATTCACCTGATTTTAATTAACGTCCATTCTGAGCAATTTCAATTACCAGAAATCCCTGCTCGCCGGTCGCGACGAATAATATATTTCCCCGGGTTTCCACAAAATTAGCCGAGGCTTCAAGCATAATGCGTCCGAGAATGGAAAGTTTATCGTTGATCACACGAACCACATATACACCCTCGCTGCCATTCGCCATAAATGCCAAATTACCATCAACTGATACACCATTGCAATGCCCGTTATTATCCACAACAATGCAGTCGGTTTTAATGCCGGAGCGCATATCAACAACTTTCATCCCGGCTTCCCAGGCGGACAGAAACAATTGATGGCCCTGGATGTCGATTTCAGCTTTGGCCTGATAATTATTGGGATAACCCAGATCAATGGATCGTGTAGGGGCGAAGCTCGTGCGATCATAGCAATGCAGAGTCGTACCCGTGCCTTCCAAAACGACGATTTCATTACCATAAATACCGCACGCTTTTGCTGCATCCAGTTCGATAAATTGTTGAACACTCAAATCCGAGCTATTGAGAACGGAAAGTCCGCCCCCTGTCGTACCGCTGGTAGCATAAAGAACATCACCATGAATAACAATGTCGTTGCAATTAAAACTGTTTATATCAACCCGTTGGATGTCTGACGTAAGCAAGCCTTTATCCAGTTTAATTTTTTCAAGCACCGCCGGAGATGCGAACTGTTTATTTTTATCGATATCGGTTGCTTCGCCAACGTATAATGTCTGATCCTGTCGGATGGCAATGGTGATATCGGTATCCATAAACGTGCCGACGCTTACAATTGCTGGTTTCCTGGTGTTGCTAATGTCAACGACGTAGATCGCACCGCGATACTGATCTTCCGGTGTGTGGAACGATACGTAGGCGAGATTTCCATTTAATGTGACATGGTTACAATGAAGAAGTTGTCCACCAATTTCCGGCGGCTGGATGCTGGCGCGTAATTTCAGAATAACTGTATCATTGTTACTTGATTTATAGAGCGTGTGCAAAGTGGAATCAAGCGGTGTAATTTCCAGGCTGAGATCATCATAATAAGTGATCCGATCGTTATAGCTACCTGCATTGTTATCAATGACAACACGTGTAGATGGCTCCGGCTCGGTGGAATTTTTGTCACAGGCGACGAGTGTGAGTAATAATGGCAAAGTTATCGTAATTCCTGAACGGAAAAAGTCAATAGGGGACATGATGTATTCCTTACATTTGTTAACGTGAGTGCTCCACTATTTATCGGAAGAAATGATAAAATGTTGAGAATAATGTGTCGTTAAATTCATCAAAATAAAATTGAAGTAATATTAATTGACAATTCATTTAATTTAAATTCGGTGTTTTATAGAAACCAGGAATTAATGATCTAATGTTGTGAAATCATGATAAGCTCCGTACTTAAATCTGTAAGAATATTTGAAAAATGTTGGATTTTACGGAAGGGTATGAAAGTAGCAAATAGGATAAACATGAAGCAACTATCGCCGATGGAATTTTATTTTCATCGAACTGCCTGGTTTGAATGATTCGAGATTGGAAAGTTGGGTTAGAATTTTGACGACAACGCCGCGTTCTTCGACAATTTGGCCGTTTTGATTCATTTCGGACACCACATTTACGACAGCGCCGATACCGGTAACGTGACCATAATATTCAATTGAATTGGGAATAATCGGTTTGATTGTCGTTGTTTGGCCGATAAAAAGCCGATCCAGGTACTCTTCTTCAACTTTTGTTTCGATCCATGGATGTTGTGTGTCGAGCAGGGTCATAATTATTTCGCCGGCGCGCACCACTTCGCCTTTGGTTTTAAATACCTGCCCGATCATTCCTGTTGCTGGCGCACGAATAATTTTGATTGGACTTTCAATCGGCCGGGCAGTCCGTGTTTCTTTTTCCACCAATTCGGCACGTTGTTTTTGTAATCGTGCGACTGCCAATTCATATTCCGCCCTGGCATTTTCCACATCCTGGCCGACAATTAAATCCAGCTCGAATAATCGTTCTTTCCGATTTAGCTCTTTCCGCGCCAGGCTAACTCCGATTGCCGCTTCTTTAAGTAATAATTCTTTTTGGGAAGCTGCAATTGAATCCGGCCGTGTCAGGGTAATCGTAGTATTTTCACGAATAATAATCAACGTGTCCTGGATCGTGACCGGATCGCCTTCTATCCCGAATACGCCGATGAGCTCGGCATTGGCAGGTGTTGAAATTTCCACCACCGGAATGGTGAGAGTTCCTTTCGTCTCAATTGTACCTTTTTGCATAAGGTAAATAGTCAGCCAGGATACACCAAATATCCCGATAATAACCATCCATAACCGTTTTTTATTCAACGGCGCCTGATGAATATTTCGCGCGACAATAAGTTCGCCCTGGTCATACACTTCAGTTGCTGTATTTTGTTCAAGTCGTCGGAGACGCATGATTCCTCAATTATGGTAGTCTGTATTAAAAAAGTATATATTGAAAATTTAGATCGGAGTTAAAATTCATGTCCTATATTTCATAGTCGGGAGAATTCAATTATTGCTTTAGCATTTTGTAGTCGTCGTATTTATAAAAGGCGAATCCTACCAGTTCAGGAAATAATTCATGATAGAAATCGTATAGCGATTCAATTATCGAATCCAGTGTTTTCATGTTCGATGGCTGCATCCCTGCAGGCAATTCGTCAGATGTCATGTCCAGACCAACGATAATACGTTTTCGATTAATTCGCGCCTGAAGCAGCTCTTCACTGATTTGCGTCCGGATTTCCGCTGGTTCGGCTAACGGAGCGGTTACTGTTATCCCATCGACCAGCGGCATAATGCGTGAAAGCAAATGTTCTCCCTTTTCCCATGAACTTATTTGCTCGGTTTCGTACCAAGTCGGAATATCAACGGTGAATTGCATCTCCGGCATAATCCTTTGAATGTATTCCTGAATATTGCCCAGTAGTTTCAAATAGCGTAACAAAAATATTTGCCGGGATTTCTCGGATTCATTCCAGCCCGGCAAAAGATATGGTTTAATATCCAAATGCAGGCCATCCGGATGAATCTGGACGTTCGCGAAAGCTGCCAAACGATTTAAGCGGTCCTTAACGGTTTTCCAAAGTTCGGGAAAAATCCAGAGTGCATCTCCAAACAATAATTCCACTTTAATTTTGTGATTTTGGAGATACCCGATCATATCGTTATAGGCAATCGGTGAATTATAGATCGAAAGCGAGTCGCTCACTAATCCGACATTTAAAAAGACTGTTTCGATGTGACGTTTCTGGCAAAGCCGCACGATGACATCCTGTTCGATAGGCGACTTTACCCAACTATTGTCATAAATCCACATAGCTTTGGGAATTATTACTTCTTGTTGATGGGTGCGAAAGTAAGGCGCGTCTGTCTGTAAAAAACCGGAAGCATACAACAAATCAAGATACGCCAGACTAATTTGATAATGCCAGATCTCGATCGAATGATTGGTGTGAACCAATTGCTGCCATGCAATATAATTTTCCGCAAGAATGTCGGGATACATGTACTTTTCGCGATTTTGACCGAATCGTTTGGCGGCTTCGGTAAGTCGTACTTTTTCTAAGGCTAATTCCCGTTGCTTGTTGAGATAAACATATCGCTGGCGAATCTGCTCAAAATTAGTAATCGCTTGTTTGACATCTTCTGAAAGCTCACCCTTGCGTTCCAAGCGTTCGAAGTAGAGCCGATTGGTTGCAGCAATATGCTGTTGTTTCCGATAATTATCCAGCTTATAAAAGAACAACGGCATATCCAACCAGATGCGAAATCCCCAACTGTCCCGCTCAAATGGGGAGGCATGTCCCATTGTACTGTAGCTAATACTGGCGTTTACATCCGGATAGTATGTGGCGGCCAGGTTTTGCTGAACCTGTTCATAAGCAATCGTTTTATCGATGATACGAATATCCTGATGGGCGTCGAGATTTTCCTGATAATAGCTGAGAATTTTTAACAGATCAATATGCGACAACTGAGTTATCGAATCTGGTATGTCCGGCATGAGAATCCATTCGTTACTCAGTGATTTCATCAGGATTGCTTGTTTGGAATTTCGTGACAACTGCTCAAGTAAAAACAGGCGTTGCTCATCACGTTCCCGAAGTTCAAGCTGAAAATTCAACAGTGATTCTTCCACCTCCAGGATGTCCAATGCCCGCGCTTCGCCCTCTTTACGACGGCGTTTAAGCAGGGATAAATGCTGTTGCGAAATATCGATCAATTGACGAATGTAACGCACATCAGTCTGTGCGATGAGTGCATTGAAATAGGCGATAACGTTTTCATACACAACTCGCTGTTTGGTCGATTCCAGTTTGGCATTGGAAATTTCTTTACGTGCCGCCCCGGATTCCATTAACGCTTTGCGACGGCTCCGTTTGGTGAATAGCGGCTGGGTGACGGTGATGTTCGATCGATAACGTCGGTCCAACCCATACTCATCAATATCCGGGAAAAATCGCAGGCCGGCAGATACTTCCGGGCCGTACATCGCTGCGGCCTCGTCCCTTTCTGCCTGATATTGTGAGGATAGCGCCTCATTGGCCTTAAGGGATGGATTTTGTGTCAGCACCTGGTCGAGATATACGTTTAATGAGAGCGTTGTGGTGTTTGATTGACCAGATAATCCGCCTGGAATAATGACAATTGCGAACAGCAGTAATGTTATTTCCCTGTATATTTGTTTCACTGATTCTCCATATAAACTTACCAGCGCGGCGCCTGTGACCATACTTTGTCCGGATAAAACGGCTCTTCATACTGAAGTCGAAAAATTTCCTGAATATATGCGTACAGACGGGCAAATCGAATATATAACCGGTAGAATGGCATTAATGGCACGTACCATAATATTTTCCATTCTTCCCGCCGTCGTTCGGAAAATGAAATTGAGACAGTTAATGAAAAGAGCGTGCTACATGAGTATAATACCCAGGTAAGAAAAAAGATAATCGGGTAAAATTTTATGTCTAATAATAGTGTATAAATTATGTAAATAAAAAAAGTAAACAGCAAGACAACCCGATAGAAGAACGGTATGATTACTGCAAATAGATTTATAATGTTAAATTGTAATGGATTCATAATTGATTTATGTTTTCGAAGCCGATTCCGAATAAAACTTCTGTTCCAGCGCCGGCGTTGTTTAAATAAGCCCTTCAGTGTTGTTGGCGCGTTAGTCATTACGATAGCATCCGGAGCAAAACCGACGCGAAAGCCTAATTTGCGGGTTTTCAACGTTACATTGGAGTCATCGCCAATACCCGGGTCCCAGGCGCCGCTGGCTTCCAAAACACTGCGCCGGAAACATCCGAACGCACCGGAAACAATTGTCAGCATGTTGACATAGGCGAGCCAGCGCCGTCCGAGCGAGATGCCGGTCATATATTCGCAGTATTGCAATCGGGTGAGCAGATTGTGTGCTCGGTTGCGCACCTTTACATTTCCGCTAACCGCTCCGACTTTAGGATTCCGAAATGGTTTCAAAATGTTTCGAAGTGCGTCGCGATCGAATGTGGAATCGGAATCTACCGACATAATAAATGCACCTTTTGCCGCCTTTAAGCCATAAACCAGACACGATGCTTTTCCACCTCGAATTGATTTTTTAAATACCCGCACATTTCCTCGTGCTGAATATGCCTGGGCGATGCGGAATGTTCTGTCTTCCGAGCCATCATCCACGACAATGATTTCCATTTTATTGGCCGGAAAGTTGGATTCCAGCAGCGAGTTGATTGTCAGCCCGATGGTCTCTTCTTCATTTCGGGCTGGTACGATTACGGAGATAAACGGAAGCTCATGATCGGGCATTGGCTTGTTAAGCATGGGGTTAGAATGAAACCATTCATTGTACAGGATAAAAAAATCGGGCAAAATATAACGCGGCAAATCGAGTAGCAAAAAAAACCAAAACATTTCCACCAATCGCCATAATGTCAGATGGGAAATATAGCCAACGGCAAATTCAAAATAATCAATAAATGGTTTGAAAAACGGAATATCCATGCATTACTCCCGAATGAAGCTTATTGTTTTATTGCCGCCTTTTTCAAATGCACGCTTGAGTGCTATGGATAATCCGGAAAATAAATCCTCATAGTTTTTACCGCTGCGAGGAAATTCGACCAAACAGATATTTAATAACATCCGGTATTTAAACGATTCCGATCGTTTACGAATTCGTTCAGCAATTACTTTGGAATCTTCAATACGGGTTTCCGGCAGTAGAAACAGCACTTCAGATTCCGATTGCCGTGCGGGAATATCCGTTGCTCGGGTACCTTCATTGATAATATTACCGAGCTCACGTAATATGTTTAGCAGAACAATGCGACCAAATGTCTCTTTCAACTCGTCCATATTGTTGAGCTGAATCAGCATTAGTGTAAATGGTCGTTTGTAACGTTCGGAACGAAGTAATTCCAGCTTCACCTGCTGCTGTAGAAATGGCATTGTATACAGATCGAGATGCAAATCCCAGAAGGCATGCTCAAACGTCGCTTCTTCAATATGTCCATTTTCGATCGCCAAATGACCGACATCTGTCAATGTGTATGAATATATATCCCGGACGATTGCTTTATCAATATCAAATGATTTACCGCAATAAATACTAAGGCAGTTTACCGATGCCTCGCTAAATACATGCTGACAGGTTTTGCATTGATATGACCGTGACGGTTTTTCGTAGTCAACGCCAATATGACGGAGCGTCTGGCTACACTTGGGACATACATAGTCCAGACCATGTCGAAAATCTTTTTCCGGACCGATGTACGCACAGCGGAAATGGTGAATCAAATCGACAAGTTCAATATCGATGCTATTGCAATTGGGACAAATCTCCCGGAAATTTATATCGTGATGTTCACAATACGGACACACATGAATGGTATCATGTATTTTCTTGGTTAGTGCTTTTTTTTCTGCCAGATGTTCAAGAAAAATAAGTTCATAGTTCTTATCCGCAATGGTTTTGGACAGTTCTTTATTCTCCACCATCTGCTCAAGATAGTTCAAATCAGTGAAACCGTTTTTACTGCCGACAATTGTTTCGACCCCCGGGTAGCGATACCCCAGAAATTGATTAGCATCCGGCGTGGGGACAAGTGTTTGATCATCGATATCACGGATCAGTTTGAGCAACGCAATCATTTTCCGCTCGGTCGGATTATGGTCGGAATAGGATGGTGTTAATTTGTCGTACTGACTCAGAATATTTTTTAAACGAACGCGAAGTTCCGTTTTATGCAAGGGTTTGATCAGATAATCGATGACACCAAGCTGCAATCCTGTAAGCCTGCTGTCGAGATCGGAACGGTGTGACAAAATGATGATAGGAATTTGTGCCGTCTCGGTATGCTTTTTAATATGACGGCAGAATTCAAATCCATCCATATCGGGAAGTTCAATTTCCGTAATAATTAAATGTGGCTTGTTTGATTCCAAAAAATGCAGCGCTTTACGTCCATTATCTGCAAAGTGAACGCGATAGCTCTCTTTCATCATAGCAGCGATTACTTTTGCTACCCGTTGATCCGTATCAATTACTAGTATGTGTTTAACTGTTTTCATTCCTGACTTGCTACAATGATGTGAAATGCCTGTACTAATTCAATTATTAATATCGGCATAACAGCAATAACGTTTATAAAAATCTTTGCAATACAAATAGAAATTGATAAATTAAATTTCCGCAGCAAACATGTGGCAGCAAATAGTTCACTCGAACACTTCGAGAAATGCAGCATAAAATTTGTTGCATTGTTCATGAAAATGTTATAAGTTAGCTACATCTTTTCAGAAGCGAAATCAGGAGATCAATAACATGCGTTCATTTATTTACTCTTTAGTACTAGTAAGCAGTCTCTTTCTTAGTTGTGGCAGTTCAACCCAAATGTTGCCAACGCCAACAGAAACCGGCAATTTGATTATTGGTTCAATTTTGCTGGATATTGATGGGTACGATAATAAATTTACCGTTATTTGGGATCGGGTGGAGGTGGCCTTGGTGGGGCAGTATATTGAGCAAGGGGAATTAAAAACGTACGGCAAATGGATTGTCAGTGATGAAAATGGCTACTTTTTCGTTCCCAATGTACCGGACGGGGAGTATTCAATCAAAGGCTTTCGCGTGAAGCTTTTTGGCGATGAAACGCTCACATTTGTCGATCCGATGGATATGGTGGAGCCGATTGAGTTTGAGCTGACCGATTATAATGGTGTCGTGTTGGCCGGAACGAGGTTTGATATTAAACCGTACAAACGAATTATTAATTTCCAGCATAATTATTTTCGGTTGAAACCAAACGGACGGGTCGATTTTAATCGTATGGAGCGTATTCACAATCTGAGGCTGACAACCGGGGAAGTGTTGGATAATCCTCCGGTACCGGTTTATTTTATTGAAGGCTATCCCAATAATCCGTGGGTGGGGTATTTGAATATGGTGTTGAAATAGAGTAGGGTATGATTGATATATTACAAACCAGGTATCTCAAAGATACCTGGTTTGTGAGAACTACTATTATGATTGCGCTTCCCAAATCCGGGTACCGATACCCACATAGGTGAATCCATTCTGCACCAGCTCATTGCCCTCGTAGATATTCCGGCCGTCGAAGATAATTTTATTTTTCATTAATTTGCCCATAACTTTGAAATTGGGATAGCGGAATTCATGCCATTCCGTAACAAGCAACAGACAGTCGGCATCGATCAGCGCCTCATGTGGATCGTTCGCATAAACAATCCGATCACCAACTCTGTGTCGTGCTTCATCCATGGCCTGAGGATCATAAACCTGAATGCGGCAACCGGCAGCCAGCAGTTTTTCAATGAGCACCAACGCAGGCGCCTCCCGCATGTCATCGGTTTCCGGTTTAAAGGACAATCCCCACATCGCAATTGTTTTTCCTTTTAGATTGCCGTTAAAGTACCGCGCCATTTTTGTCATCAACACCGATTTTTGGTCCTCATTGACTTCTTCAACTGCTTTCAGAATCCGCATGTTATATTTGTAAGCATCGGCAGTATGAATAAGCGCCTTAACATCTTTGGGGAAACATGATCCACCATAACCGATACCGGGATAAATAAATTTATGCCCGATTCGTGTATCGCTGCCGATCCCTTTGCGAACGAGGTTCACATCAGCGCCGACGATTTCGCACAGATTGGCAATGTCGTTCATAAAACTAATTTTTGTGGCGAGCATAGAATTGGCGGCATATTTTGTCATCTCCGCCGACGGAATGTCCATGAAAATCACCGGGTGACCGTTCAGTACAAACGGTTTGTATAACCGGTTCATGAGCGCCTCGGCTTTTTCCGATTCAACACCAATAACAATCCGATCCGGTTTCAGGAAATCCGCAATCGCTGCTCCTTCTTTCAGAAATTCAGGATTGGAGGCAACGTCAAATTGAAGATCGGCATTCCGCTTTGCAAGGGTGTCCTGAATTTCTTTCTTGACTTTCGGTGCTGTACCAACCGGAACCGTACTTTTGGTGACAACGACAAGATAGTCATCCATATAAGTGCCAATATCTCTGGCGACAGACAATACATGTTTTAAATCCGCACTGCCGTCTTCATCGGGGGGAGTGCCGACCGCAATAAACACAACCTCGCAATCTTTCAAAGATTTTTCAATATTCGTCGTGAACTGGAGGCGTTTTTTTTCAACATTCCGTTCGACCATTTCTTCCAGCCCCGGTTCATAAATTGGTATTCGCCCCTGTTTTAAATTCTCAATCTTTTGTTCATCCACATCCACGCATGTTACATGAATGCCCACATCTGCAAAACATGTCCCGGTAACGAGACCGACATAACCTGTGCCAACTACAGTAATGTTCATGGTTTACTCCAATTGATGTTAATAGTCGGACTTGCGAATTAAATAATTTAAGAAAATAGTGAATTAACGTAAAAAAGGCAAGTTACAAGAAATTAAAATGGGGTATTTAAACGGGATAAAGTTTACAGGTTTATAATGGGAAGTTTATCCGTTCCATATTTTTGAGCGTCACTAAGCATTCTCTGCTGAAGCTCCTTTTGTAATGATGCATCAAATTTTGATGACAACGTCGCCGGGATGAGTTCATTTACTTTCTGATGCGATCGCAACAGAATATCGTCGGCTGTAAATGGAGTATCAATGCGGTGTGGTGTTCGATTAATAAGTGACGATGGCATGAGAAATTCCGAACGCATTGCAGTCATTGTATTGAACGATGTGAGAAAATGCTGGGGATCATCGATATCGTCGAGTAAATCAGTAACCGGATTTAAATCAGTTGATGGAATGCCGTCACGCAATTTCAGCACCATTTCACAAAGGTCATTATCGATAACCAGTTTTTCAAGACACTGCGACGATTGAAAATGGAACATACCCGGCCCGGAGGCAATATTAACATACCCAAGCGCGGCAAGTGTTGCACCTGTTCCCGACTCAAATCCGGCACGTATATCGGGTGTGGCTGCATCGCTTAGGCCGAGATAACCCATGGTCGGAATTCGCAAGTGATAGCCAAGTTGGCACGACGCAAGATTCAACATCATCGATTCTATTGTGCCGACCGGCGTTGTGCCATGACGCATATCGAATACAGCCGGGGAGCCTCCCCAGCATACCGGCGCTCCGGGGCGCGCTAACTGGTGGATTACCAGTCCGCTAATAATTTCAGCAGCAATTTGCACGAGAAAACCGGCATGGAAACCGGGAGCGGTTGCGCCCATTAATGGCATCGGAACAATGGTTGCCGGAACTGAGGTATGTGCACAATCAATTAAATTCTGGCACGTCAGTTCACTCCAACTTAACGGTGATGTTGGACAGCAATCAAAAATAGCCAGTGGTTTGTCTGCCAATCGCGCTTGCCCGCCACGTATAGCGCACAACAGCTCATGCATAACAGAAAAGCCATCCGTAGAAAATGTGCCGGTCACAATCGGTTTACGCGAGTATTGCAGGGCCAGAAACAGACGATAGCGATCGGCAATTTCTTTCGGGACATCATCCGGAACCAGAGCTGTGGATTGCCACGCGATTGCTGGTAACTGATCAGTTAATGCAGCTAAACGGATAAGATCGTTAGTTTGCGCGGACCGATGTCGTCGGGTTTTAATATCATAAATGTAAAGCGCGGATGAGCCCGGATTAAAATAGATTTGTTTGTCACCTACGACGTGCGGCTGCTCGCCATCACGATCAAACATGGTAAACGTATGGGGAATCGATGCCAAACATTTTTCACTTAGTGATTCGGGGATGCAAATGCGGTTGGTGGAAGGATTACGGATAGCGCCACTGTCCAGCAATAATGTAATGGCTTGTTCGTTAGCAGTTTTTATTCCGGTTTTGCGTAGGACAAACAAGGCATGTTCGATGAATTCATCACACTTTTCAGAACTTAGCAGTGATATGTGAATATTCGTTTGGGGCTGGATGGGCATGATACGTAATCCATAATTGTATCAGGCAATTTTTTTGACGACAACGGCAGTTACATCATCAAGCCATTTGGAGTCATTGCCAAATTTTTGAGCGGCATCGAAAATTGCAGCAACAATATCGCGCGCTGGTTTGTTACGATGATCAAACACGACATTTTTCAAATTACCGATACCAAACTGTTCTCCGAGTGCGTTTGTTCGCTCGATCAGACCATCGGTATACAGAACCAGAATATCGCCCGGTTCCAGTGCACGAAATCCTCGCTTCAATTGAATGTCGGGCAATGGGCCAAGTACAAGCCCGCTCACATTCAATTCATCAAATCCATCATTGCCAATAAGCAGCGGGGGAGGATGACCCGCGTTGACGTAAATAACAGTACCATTGCTTTCAACTTCAGCGTAGAACAACGAAATGAATGAGGTCGATAGCCGGCTGCGATGGATAACACGATTGAGTCGTTCGATAGCATAAGTCATTTTCAGGTGTTTTTCCACGCCCATGCGTAAACCAGTCACAACATCACGAACAAGCAATGCGGCAGGTAAGCCATGACCACTGGCATCGCCGATAGCGATTCCCAAATGGGTCTTGTCGAATTCCATGTAGTCGTATAAATCGCCGCCAACAATCTCAGTGGGCACAGAGCGACCGGCAATATCCAGATTTTCAATGGCAGGCGCTTTGGTGGGCAACAAACTGCGCTGAATCATTTCCGCCTGGGAAATATAATTCTGAAATTGTTCGGATGAAAGCCGGGAAAATAAAACTTTGCGAATGGTGTTCAGCGAGAATTGAATTTCATCGCGTTCCCAGCCAAAGTCGAGTTCAAACACAAAAAACCAGTGGTGTTCTTCATAATTTAATTCGAATGCAGCCGGAGTGGTATGGGTTTTCGCGTTGACGAGCGTATTTTTTAAGTCATCCGGTTCATTAAAAATAAAACATCCATGTTGAATGATCAGGTTAATCCCCGGATCGGTCATTGGGATGTGTTCCGGATATTTGCGGCTGCCGGTCGAAAAAATTAGATCCAGACAGCCACCATTATCTTCGTAAATGCGACCATCAACGATATGAAGATCTGTCCCCAGGAAATCGAGCAGCGTGTTCAGTACAGTCGGTAAAACGTCCGTGCTTTTCGCTGTGTAAATTTCAGTGAGGATACTATCTAACTTGCGGTAAAAATCTTTTGGATTGAACATATACGAAAAAGGTAGTTGAAATGTACGATCCTAGCAGTTGATTAGAATCGTGCATGCCGGATTAACATTGTTCCTGAATTTCACGGTAAAAATACCGATATTCGCCTGATAGCCTTTATTTAACGGATTTCATAGCAATCAATAATTCACTTCCAATACAAGTCATATTAACCCCTACATGCTTGGAAGCCGTAATTTTCAGACTTCAGCCTGGAAATTCAGATTATACATTATAAATTTTAAGTGAGCGATGTCTCTAAATTTTGACAAAATATAACAGCGAATGTTGTCTATATAAATTCAATTAAAAGATAAACTAAAATCAGGCATTTAGTGCTTCATCAATACTGCTATAATACTGGAAAACGTGATCCAGTTTTGTAATAGTTAGCGCCCCTTTAACAAAATCATTAAGATTTGCTAATGACAGTGCGCCACCGGAATTTGCTAATAAATGGAAACCTGTAATTAAAATGGCAAGTCCGGTACTATTAATACGTTTCACTTTTGCCAGATCAAGGATTAATTTTTTAATTCCTTTACCCAACATTTGCTGAACATTTTTTTCAAATTCTTTTGAATCAGCGGGTGTTCCCAATATATCGCTCGAAATTGAAATCACCGCTGCTGTGTCGTGAATGTTTGCTTGAAGTTCCATAACTATTTATTGACCCCTGTTTCATCAGTAATTACATCTTGAATTTGTATCTATGAACGATGTTCCATATACTTTGTTTCATTAAGGAATTGTAATTATTAAGCCTGTTAGCTTACTATTTTAAACCGCAGATTGACTTTAAAACATCATTATCGATTCCCGGTGGCGAAATGAATTTCCAATCAATATATACTGCTTCCGAAGTGGTTTTGAGATTGTCCATAATTTCTCCTCCTTTCAAAGGAGGAGACTAAGAGGAGGTACTTAACGAGAAGAATCTCAAAACCACTTCGATACAAGTATAGCTAATCACGGGTGGGCAAAACTCCTAATAATACGTCAATGCCTATTCGTCTTAAATATAATCGGCATTCACGATGTTTTAATTATATTTTTTAAGTTGATTGCTATAATAAACCGGGATTACTGTCTTCTCTTAAAATAAATAAATTGCAATATAAATAAAAAAGCGTTAAAAATCAAATGAATATTTTCACATGAAAAAACTCTTGTTTTTTTTCAGTTATTTTCCTATTTTAGCGCATGATAAAAACAACAAGTTTGAAGTTATTGTTCATATTGAGTTTTTTACTCATTTCATGTGCGCATCAACAAGCGCCTCCGGGTGGTCCGGTCGACAAAACCGCTCCGAAAATCATGGCGGTTATTCCCCAACCTAATTCTGTCAATGTGGATACAACCACTACTGTTACCATAACTTTCAGTGAGGCTGTGGATCAACGCTCGGTGGAGAACGCTATTTTTATTTCGCCACGGCAAACGGAGTCAGTGACTTATAAATGGCATGGGAAAAAAGTAACTATCCGATTTGCAGAACCATTGAAACACGATCGTACCTATGTTGTTACGATCGGCACCAAAGCTCAGGATCTGCGGCGAAATCCTATGAAAGATGCGTTCCATATTGCTTTTTCAACGGGAAATGAATTGGATAATGGTGCGATTTCTGGACGGATTTATGGGGAAAATAAACCGGAAGGCATTATCCTTGGTGCGTATTCATTAACTGATAGTGTTCCTGTGCAACCTTCAAAAAGTTATCCGGAATATATCACCCAATGTAACGCTACCGGCGAATTTGAATTTCCGTACATGGCGCCGGGTACGTATCAGGTGTTTGCAATAACGGACCGCAATGCCAATCAGAAATATGATCCAAACCGGGAATCGCTGGGTATTCCAACCACATTTGCAGAACTTACGCCACAATCAGCAATGGTACGCGGTCTAAATTTTCGGATGACCCGGATTGATACGATCGCGCCGGGCGTGAAAGGCGTAGATGCGTCCGATAGAAATCACCTGGAGATCCGGTTTAATGAAGACATCGCTCCTGTGCCTGATAGTTTTTTAAACCGGCATTTTACTGTCACTGTTGAGACGGACTCGCTGGATACACTGAAATTCCGAACAATCTATCAACATTCTATAGATCACTCAAAATTTGTGGCTGTCACTGTGGATCAAAGGGACTCAACCCGTTATGTGCTCCAGGCGAATGACTTGACAGACATCAGCGGAAACATGCTCGATACGCTGCGTGATACATTTGCGTTCGATGCAGTCGCTCGTGCTGATACCAGTCGTCCCGCGCTCGAGTTTCAATCGATTGCCAACGGTAAAAAAGATGTCCCCGTGAAAAGTGACTTGCGGCTGGTTTTCACCGAGCCGATGAACCAAATGTCATTCGAGCAGAATTTTTCTGTTTCAGATTCAGCAAAACGCGCGATTGACGGTACATATAAATGGCAAAATCCTGCAGATGTTTCGTTCGTGCCCGACCAGGCACTGGAAAGTTTTATGCCGTATAAAGCAAGCGTTCGGGTGGATTCGGTATTTGACCTGTTCGGGAATGCAGTCCGCGATACGGCGATTGAATTTACATTCAGCACAGTGAATGTTGATACTCTATCGGCGCTCAGTGGAAATGTCCGCGATGCTTTGGACTCCAGCGCCGGTCAATTTTATGTTGCCGCCTTAAAGCTGGGCCCTGATTCACTCAGGTATGAAACCGTACTCGACAGCGCGGGACCATACCGGCTTGAAGGCCTGATGCCGGGAATTTACTTTCTGGAGGCATTTCGTGACCGGGACGGAAACGGAAAATATTCATTTGGGCAAATCAATCCGTTTGTTCCGGCTGAGCGATTTGTGATGATACAGGACTCCATAGTTATTCGTTCCCGCTGGCCGAACGAAGACAATGATATTGTCATTCCGGAACATTAAGAAAGGTGAGACGATAGACGTGAGCAGTGAGACGGGTGAAATGGATATTGTGAATAGTAAATAGTTAATAGTGAATAGTAGAATGAAGTTATAGTACTATTGATATCCTAAAAGACCGTTAATGAACCGTAATTATAACCCTATTGAAACTAAGGACACTCTATGCAATTTTTTAGCTATAAGGATAATGAGCTTCATGTGGAAAATATGGCCATTGAGAAGTTAGCGCAGCAGTATGGAACACCGATGTATGTATATAGCATGAATTCTCTGATTGAAAAAGTGAAAGCATATCAGCAGGCATTTGCCGATGTAAAACATACAATTTTTTATGCTCAAAAAGCCAATGAAAATATCAATATTCTTAAATTGATGGCGTCGCTGGGTTGCGGCGCAGATATTGTTTCCGGCGGGGAATTGTTTCTGGCATTGAAGGCAGGCATTCCGGCAAACCGGATTGTCTATGCCAGTGTTGGCAAAACCGATGCGGAAATTGAACAGGCGTTGAACGCCGGTATCTGCGCGTTTAACGTTGAATCACCGCAGGAACTTGAGGTCATCAATGAGATGGCTATTAAAATGGACAAACAAGCGCCGGTAGCGATTCGTATTAATCCAAACATCGATATTCATGGCCATCCGTATATTTCCACGGGGAAATCCATGAACAAATTCGGCATTGATTATGATGACTCGTTGGCATTAATCCGTCATGCGGCAAATCTGGATGGAATTAAAATTGTAGGCATTCATTCACACATTGGTTCACAGATTTTGAACGTCGAGTACTTTGCGGCGGCTGCTCAGAAGTTTTTACAAATGGTGCGTAGCCTGCAAAAGAGCGGGATTAAAGTAGAGCATGTGGATATGGGTGGCGGACTTGGCGTCAATTATAAAAGTATTATTCCGGAATATGCGGAAGATTCTCTGGTAATTCCCACCCCGGTTGATTTGGCAAAAAAAGTCAAACATGTGTTGAAGCCGCTCGATTGTGAAATATATTTTGAACCCGGCCGTTCCATTGTCGGAGAAGCCGGAGCGTTGATCACTAAAGTATTGTACCGTAAAGAAACCAATGTTAAAAAATTTATCGTGGTAGATGCCGGCATGAGCGACCTGATCCGACCCAGCTTGTATCAGGCATACCATCAGATTGTACCGCTACAAAAAATTGAAGGCGATCTGGAAAAAGTCGATGTAGTTGGACCGATCTGCGAAACCGGTGATTTCCTGGCGCAGAATAGAAATATGCCGGAGGTGCAGCGTGGTGACTTCCTGGCGGTGATGACAGCGGGCGCTTATGGATTTTCACTCGCTAATAATTACAACGCTCGTCCCCGTCCGGTAGAAGTGTGGGTGGATGGCGATAAGGCAGAGATTATTCGCGAACGGGAAAACGTGGAGCGGTTTTTGGAATAGATTTTTCTAATACATTATTCAATTTGTTGGTAGTTCTAAATTCAACTAATAATGAAAACCATTACTGATCTGGACTGTCTGTTTTATCAAATAGCATTCATGACTTGGTAAGAAATTCATCGTGAGTGGGAGACAAGGAGATAAGGAATTTATATTAAATTTATTTTTTCTCCCTTTCACCTTTTCCTCCATCTTCTTGTCCATAATATTATTTTTTAAATACATTAATTGTTTCGGACAGTATATTTTGAGTGTGTATCAAATCGTAGGCACAATACATTCAACAGAATTTCTCATTAACTAAGGGGCTGTATCAAAAGTCTTGTCAAGCTTCATCCTGAGCGTAGTCGAAGGATGATAACTTATGATAAATCATCATGCTTCGA
>JAFGDW010000234.1 GCA_016931935.1 Candidatus Zhuqueibacterota bacterium | reverse complement strand
TGTTGCTTAATATCGACTTTTTCCAGTTCGAAGGTACTGTCGGCGCCCCAGATTCTCAATTCATCGCGGGTGCCGGCGTTGCCGTTATGCCACTGCAAATCGAAAATACGGTCGTAGGTGGAATCGTTTTCACCTTTGATCCGCGTAACAAATGTAAACGCGGAATCGGCGTAGTCATCGGCAAAATTATGGCGGTGCATCAGTTTGCCATCGGGATGCAGGTACTTGAAAATTTTGTTGCCGGGATTGTCGGGATCGTCGATAATTTCCTCGATCAGCCCGGCGCCGGGTGAGTTATCGCTTAGGCTGGCAATATCCAGCGTATCGCCGCCGCCAGCGGTCTCCGATGGCAGGATCGAGCCGTCATACACCAGCCATTTCGGTAGTTCCGGTTCGGGCGTTGTGTCGGATGCGACATCCACAATCAGGCCCTCAGGAATCGGCAGGCCCTGGCCCGGTGCAAACGCGCCGGACATATCCAGAATCAGCCAGTCCATGTAGCCGCCGATCACCTCGCCGGAACCGTCGCCGACTTTAATGTACTTGCTGGTGGTCGATGACGTGGAAACGCCGCTGATGACCGGAACGGGATTCTCATCCATGTAAACCGTGGATAGATCGCCATTGACCGAAATACGGATGGTGTGCCAGTCGTACATGCTGGCGTCGATCTGTTGCTTAATATCGACTTTTTCCAGTTCGAAGGTACTGTCGGCGCCCCAGATACGTAATTCGTCGCGGGTGCCGGCGTTACCGTTGTGCCATTGCAGATCGAAAATGCGGTCATAGGCCGGATCGTTTTCGCCCTTAATACGAGCGATAAACGTAAACGCGGAATCCGCATACTCAGCATCAAAGTTGTGTCGATGCATGAGTTTACCATCCGGGTGCAGATATTTGAAAATTTTGTTGCCGGGATTGTTAGGATCATCAATAATCTCTTCAACAAGGCCTGCGCCCGGAGAATTGTCGCTGAGACTGGTGATGTTCAACGTATCGCCGCCGCCAGCAGTGGCATCGGGCAGTACGCTGCCATCATAAATAAGCCAGCTCTGCGCGCCAAGTTGTCCGCTCGCAAACAAGACGAGCAGCAGGCTTAGTACTGTAGCAAGTGTTCGTTTCATTTCTCCTCCTGATAGTATGAATTTGTGGTTTGTATTCAATGAATGTAAAATAAATCGTTTCCAGCGTCCCGCTGGAAATGTCTGATTAGCGATTCTGCCGCGCGTACCACAAGGCAGAGCCTTGTTGATCGCACTCCCGGCCGGAGACTGGGAACGATGTGTTTTTACGGATGTAAAATTGGTGTAATCGATAAAGCGATTGCACTCCGGGTGTTAAAACGACAATCCAAGTGAAAAACGATTTACGCCATCAAATATATCATAATTCGAATATGAATAATCCACTTCAATATTTTTATTGGCAACACTGGAACGGAAGCCGGCGCCAATGGACCAATCTGCAATATCATGATTGGTCAGGTAGCCGCCACGCAGGGCAATGGCGTCCCATAACACATATTCCAACCCGACACTGATGCGCTCGGAATAATTATTGGGATGCTGAAAATCCAGAGCCAGATTCAACGTTTTGTCTCCGAAAAAATCATCCTGCACAAAGTCGAATAAGTTAAAAGCGATACCCATAGTAAACAATAACGGTAATTGCTCGCTGATTTCCTCACGCTTCATGTTGGACGAGAAATTGCGGATCGCCATGCCGAAGCGAAAACTTTTAAATCCGGTGTGGTATTTCACACCGGCATCGAACGCCAGTTTTGTGGCATCATTATCTTTGAGCTGGCCACCAATGGTATTTTGCCCGAGATTTTGTCCGACATAACGCATGTTACCGCCGATGAAAAATTGCGTGCTGACGGCATAAGCATAACTAATGCCTAATGAATACGCGCCAACGTTGGAAACCAGCCCGTTATCGATGTAACCGTCCGGGTGAAGGGCAATGTCGGCCTGATCGATCAGGCTGGTGCCGTAAATGTCACCGTAATCGACCCAGAGAAAACTCAGCCCAAACGTACCGATCCGGTCCAGATTGATAGCCATGGCGCCTGCCATGTAATTGATGTCAGCAATCCATTGTGTCGTAAAGAATTTGACATCGATGGAGCCGGGCGTTTCGACAATCGCTGCGGGATTGAAGAATATACTTTCCGCGCCTTTGCTAAAGGCAACGCTGGCGTCACCGAGCGCAGCCATTTTCGGTGAAATATCCACCAGTTGGAAATTCATTGTACTCGTTGCAATTTTGTCCAGCCCGACCTGAGCGATACCCGGTTGGACGAGCAGAATAAAGCAGGCAACGATCACTATTAATTGATATATATGTTTCATGGATACGATCTCCCACATTCTGAATTAACGAACCACCAGGAATTTTTGAAACGACATTTCACCGCTTGGCTTTTCGAACACCACAATGTAAACACCGCTGCTGATAACGTGCTGATTACGGGTTAGCATATCCCAGTCGGCGCTGCCATCGCTGACCGGACTGTCGTGTTCGATGGTCTGGACAAGGTCGCCAGTTTCCGTGAATATTTTTATGGTCACCGTTTGCGGCAGGTTCATGAACTGAATCGAACGACGGTCGGTAAATCCGAACGCTCGCACTAACAGTTCATCATTAATATTGTAAGGATTGGGAACCACACGGATTTTCGATAAATCATCCTGAGAGAACGAAGGCGGCTTGATCCAGTCGATATTAGGTTGTGATAACCGGCTGCTGTAAAGCATTTTGCCGCGTGTGCCGGGATCAGCATTGGGATCGTTGCTATCAATTTGGGCCATTGCCTGAATGTAGAAATAGTACTGGGCGCCGATTAGCACATTTTTATGGACATAAAGTAATTCACCAGTCTGGTCGTCCCGGTCCAGGCCTGCCAGATCCGGGCCGGTCGCGAAGGTTTGTTCGTAAAAAACAGTATCCGTATTGGAAATGCGTTGCATAATTCGATAACCGGCAAAATTGGGCAGTGCCTCGGCGTCTGCATCCTTCCAGCGGATTTCCACGCCGGTGCCCAAACCTGTAATATTCACTTCTGATGGCGGTGGCGGCGCCTGAGGGATTTTATAGTCATGCTCAAAATTCCACTTTGCCCGCGAAACACTTTTCATCACCGAATCCACACCGGTGCTGACCCAGCGGTCTTTTTGCAGATCAATATCGGTTGCTTCACTGGGAAATGCAAAATTTTCCGGGAAAAAACCGGTGCGCGCGTTGGGAATTCCCGGTGGATCATCGAGCGTGCCATCGACCCATTTTTCACCGATTTCCTTAGCCTTCTCAATGCTCAGCCCGGTATAACCACTGGCGTACACAATGTGCAGGCTCTGTCCCGGTTCAAATGTGTACGGCCCGAACGAGCTCCACATTTTTGAATTGTTGCCCTGATTGGTGACGCCGAGATGCGCCGAGTAATTGGGATCACCCAGTTCATCGGTGTTGGCGCCATGAAATGTCTCCGGCCATGTATTACCGGACATTGGATAATATTCGGAAAAGCCACCGCGAATCGCCCAGAAATTTTTGCTGCCGAATTCATCGTTTGCGGAATTGTAAGGGATAATGTTATCCTTCCCGAAATAGGTAACTTTGGGCTGTAAGAAATCATCCCGGTCGTTTGCCGGATCGGTGAATGGTTGCTCGGATGCATGCAAAATGGCGTACCAGATAAAATTGGGATTGAATAACTTGCGCTTGGTCATTGATGGCGCTCCCATATTATCGAACGGCACCACCGGATCATTGGCGCTGTATTCATAAAAAACGCGCAGCGAATCGCCTACCCGGCCACCGTAATAATGCTGCCAGGTAATCGCCGTACTGAAACGCTCACCACCGGCAGGCGAAGGCGCCGCTCCGTTGGATCGGATAGTATTCTCACCATTGGAGCGTACGCTGATGTAAAAATTCTTTAAGGTGGAATCGCTGACATTGGTGAAGACGACGTCCACAATCACGTAATCGTCGTTATAATTCTGGCTCCATGCGAGTATTTTCCGATGGATTTGCACGCCCAGTACATTCTGGGAAGTAACCTCCAATAACTGGTCGCATGTATAATCGCCAAATTTATCAGGATCGACCACCCCGTAGGATTCCAGTTCGATGGGATCGAAATCAAGCACCTGGGGTGTATAGCGGTAGCGAACATAGTTGGTCATGGGAACGACGACTTTTCCCGTTGGTTGAAATTTATTCACCGGGCCGTAGACCGCGACAGTATCAACATAAATCACGGGATCCTCAGTATAATCGATAATGCTATCGGGACGGGTCCACATGGTCGTGGCCATGTCGAAGCCTGCACCGGCCCAGGCATCGAGCTGCTGACCACGAACGCCGAGTATATCGTAGTCGTTCGGGAAAAATCCGGCGCGATAATCAAACGAGCCTTTATCGCCATTTGCGGTAACGCCAAGCCAGATGCGGCCGGCTTTAATTTCCGCCCGCTCAAGTTCCGGTTGTGTTTGTGCGCCGATATTGGCCGTAATAAAAAGCAGCGCCAATACGATGCTGCTCAACACCAGCGGCTTTTTGTGATTGTGAAATTTATATGTCATAATAAAGACTCCAATTGTTTACAATGTCGATGGAAAGTTGCTTTCAAAATCCTCAAATGTGATAGATTATAGCGTCACTTTTGGGACAGGATAACAAGATGAACCGGATTTATTGGATGATGGATTTCCTAATAGAGCTAAAATATGTGTCGAATGACTCTGATCATTTTTCAATGAGTAAATAGAATGATAATTAAAAAAAATCCTGTACATCAAAAACATCATATAATCCTGTCAAAAATATTTTATCAAAATATCTTTTCTTTGAATCCTGCGAACGGTTACTCTTTAATTTGTTCAGCCTTGAAAAATCGGTTACTTGTTTTAAGAACTAAAATGCTTATGAAGGGGATTCCGCCTGCTGATAAAAACGGTACGGAACCGGAATGACCACCAGCCTGGTAATCATCATTAAAAACTAAACTGCATGCCGACCCAAACATCCCGTGGCTGCCCAAACAGCCAGAATGGATATTGGGGATCGTTGATATACGGTTTATCAGCGGAGCGTAAATCTCCCAACTTGTCTCCGGATTTCAGCGAATTGACATAGTTTTTAAAATCGTTCCAATCGTAATCATCCCAACTGACGCCGGAGTCACGAGTGAATGCATACCCCTTGTCAATCAGGTTGACTTTGAAATTAAACAGGTTGCTAACATCCACATAGAATGTCGTGCCAAAACCGCCCCATTTAAATGTTTTGGTTAATTTCATGTCCACCATGTAATAGTCGGGCCAACGCCGGTTATTTTTGACATACTCCAAATCCTCAGGATTCCATGTAAAATAATCGCCGGCTTTCCATTCAGCGAAAAATGTCAGGTTCCAGTTACCGAAAATGTCGGATTTAAAAATGTCTGATCCCCAGTGTGATGGGGAACGAAATGTAATGTTGGCATTCAACTGCGGCACTGGCAAACTCTGCGTTTCCTGGTCATTATAAAGGCCTGCCTTATCATCGACCTGAATTTCGTTAATTTCTTTTCGGCCTGTCAAGCCTTCTTTTTTCAACATATAATTGAAGTTAATCCAGCCATTGAGCCAGCTATTATCGTTTTTCGTCAGGTTAATTTCCAGTCCCTGAATATCGACATATTCATTGTTCGCCCAGGCTTCGTAGTCCACGCCCGACGTATTTTTATAGTTGATTTGTCCCTGCTCACCGGTAACGTCTTTGGAATAGCCAGAGATACGCAGCACGTAGCCTTCGAACAGGTCTATTGCCATACCCAGTTCATATGAAATTGTGCGCGGTGGTTCCAGATTCGGATTGGACATATCGTACAGGCCGTTTTTGTCATATCGGTAACGATACAGGTACATGGTGTAATAAGGCGGATTTGACCGGAAGTGACCGTAATTGAAATAGAATTTTGAGTTGACTGTTACCGGGAATGAAATACCGATGCGTGGACTTACGGTAAAGTGATTTTTGATCGGCTGCAAAAAGCCGGGATGTTCCTTATCGTATTGTTTCCATAAATCCCAGATATAGGATCGGCCTTGCTCGAGGTAGTTGAATAAAATTGAATCTTCGGCAAATTTTTGAGGAATGAATACATCAGTCGCAAATGCATCGCCGGTAGGCCAGTCGCCACCACCGCCGTAATAGTAGTCGAAGCGTAAGCCGAGATTGGCAATGATCGCCGGATAGCTGATTTGATCCTGTATATAGAATCCGGTTTGGCTTGGTGTGCGGAAATAATTAAACTCGTACACGTTATAATAATTCTCATTCCATTTTTCCCAGAGATTATTATCGAGTTCAATATAATTATATTCGATGCCTGTTTTCAGATAGTGGTGCAGATTCATCTGTGATGCCAGGTCCAGCCGCGCACGGTATTGTGTGACTTTGGATTTATCGTACAAATCACCCTCTTTGCGGCGGAACCGCTGAGGTACGTCGGGCAGCGCATCGTATGACGGATAATTGTATGACTTCGTTGTGTCACCGAACACATAGGCAAGCCGATTCGAACCGTACTGCAATTTGCCATAAGGCATTTCAGAAACCGGGAACGGTCCGAATCTTGTCACTACGGTTTGATCGCGATTGTTACACACAGGTGAACTATTTTGGATTCGCAATCCACTCAGGCTGAATTCCATGAACGTTTTTTGATTGAAAATATAGTTGAAAGTCAGACCACCCATTTTGGTGTTTTGATAAAGAATCGGGTAGAATGGGGGATCGTACCAGTATTCAGGATTTTTGGCGATGTATTTGATGTTATCGCTGGGCATAAAACCACCCTCGCGGCTGGCATCGGGGAAATCACCCCACGCCGGACGAATCGGGCTAACGCCTTTTTGATCTTTCCACAGACCATTGAATGTTACAGTGAGGTTTTCCATTGGATTGGCTTTAATGGTTGCCAGCGTGGTATACGTTTTTTCACTTGGCAGCACCACTGGCATCACATAATGTTGCTCTTTCGAATTGTTGGAAATATAAAACGTGGCATCGCCCAATGCCTTCCCAATAAACGGTAACGGACCGCCGAAGCCGCCGTCGAAGTTCCAATCCGAACCATCTTCCTTCATAGCGTGATCGGCGAATAATTTCTGCTGCGCTTCAGAAACAGTGTAACCTTGTTCTTTCAGTCCTGCGTAATCGGGCTCGGTCATAAACATCCAACAGGCAAGCAGATAGTAATCAAGCGGCGTTGCCTGATCTTCCGGTTCCTTGCCGAAATTATAAATTTCAGCCGCCCGGTTCCAGCCCATAAATGTCGGGTGCTGTTCCTTTAAATAGTCGATATCGTCACGCCCTTCCCAGGCGGCATTCGTACCGATGAACGCAATGCTTGGGTCGAGATAGGACATCAAATAGGGATTATTGGTACTGTAGAATGAGTCGCCGAAACGGCGCATATGGGAATTGTCGCGCGAATAACTGAACGTGCCATGATAGCCGTCCTTGGTACCGGATTTGGTGGTGATATTAATCAGGCCGGAACGGAAATTACCGTATTCTGCGTCGTATCCGCCGGATAGCAGCGACACCTGTTCTATGGCACTTAATGGAATGCTGGTTTCAGCGCTGCCGTTACCCAGGTTGGTATAGGAAAGGCCGTTTACCATCATACCGGTCTGATCGGCGGAACCACCGCGGATGGTCAGATAACCGTTGTCTTCGGAAACACCGGGCAGTTTTGTAAGAAAAGCATTGATCTGGCGGATACCGGTTGCTTCTGTCAGTTGGGCATCGGAGACGACCATTTGCGTGTTGGAAACCTCTTTATGAAGCTCATCGCGTTCGGCAACAACTACCACTTCATTTCCCGAAAGAATGGTTGTACTCAGCTCGATATTTAATCGGGTGATGCGGTCCAGCGAAACCATCACATTTTTCAATACCTTGGTTTCATATCCCATCATGGTAACGCGCAGCTCGTAGGTCCCAACTGGCGCATTAACAATGATAAAGTTGCCGTCAACATCACATGCCGCACCCAGCGCCGTGCCGGAGACACTGACATTTGCACCCGGCAACGGATCGCCGGTGCTTACGTCTTTAACTGTTCCCGCAATTCGGCTTCGGGTTTGGCCGAACAACATCGTACTGAACAATATCGCACCTATCATAAAAAGCATGCATATGAGATGCGATTTTGATTTCCTCCAAAACATATTCTACTCCTTGTATTATTGCCGCAATACGGACGTCAAATGTCAAACGTGAAACGTTAGAAGTTATCAAAAAAGTTATCCGTTTAAATTTCGACTTCTCATGTTCTGCAATAGCGATTTGGATAAAGCTATATCAGTTCAAAGCTATTTTCCTGATAAGATTCAACTCCTGAATCCGGATTTCATGTAATCCGAAGCCAGGAGGAGAACCGTCCAATCAACCGTGCTACGCACTTTCAGAGTGCGCAGCACGTACCCATCATGTATTCTCAATCGAATTATTGTAACAGTGTCATCTTACGCGTTAATGTTTGGCCCTCCACTTTCAGTCTATACAGATAAATTCCTGAAGGCAAGGTGCTGGCATCGAACGTTACTTTATGGACGCCAGCCGATACATTGCCATTTACCAATGTTGCGATTTCACGTCCGAGAAAATCAAATACGGTTAAATTTGCATGTCCGTTGGTTTCCATACGAAATGCAATCGATGTAGCCGGATTAAACGGGTTGGGGTAATTTTGATCCAGCGCGAACGTAATCGGCGATGATTTTCCGGCCTTCGTCACACTTGATGCATTCATGCCCCAACGCGGATCTCCGATCGGGCCGCCATCGGAACCGAACGACAGCAGCGGCGAACCGGAAGGCAAGGTAAAATCGCCGTTATCAGGATCGGCAAACCCGGGATCGACATAAATTGTATCCTGTACCGGATGGTTGCGCCAGTTGATTGTGCCGACATCCCATAGACATACATTGTAAATTTCCGCCAAATCGTCGGTGATCGTTTCCTTAAGATTGATAGCGACTTTGTCTTTATTGATTTGTTTTACGCAAATGGTGTTGCTCACCGTCCATGGATTCAAGTTTGGGCCTTTTTCCAGCAGAATAATTTCCCTGCCATCTTCGGTGCCAATGTTGTACCATGTGGTGTGATCGATAATCGTACGCGGCGTATTATCCGGCATCGCCGATTCATTGGGACCAGCGACGCGAATTCCGTAGCTGCTGATGGTGTTGAATGTGGAATTGGTCACGGAAAGGAAGTTGGCGCCGCAATACTTGTAATAAACAGACGTCCCGGTTCGTTCAAAAACGCAGTTATCGACAAATGTTGAATCGACAATCAGATTGCCTTTCATATCCGAGCTTCCGGCATGAATGGCAGCATCGACAAGATCGTGAACCCAGCAGTTTTCCACACGGATTGTATTTACAGTAACGGCCCCTCCATCACCCATATAAAACTGGATCAGATACTCGGCCTTTTCAACAGTTTCCGTTGTACCATCAAATTCGATGTCGTGCAGTGCTAACGAGCCGCCCTGACCAACGCGGAAAAACATCCGTGTTGTGGTGCCATCGGCTGGTGTAATTACGCGCAATTTGGCTTTTTCTTCGGGTATGTCACCTTCCACCTTGATCGTGATAGCTTTGTCTGTAATAACACCAAAATTAAAGGCGACGGATTCTGTATACTCACCACCGGCAACCAGTTCCAGCACATCACCATCGATGGCATCGGCTACTGCCATAGAGAGCGTGCCGGGTCCGGGTGAAACGTATGTTTGTGCGAATACCATGCTGTTTAATAACAATAATGTAATGAGTAGTAAATATTTCATCATGAAATTCCTCCGTTTGTTAATTGTGATTCATTGCAGTGAAATAGATTGTCTGCAATGTATTTATTATTTACAATTTTTGTGAAATGATGCTACTGGTTGTTTTAAAAATTTCACGTTACTGTGAGTTGAAGGTAATGCATATTGTTCAATTTGAAGCTGTATTGATGCCGTGAAGAAATAGTTGTTGGTGGAGGGCGAGTGCCGGGTATGTGTTTCCGGTGACTTATTATGCGGATACGACATAACCGATTTTTCTCAACTGCATTAACCGTACGGATGATACGAAAATTCATGCTTCATCCAATGTAATTGTGTGAACGATGACAAAAAACGGGTAGCGACAAGATTACAATGCCCCGAATTTTAACCAAAAATTAATGACAGGATATGATTAATTTATACATGTAGTTAGAAAATTCTGAGTATCCATAAGTATGCCGAAAGCAGACATGTGATGCACGTATGTTCTGTGAGAATCAGTTTCGTTAATATTAAAATATCTGTTTTATATTCATCATGTGATCGGCTATGGTTTTGGACAATGATGAAATTGAGCACTGGAAGCTACTTGTTGAATTAATTTGTTACATTTTACTCATATAAAATATGGTAATGAGCTTTTCCCTATTAATCAAATCAAAAAATGTAAGTGGCAAAATAGGCGTGTAAGTGGCAATGTTTTTTAGGTTCTCATAAAATAATAAGTTGACGACCTTTTTTAGTATGATAAAGCCTCTCAAAGTATGTGGTATTTAATATAAACTCAAAATCTCACAAATTCAAGAATAAAAGCAGGTTGGATGCGAAGCAGAACATGACCTCTGTACAAATAAGATTGTACAGGTTGCGGAAATAATTTGCTTGCGATTCAAATGCACATTTTGTATATATTTCATTCAACGAATTTAATTATCGAGATGAAAATAAAACCTTCACGCTGGAGTGCGCACAATGAAAACGACAATTTCAATATTGATTATCATTTTTGAGCTGATTTCATTTCAAACAGCTACCAACGCAGAAGCGCCATTTACGCGTGGCATAAATCTGACTGGCTGGCTGCAAGTCGATGGGCCACGTGACATTCGATTTACGAAATATACTCGACTGGACCTGGAACAGATCAAAAGCCTGGGCTGCGATGTGATTCGATTGCCGATTAATTTGCATTTTATGACAAGCGGTGCACCAAATTACACCATTGATCCGTTATTCTATTTCTTCCTCGATCAGATTGTGGATTGGGCTGAAGAACTGCAGATACACCTGATCCTCGATAACCATACCTTCGATCCGGCCGAAGATACCGATCCTGACATCGGTGATATTCTAATACCGGTTTGGACACAAATGGCAACACATTACAAAGATCGCTCCACCTACGTTTATTATGAAATCCTGAACGAACCACACAGTATTGACGATACGGTATGGAATGCTATTCAACAGGAGGTGATCGATGCAATTCGCCTTGTTGATCAGAAACACACGATTATAATTGGACCGGCAGGCTGGAACAGCTATAATAATCTCCGTTACATGCCCGAATATACCGATGAAAACCTGATTTACACATTCCATTTTTACGATCCATTTTTGTTCACGCATCAGGGCGCAAGCTGGACCGATCCATCGATGGAGCCGTTGGCCGGCGTGCCGTTCCCGTACAATTCAGCCCAGATGCCAGTGTTTCCATCCGCATTGGCCGGTATATGGATTCAGAGTTCGTTCAACAATTACCATAATGATGGCACCGTTGCCCGCGTGAAGCAATTGCTTGATATTGCTGCAAATTTCCAGGCTGAGCGGAATGTGCCGATGTTTTGTGGCGAATTTGGTGTGTACATTCCCAATAGCGATAACGATCAGCGAGTGAACTGGTATGGCATCGTACGCGAATATCTGGAAGAAAAAGGACTCGCCTGGACAATCTGGGACTATCAGGGTGGCTTTGGCTTGTTTGAAAAAGGCAGCGCGGAACTGTTCGATTACGATTTAAACATTCCGCTCGTCGAAGCGCTCGGTCTGAATCCACCGGACCAATTTGAATTTGTTATCTCACCGGATAGCACAGGCATCGATCTGTATCGAGATTATGTGCAACCGGGGATTCAGGATGCCAGTTGGGCCAATGGCTGGATGCTGGATTATTACTCCGAAACGAACCCGGAAAAAGGGACGTTTTGTATCTATTGGACAGGCGCAAATCAGTATAACAGCATCGTGTTTGATTTTAATCCGAACCGCGATTTATCGTACCTGGTAAGTCAGGGCTATGCCCTTGATTTTTGGGTGCGTGGCGATACGCCCGGCCAACTTTTTGATATGCGATTTATTGACACCAAGACAAATGATCCAAACGATCACCCCTGGCGGATGCGGGTAACGATCGACAATGCCAGGGCAGCATGGGATAATGCGTGGCACCATCTCCATATTCCGCTGGCCAATTTCATGGAACATGGCTCATGGGACGTCGACACCTGGTATAATCCACAAGGCGATTTCGACTGGAGCGCCATCGACCGGCTCGAAATTGTTGCTGAACATGGCGCACTGGGCAACGCCCAATTCTGGTTTGATGATATTCGAATCGTCGACGCCAATTCCACAACTGTTGCCCGGCAACCGATGGCAACTCCTGCTGCCTTTGCGCTGGAACAAAATTATCCCAATCCATTTAATCCGGCGACAACCATACGATTTCACCTTGTGCATACTGACCATGTAGATTTTACAATTTACAACCTTGCGGGTCAGAAAGTACGGACATTGATCAGCGGAACCGTTTCGTCAGGAAATCATTCAGTCGACTGGAATGGAGTTGATGAATCGGGGCAGCAGGTTGCTGGCGGTGTTTATGTGTATCGGATGGTGGTGGGGGAGACAGTTGACGTGAAGAAAATGGTATTGGTGTATTAAGCTTATATCAAAAAGTGATAAAGTATACAAAAAAGGGAGAAACTATTAAATGGATAACCTAACTCAAGATTTTCAAAATGAATTGCTCTTTAAGGAAGAAAGTTTTCGTATTATCGGCGCTGCCATGGAAGTTTCGAATGTGTTAGGAAGCGGATTTCTTGAGGCTGTTTATCAAGAAGCCTTGGAATACGAATTGGGCGATCTGGATATACCTTTTGAAGCTCAAAAACCAATACAAATTAGGTATAAGAAACGAATATTAAAAAAGACATACTGTCCTGATTTCCTATGTTATGGCAAAATTATTGTAGAAATTAAAGCGATTAAATGCATAACAGAGATTGAAGAAGCACAAATTTTAAATTATCTAAAAGCAACAGAACTACCATTGGGGATTCTGGTTAACTTCGGAACACCAAAAATCGAATGGCGACGTTTTGCCAATACCATGAAATAATTAATACGAATGCATTTTAGAATTTGTAGAGAATCTGATATTAAAAACAAAAATGAAATTAATGGTTCTATATATTGGAATTTTTTCATTAGCGATCATTCACGTAAATTAGCGGTTAAAATAACCAACCGCGAATGACGCTAATGAACGCGAATAAAGCGCCTTTG
>JAFGDW010000233.1 GCA_016931935.1 Candidatus Zhuqueibacterota bacterium | reverse complement strand
TATTAATGTGTCATAATGTACACTATTTAAACTAAAAAAGCAATATATTTTTTATTCTAGCTGCGTTATGTTCATAATCATTTTATTTTATTCACGAAATATGTGGAAGGAGATTCCGGTATTCCGCCCAAAAACGGTGAAAACCGGCTTACAGTCCCGATGTTTTCCCGGGGAATAACACACTATTATCTCCATCTGATTATTGATAGAATTTAAAAGCATATTTCAAGTTTCTTGAAAGTTACATTTCTTATTGATTTTCCAACTGGAGTTAAGTATATTGATTACAATTTAGTATATTCCTACTAAAAAACTCATACCAATTACATATCATTTTACGACATATGAATATTAAAATAGCAACCACATTCTCCGCAGACCTTTTGGCAGCAATCAATCGTCTGTTGCCCCAATTATCGGATATGGCTCTTCCATTAACCGAAACTTCACTAAAAAAAATGCTCGACGCGGACACCACATATTTATTCATCGCTAAAGATAGCCAGGGCATCTGGGGCATGCTGACGCTTGCTACATATCGAATTCCGACCGCCCAAAGAGCCTGGATTGAAGATGTCGTTGTGGATGCATCCCGACGCGGTGAAGGTATTGGTAAAAAACTGATGCTAGCAGCAATTGATCAAGCGAAATCAAACGGTGTGACAACGTTGGAGTTAACATCTCGATCAACGCGCGTCGAAGCGAATAAAATGTACCAATCGCTTGGATTTGTATTACGTGAGACGAATGCATATCGCATGCGATTCAGTAAGAATAAGTGAAGCCGATTGTCACCTGGAGAAATTTTATGCTTAACAGACTTATTGCAAAAATTAAAAGCCGGATGCAAGCCCGGCAGATGTTTGATCCGACTCAATTCAATGATCCGATTGCCCAACAAACCGAATGGCGACCCGCAAAGCGTGGCGGTACGAATTTCAGGACGCATAAACTTGTTGATGTTAGCCCATACCGATTGGAGTTTCGCGTATCCACTGCTGCGACCATTTTTTATATTTTCTTTATTGTGACAGGTCTTGGAATAGCGATTCCTTTTACAATGGTACGGTTGTCCGCTGGTGATTTTGGTGTTAATCCCGAGACGATCGCACCATTAGCGATGGGAGTTGTCTTCACAATTGTCGGGGTTGTCATGTTTTACTTCGGAACACGGCCAATCGTTTTTGACCAGAGCAAAGGCTATTTCTGGAAGGGACGAAAATCACCGGATGAAATATACAATCGCGATCAACTAAAACACTTTGCAGAGTTGCACAACATTCATGCGCTGCAAATAATTTCCGAATACGTTCGAAGTGATAAAAGTTCGTACTACAGTTATGAATTAAATCTTGTCCTCAAAGACGCCAGTCGGATAAATGTTATCGATCATGGCAATCGAAACAAGTTGTTGGAAGATGCAGAAAAATTGTCGGCTTTTTTAGGGAAAAAAATATGGGATGCGAGCTAATAGATTACCGAGTAGCTCCCCAGGATACAAACAGTGCAACCGAAAAATGCCAGTATTCGACTGCGTAAAATTACTGCTGCCGATCAATATTTTATAAAGGACATGGTGTATCTGGCAATTTATGTTGCCCCGGAAGAACAGGCACCCGATCGTTCTATTCTGGAACATCCGGACATTAAAAAATACTATTCCGGCTGGGGTAAAGCGCATGACATTGGTTTTATCGCAGAAGAAAAAGCATCTGGTTTAAAACTCGGCGCCATCTGGATGCGTTGTTATGAGCGCGACAATCCAGGGTGGGGTTTTGTAGACGAGCGAATTCCCGAAATATCAATCGCCGTAAAAAGTGATGTCCGCAATCAAGGTATTGGGATGATGTTGTTGGATCACTTAATCAATTATGCCGCATCGCGGTATCCCGGAGTGAGTTTGAGCGTCGATCCGCGGAATCCGGCAATGCATCTTTACCAGCGGTTTGGATTTGAAAATTGCGGAGAAGTCGGCTCATCAATTACAATGGTCCGATATTTTTAAAAATTGAAAATCGTCAAAAAATAGACGTTGGGATATTAAAAAGAAGAGATAATTCATGCGAGTATTAAAACATATTTTCGACGACAATAAAAAATGGGCGGAAAAAATCCGTGAAACCGATCCCGATTTTTTTGTTAAGCTCTCACAGCAACAAAATCCCCAATATTTGTGGATTGGCTGCTCCGATAGCCGGGTGCCGGCGAACCAGATTGTGGATATGATGCCAGGCGAGATATTTGTGCACCGGAATATTGCCAATATGGTAATTCACACCGATTTGAACTGCCTGTCAGTGATTCAATACGCGGTTGATGTGTTAAAGGTGAAGCACATCATTGTGTGCGGCCATTATGGCTGTGGCGGTATTAAGGCAGCTTTGGAACAAAAAGAGCACGGATTGATCGATAACTGGTTACGTCATATTAAGGATGTGTACCGCTATTATCAGGAGCGGATCGATCGTTTGGATAACAACGATGAACGAATCAATTTGCTGTGTGAGTTAAATGTAATTGAACAAGTCGCAAATGTATGCCATACCACGATCGTGCAAAGTGCATGGAAATCGGGACAGGAGCTGGCAGTACATGGCTGGATTTATCACATCGATAATGGGCTGCTGAAAGATTTGAATGTGTGCACCACAGGTATCTATGATATTTCCGAGACCCATCGGTTGAAATTATAGTGACATCGTCTTGCGTGGCAGGATATCGAAAATTAAAAATGAATAAGTCGGAAATCTATACAACTGGAAACATTACCGAAAGGTCTTTATTACATGAAATACTTGAAAACAGTTTTATTTTTATTTCTTCCTTTATTGTTACTTTTTACGATGACATTGATGGCAGCCAGCGAATCTGTCAAATCAGTCACTCCGCATGCGTCGCCAGAAGCCAAAGCATTGCTGGAGTTGTTTTATCGGATTTCCGGAAACCATATTTTGACCGGTCAACATAATTACCCGAATACCCGTGACCGAAACTCTCAATTTGCTGCTCAGTACATTGGAAAAACACCAATCATATGGAGCACTGATATGGGGTTTGCGAAAGCCGGCGACACCGACTCCTATCTCGCCCGTCCGGATATTGTTGAAGAGGCCAAACGACAGCATCAGCTTGGATCAATTGTGACAATCTGCTGGCACGCAGTGCCGCCAACCGCTGATGAGCCGGTTACATTTCGGCCGCAACGAGGCGAAAAAGTAATCCCCGAATCACTTGCCACCGTTCAGGGACGATTGCTGGACGAGCAGTTCCGGGATGTGCTTACGCCGGGGACAGCGCTTTATAGCCATTGGTGCGCCCAGGTTGATACCATCGCATTTTACCTGAAGAAACTCGACAAAGCAAAGGTGCCGGTGTTGTGGCGTCCGTATCATGAAATGAACGGCGATTGGTTCTGGTGGGGTGGCCGCACAGGTGAATTTAGCACACGGGCGCTATATCGCCAACTGTTTGATCGATTTGTGAATTATCACAAACTTACCAATTTGGTTTGGGTGTGGAGCGTGGACAGACCCAACAAGCCGGAAATGCACTATTCTCACTATTATCCGGGGAATGAATATCTCGATATTCATTCCCTCGATATTTATGGCAGCGATTTTCAGCAGGTGTATTATGATAGTTTGGTAGCGCTGTCACATGGAAAGCCGTTGGTGCTCGGTGAAGTCGGGAATCCTCCCACGCCGGAGATTCTTGATCATCAACCAAGATGGTCGTATTATGTCACCTGGGCTGGCATGGTTCGAAATACACTCAAAAAGCAATATGATGTTCTGAAGAACGATCCCCGCGTTCTCTGGCGGGAAGATAGCGCCTACCGATCAGAAATAAACAAATTCAGAAATGTTTGCAAGCTGTCACTGTTACCGGTTTCTGCAGGAAAAAATCCGGTAAATTTTACAGGCGCATGGGTATTCAATGAAGATGCAAGTATACTGGATAACCGCGGTGTAAGTTATCTGCCATACAAATTATCCATTCAGCAGCAGGCGAATGAAATAATCGTTCAAAAGACGTTCATTGTGGAATGGGGCGATGATCGTGTCAACACCGATACACTGGCGCTTGATGGTAATCCGATCATTTCCGAAATGTGGAATTCGCCGATGGTAACGATGGCACACATGTCCGCAACATATGACACACTGAAGATTGAATCGAAGATCACGTTTCAACAAGGCGGTCAAACTTCGGAAATGGTGACACGCGAGTACTGGAGCTTGATCGATGGGGGCGCTCAATTATCGGTACATCAGCTCTCCGATTCATTTTGGGGCAAGCGTGATATTACAATGGTTTTTGATCGCGAGTGATTACTATTCACTGCTCTTTTAATATATACTTGAAATAAAGTGGTTTTCAGATTTGACCTTCACTCCCTTCTTTTTGAAGGAAGGGATTAAGGGAAGGTTTGAAAATGAAAATCTGAAAACCACTTTGGACTTAGTATAAACAGTCTTACATAAATTTTTCCTCATTTTTTGACCGGATACTTGAAACATTTATTCTATGGTTTGAACATCATTTCCTTAAATATATCATTAAAAATCTGCAATATATCCTTCCAATATTTTCCGATTTGTTAACTTTTTCAATTCATTTATCTAATATTTCATGGCTATCGGTCGATATTTTTTATAATGAAAATGAATGATGAATTATTCGTCTTAATCAATTCTGATTGCGCAATTGATGCCGGAATCGTGAAATAATTCGTCATTGAAAATAACGACGTCCATGGGGAAGTGTCATGAATTCAGGTCAATCCAGTCATGCGCCGGTAATTCTGTTAATCGATGATAATGAAGATCATATTCTCATTACACAGAAAATTATTGAGCGGGCATATCCGCAATCTAGCGTCATTGTGCTGATGACCGGGCGAGCGGTGAAACAACACCTGGCGACGCATGTCGATCATTTACCGGATTTAATCTTTCTGGATATGGATCTACCTGATGCTACCGGCCTGGATATACTTCGCGAAATTCACAAGTACGACGACTGGCTCGATGTACCGGTATGGTTGCTTTCTTCCTGGTGTGATGATGCACAATTAGAAACGGCGTATGAATTGGGGATACGTGGTTATTTCGAAAAACCATTGGATCGGCACGGTATGGATGCCATTTTTCATTTGTTTGAATATGTTAACTTGGAGGTAACCACGTGAGTACGAAACGCCAAGGCGTATTAATTGTGGGATTTTGCATTGCGTTCGCAATGGTGTGGACACTTAATCGCCAAATTCGTAGCCGTCAACAGGCCATAAAAAATAAAACCAAAGAATGCAACGAACTTATCGATAAGGCCAAAGAACATCAGCAGCAAATTGAGGCGCAGGAACGCTCACTTGAGTATTTGAAGGTTGATTTGGAATCATACGAAGTTTGGCAAACTCAGCAGGTTCGTTGGTCGCTGCTACTTCAGGAAATGATGGATGAAATGCCGAAAACAGTTTGGCTGGAACAAATCTATGGTCAGTGTGATCCGGGGAATGCACGCTTTCAGAAAGTCAACCACATTTCGCGCAATGATTTGTTGGATACCAGCTATGACCTTGTGGTGAAGGGAAAAGCGACCAATCCGGACGGTGTAAAGCAACTTGTGCATGAACTCAACCAAAACCGTTGGATGGCCAGGACTGCGATTGCCGATCTGGTGGAACAGAATCAGGTGTGGCAGTTTCAAATTCGCAGTACGTTAAAATAGTCTATGGGGTGAAGATGAAGCAGAATATAAAGAAATATTGGTGGATTCCTTTGTTAGTGTTGTTGATTGCCGCAGCACGAACGTGGGTATTTCTGCCATTTATCCATTTAAAACAGCAGCAGGTCATTCTTGTTCAAAAAGAACAGGAGTTAATCCCGGTCCTGGATGGAAATACGCAACTGGAAGAAATGATTTCGAAATTGGAAAAAATTCGAAAAGTAAAGGCGCTTTATTCCAAATCAACGGATCTGAATGGCTTATTAAATGATATTGTATCTCCCGATCGCTCGCTTTATCAATATGTCAATTATAAATTGGATATTGGCCAACGCTATCCAACGGAGGCAGGCCTGATTTGCCCAATTTCCCTTGACTTGGAATCATCATTTAATTACATTGGTGACTATCTTGAGTATCTTGAATCCATGTACCTGCCATGGTGGGTGCGAACCATTCAGATATCACCTACCAAAAATGAGTTCGACCGTATTCGGGTTCGCATGTCGGGAAATGTACTAATTAATGAATAAAAGGGTACACGAATGAAAGGATTGTATGGAATTAAACTGGTTCTGGTATTTCTGCTCGTATTTGTTATAACTCGGGAAAGTAAGAAGTCTATAAACCGGATAGATTCCCAATCACCTGAAATAGTTGCGTTTGAGGATGAGATGGATTCAGTCATTACGCTGGATGAATTTGATATTTCGTTCGATGAAATGCTGAGTATGAACCGCTGGAAACGAAATCCGTTTTTACCATATTACAATTTAAGTGCGGAAGGACTGGAGAATCAACAGACCCATCGTACCTATACGCCAAAACTCGAACGAATCTATCGTGATGAGGGTGTTTACAAAGCAGTCGTTAATAAGACGATTGTTCGGGAGGGAGATGCATATCTGGATTTGACGGTCGCCTATGTTGGTGAGTCTATCCTTGTTTTCCAACAAGCAAATAATCAGCAACTGGCGTTAAAATTAGTTCCGGAAGGTAATTGATCATGTCACAGCAAAAACACACGAACGATGCGGAACCAACAATTCATACCAACGATGAAGGTATTAAACAGTTGGAATATCGTATCCGGGAGTACAGCCGAAATTATAATATCAGTCTTGAATTGCTGGAAAAGAGTTCAAATCCACAAGAGTTGATCGATGCGATTTTTGATGAATACATCCGACGTCTGGATGAACTTAAAGGTATTGATCTGAAGGACCTTGAGGGTGAAACGCACCTGGTTGAAGAAAAGGAAAAATTCAAATCACTGGTGATGTTTGCAACCCAGTCATCATTGATGCGTGAAAATGCCCAATTATACGAACAACTGGACAAAGCCAACAGCGAATTGCGAAGCGCCAATGACCAATTGGATACAAAAAATCGTCAACTGGCAGCGCTAAATGAACACTATTTGAATATGTTATCGTTCGCTTCGCATGAATTGCGCAGCCCGTTGATATCCATTTTGGGATATGCTGAGCTTATGAGTGATAAGGTGATGGGCGAGCTCAATTCCGATCAGGAAGAAGCGGTGGGTGTCATTACCAAAGTCTCAAAAAATTTGATTGATATGATTCGTAATTACCTGGACTTAACACGAATTGAAACCGGTCAGTTATCGCTGCCTGAAAATCGCGAACCAATTAATATTTGTGATGACATAATCGCCCCGGTTCTGGTGGAGATGAACGAACAATTCAGCAAAAATAAAATGAATATCGAAGCCAAAACGTGCGATCCATTCCGTCTTGACGTGGATCGTGACCTGATGCGAATTGTTTTTACCAATCTGTTTTCAAATGCGGTGAAGTATGGTAAAAAAGGGACGCCAATAAAGTATGAAATTACTGAAGAAGATGAGTGCTATCGATTTTCAATTTCCAATCAGGGGGTCGGTATAAAACCGGAAAGCACCAAGGATATTTTCGAAAAATTTTCACAGGCATTGGAATCTCAACAATGGGATACACCGAAAGGGACCGGGCTTGGGCTTTTTATTGCGCGAAAAATAGTGGAAGAGCATGGCGGAAAGATTTGGGCGGAATCCCGCTTTGGTGAATGGTTCACCGTCTATTTTAACATTCCACGGGACATTGAGAAATCCATCGCGCGTATGCAGGAGCAGCCTGAAGAAGCTCGCATTGTCGAGCGCTAACAATTAGCTTCGGAAGTGTACGTTATGAATCAAATGGAAATTCTGCTCGTTGATGACGAGAAATACACACTGCAACTTCTGGAAAAAATATTTCGCGCAGAAGCTTATGAAATCCATTCGGCTCGAAGCGGAATGGAAGCGCTGCAATTATTGGAAACCGTTCATCCGGATTTAATAATTCTTGATATTATTATGCCGGAAATGAATGGACTTGAAGTGCTTCAAAAACTGAAATTGAATGAAAATACCCGCTACATACCAGTCATTGCGTTAACGTCACGCCAGGACCTGGACATGAAGCTCACAGTCCTCAAAGATGGCGCCCTGGATTATATTACCAAGCCATTCCAGAAAGATGAATTGGTATATCGCGTTCGAAATTTTCTTGAATACACACAATATGCTGGCACCGGTAATTCTCAATGGGATATTTTTGATAAAATATTTCCGGACAAGTCAGAATGGCTATCGCCGAAATCGTCGTCCGAATGTCAGTTTGGATATACGTTTCCGCAAGCGGCAGAAGCTTTGGAGTGCAGCGAAATTGAAGTTTTCGGTAAGCTCGACCAATGGGTAATTGATGGCCTGCTGGCAAAACAATATTACGATTCCGTGCTGTTATGCCCTGCGTGTGACCACTACAACATTACTATGCATGATGTGTGCCCCCATTGCTATGCTGGTGTGGAACGCGGTGGAGCTTTGCATTGCCGGCACTGTCACTCATCTATCGATGAACCGGTGTCCCAATTCAAATGTCTCAATTGCGGAAAAGAATCGCAACGAACCGCATTGCGAACCAAGAAAATATTCTCCTACAAGCTTGTAAAAAATAAAGCTGATGTAGAAAAAAATGCAGTGTTGGATGCGGTTGAAGAATCGTTGTTAAGCAAAGCGCTGGAAGAAACCGGTGTCTCCTATATTGATGAAAATGCCTTCCGACAGCGTGTTCACAAAGAAATAGACCGGGCGAAACATGGCAACTATTATCTTACGGTCATGTCAATTCGCATTAATAATCTCAGTGAAATCACCCAGAAACATGGCCATCCGCTCAGTTTGAAATTGATGAAAACCATTGTCCTCGTTATTAAAAAGTTTATGCGGAAATTTGATGTAATCAGCTTTAATTCTCACCAGCACATTATGTTATTATTGCCACAAATGCATTTCAACATGGCGAAAATTTTGGCAGAAAAAATCCAAAGCTATTTCGAAAAAATTAATCAGGAAGTTGATTTGGTGTTGCGGTTAGCCAGTTATCCAGAAGATGGTTACGATGAAAATGAAGTGCTGGCGATGCTTGATTTGGGAATTGAAGTGTTGCAGGAACGCTATATGCCATCGTGATGTTGAAATGGCAATGATTTACAATGTACGAATTGTTGCTATTAACTGATAACCTGTGCTTGTGCGACTTTATTAAAGTGTGGGAAAATCCTTCGCGTATTTTTCAATCCACTCAGACGCTGCCTGTTCTCCGGAAATATCCCGACCTTCTTCTTCCGTAACATGCTTGCGATAATCTTCGATGTGACACACCTGCTCGATCATACGCATACGAAATGCAGTTTGTTGGTCGATAAATTTCACCCCGATTACATAATCACGGTCGCGCTTATTGCACCATACTACTGTACCTGTGGCGTAGAATGGCGGATCGACCGAGGGAATGCGGAGCCGGATAAATCTGTTTTTCGGTAATGGTGTCGGTGATTGAAACGATAGTCCACCGATACTTACATTTTCCAATGGATTAGACTGGTGGGCATAAAGAGGGTTGAGTTGACATTCAATTGGAACGTTAGCCGGGTGTCGAATAAATTTTCGCATGATAGTTCACCTCCCAAATCATCACAACGTATCATACTTTCATTATCGGTCAAATGGTGAAAAAAATAATTGGGAGGGTGGAAAGAAAAAATGTGTGAATGGGAGAGCGGGAGAGATAAATATATTCATCAGGGAATCTACTGCGATCCGGTCAATTGCGGATTCAATTATCGCAAGCTGTTAAGTTCGTGTGTGCAGCTCGCACTTTATTATAGCACTTCGATTATAAAAATGCTAAATGGAAGTAAATTAAATTCGGCTTGTTTAAAATGAGTGTCGGTGGTTAAGGCATGCATTAATCCGTATTTTTGCTTAATAACAACAGATGAACAATATATTCGTCCCCATTCTTTATCCGGCGGTGTTTCGTAAAGACGCCTCAAAATATCCAGAGATCAAATATATAACTGAAAAACGTGCGGAAAGAAAGCTGCGGATTATTTTGTTACCCTGCTCTCTGCGTTTAACAGATGGAACTGCATTTCCAATTTCCATGAGCACGGCATCGGTAATATAAAGCTGTTGAGCTTGCTTTGTTAATTGAACCGCGTCGACGCATAACTGATGCTGTTGATTCGTTTTATTGTAAAGATCCAACCTGGCGTAGCCAGAACCAAACAAGTATTAATTGTTTCAACTTATTTAATTTCTTATACTTCTTTCTCATCCATTTGACGGAG
>JAFGDW010000232.1 GCA_016931935.1 Candidatus Zhuqueibacterota bacterium | reverse complement strand
CTCCGTCAAATGGATGAGAAAGAAGTATAAGAAATTAAATAAGTTGAAACAATTAATACTTGTTTGGTTCTGGCTACGCCAGGTTGGGTAAATCCTATAGTGTGATTCTTATGAGTCTACACGATAACGCCCCTTATGAAGATAGAAAGGAAACTTTGTAAAATGTGGTAGCACTAAGAATCTACATTTTGATCACATTATTCCTTATTCAAAAGGTGGTTCATCAATTGTAGTGGAGAATATCCAACTATTATGCGCAAAACATAATTTGGCTAAACGCGATAAGATAAAATAAAACTTGATTATCAATTTAACATGGATAAAACTATGAAAAACGGAACAATGTTATTGGTTTTTCAAATTATTTTAGCTGTACTTATTTCATGTCAAACTCAAACGAAAACGTTCAACCCGGATATTGAAAAACAATTTGTTGAGAAAGCCATTCATAACAGTATCGGCTGGGCGAAAACGAAAGACTTGAATCTGCTTTATAGCGTAATCGCCAATGATTCAAATTATATCGAGGTTGATCCCGGAAACCGTGTGGTGAAAGGATTTGATGATTTCAAAAAAGCGGAAGCATTCTGGATGCATGACGATTTTAAAGCCATTCGCTATGAGATAACGGACTTGCATATTAATTTCTCACAATCGGGCACAATCGCATGGTTTTACTGTATGCTGGATGACATCAATGAATGGAAAGGCCAGCCGGCCAATTGGGAGAATACCCGCTGGACCGGCGTATTGGAAAAACGGGCTGGCAATTGGGTGATCGTGCAAATGCATTTTTCGTTTGCGAGTGAATAATTATAGGAAGTATCAAATTGGACTAAATAATTGTTGAATATTGTATAAATAATTCATTTATTTAAGAAAATCGATCCTATTTCTAAAAAATCACAATGGATGCCAGCATGATAAATATACAAGAGCTCAATGTAAAATATATTACTGATAAACGGGGTAAAAAAAAGGAAGTCATTCTTCCTTTAAAAGAATTCGAACGCTTGATTGAGGATTTAGAATATCTCGCGATTTATGCTGAAAGACAAGATGAGTTAACCATATCACATTGCGATGTTTTAAAAGAATTGCAGAAAAATGGTAATTTTTTAAATTGAACAGATGAAGCTATCCATAATCCAAGAAACGATGAACGCCGACGCCATCCTAAAATTCCGCAATGCTCTGCTCTCGTGGTTTGTGACATTTCACCGCAAACTGCCGTGGCGGGAAACCAACGATCCCTATTCCATCTGGGTTTCCGAGGTGATGTTGCAGCAGACGCAGGTGAAAAAAGTCATTGATTACTACCTGCGGTTCATCAGGAAATTTCCAACTGTCGAGACATTAGCCACCGCTGATCAGCAGACAGTGCTAAAGTTGTGGGAAGGATTGGGTTACTACAGCCGCGCACGCAATCTGCATCGGGCGGCGAAAGTTGTTTTTCAGCAGTTCGATGGTCAAATACCACAGGATTACAGGGCGTTCCGTGATTTGCCCGGTGTTGGTGATTATATTGCCGCAGCAGTGATGAGCCAGTCGTTTGATCTCCCCTACCCGGTTGTTGATGGAAATGTGAAACGGGTGATTTCGCGCATTTATGCAGTTGAAACGCCGATTAACACAACGGCGACTGACAAAGTGATTGTCCAGCACATGGCCACCCTGCTCGATCCGGAGCAAGCCGGCATGTTCAATCAGGCGGTAATGGAGTTGGGCGCCATCATTTGTAAACCACAGGGACCGTTTTGTAAGAAATGCCCGGTGCATCAACACTGCCAGGCCTATCGCTATGACTTTGTTGATAAATTCCCGATCGTTGTAGCAGCGAAGTCCACGCCGGAGTATCACATTTCGGTTGGAATTGTTTATCGGGATGACGCATTTCTGATTGTGCGCCGGCCAGCCAAAGGATTGCTCGGCGGCATGTGGGAATTTCCGGGGGGCCGTATGGAGGACAATGAAAAACCAGCGGCAGCTTGCATCCGAACCATAAAATTAAAAACCGGACTCGATGTCACTATTACCGACCATTTTAGCCGGGTACGACATGCGTACTCGCACTTTAAAATTGTGATGGAAGTCCATCGCTGCCAATATCAGTCGGGCGAAATCAAACTGGCGTTTCACGATGATTACCGCTGGATTAAACCGAGCGAGCTTGACACATTTCCATTTCATAAAGCTATTCACAAATTTTTACCGCTACTCAAGGATCAAATATTGTTATGAACGATATCACAATTCGCGAAGCACAAGAACAAGTTGATCAGTGGATCAAAACGATTGGCGTCCGTTATTTTTCAGAATTGACGAATCTCGGTATTTTGATGGAAGAGGTCGGTGAAGTTTCCCGGCTTATGACCCGGCTTTATGGCGATCAAAGTTTTAAGAAATCGGACGAGAAAATCAATCTTGCAGAGGAGTTAGGCGACGTGCTTTTCGTGCTGATTTGCATCGCGAATCAGACTGGTGTCGATTTAACCGAATCACTTCGCGCCGGCCTGGAAAAGCGCACACATCGTGACCGCGATCGCCATCGCAATAATCCGAAATTAACGAATGGGGAATCATAATTGGATGTCAACTATACTAGTTCGCGAATCACGATTTTCGAATTGAAGATATGAGGACGTTCTTGTTCATTGATGGGAAAAATTAGCAAATGTTTCGCACTTCTGTATTATTCATCATAATTAAGATTGCTATTTCAACAGTATTTTCGTCTGCATCCTTCGCCCAATCCCGCGATCAATATTTCTGGTTGCCGGACTCAGCAATATATCGTCCGCTATCCACAATGATTCCGGTGCCGGATGGTTACACCCGAATTGAAGTTCCCCCACACAGTTTTGCCGCCTGGTTGCGCGGCCTCCCGATGCATCACTCCGGTACTCCGGTGCGTGATTACACAGGACGAATTCGTGTGCCCGCAAGCGATTCTACATTGGCGGCAGTCGCCCATTACAATATTCATGGACGTAAACTGGAACAGTGTATGGATATTATCCAGCGTTGGTGGGCAGAATACTTATATGTTAACCACAATTCCGATGAAATTACATTTGCCATGCCCGGCGGCCAATTCCTGAACTGGCAAGCGTGGAGCTCTGGCTTGCGTCCCCATTTTGAAGGCGTTCATTATTCATTGCAACCGGACGCTGCATTTGATTCATCGCGGCAATCCCTGGAATCGTATTTATGGACTGTCTTTTATACCAGTTATACACAAACCGCAGCGGTTGCCTACCCAACCATAAAATTTGACAATCTACAAATTGGTGATTTTATCATTCGGGAAGGTTCGCGTGGTCATGCAGTTTTAATCGTCGACCTTGCACGCAATGATGAGGGTGAGTTAATCGGCTTACTCGGCAACGGGGATACGCCAGCGCGCCAATTTTTCATTCTTAATTACCATCGCCACCAGCCGTGGTTTCCACTTTCCCAAAATCAGGGTCACATACCGCTTCCCTTTAAAAAACAAATGTCCTGGAGTGGATTACGGCGGCTTTTACCAATTTCCGCCGTGTCGGATTCCATGACTTTCGCCCGGTAAATTGCTTGACTTTTGTAATTATCTTGCTATATTAAATCTAAGCTTTCATCATCATCCATCATTATTATCAACCCTTCACGCAATTAATTATACCAGATTTTTGGAGGATATTTTATGCAGCGAGTAACACTTTGCTTGATGGCAATATTTACTTTCTCGTTCTTTACAAATTGTGATATGAGTGTCAACCGTTCCATTCAGATTGCGAATGGTGAACAACGCAGCGGAAGTTTGAATACGGTAAATGGAAGTATTATGATCGGTTCTGATTGCATTATCAAAGGAACAGCGCGCTCAGTCAACGGTAGCATTGAGATTGGTGAAAACAGTCAAATACGCACAGTCCAGACAGTTAATGGCAGCATTAATCTGGGAGAGGGCATTTCAGTGGATGGCAATGTAGAATCCGTGAACGGCCCGATCGAAATTAACGAAACATGCATGATTGACGGAAATGTCCAAACCGTAAACGGTCCGATTGAACTTTCCGGAGTCGAAGTTGAACGATCGATCAATACCTACAACGGCAACATCACAATTCTTCGGAATTCAATTATTCATGGTGATATCATCGTGGATAAGCCCAAAGGCTCATTCGACAAACAGAAAACATTGATTATTTCGATTGGAGATTCATCTGTCGTTAAGGGTGACATAATTGTAAAGGCGCCTGAACGGCCGGTTATTGTTGAATTGAAAACGGGCGGCCGCGTACTCGGCTCAGTTGAAAATGCAGAAGTAAAGGATGAAAATTCGACACCGAACATGAATACGGAAACAAACAAGCAAAAATCGGGAAAAGAAAGTACACCTGCTAAATCCAAATTACCTGGCGGCGTTTCCTGATCTTCCGAATCAATTTGTTTAAATTGCACATAGTTATGCACCGAACGACTCACTCATTTTAGTATCAAATATTGAAATTTGCATATGATGAGCAAGAAATATTAAGTAGTAACCACAAATTAAACCACAGAAACCACAGATGGACACAGAATAAAAGAATTGGGTATGCTCTTTTCAGTGTTTATCCGTATTTTCCGTGGTCTAATGTATTCTTTTTTGAGTTCTGGTACATCCAGTTTAGGACATATATTATGCAACGATACCTGTACACCTATGCTTTGTTGATACTGGCACTGCTATTCACTGTAACGTCAACGGCGTTTCCCCGTTCTGTGGTTCCAACACCGCGGGAATTTTTCGGTTTTCAACCAGGGACTGACCGAATGTTGTTCGATTACGAGCGACTTATTGCCTATTTGCAGGAACTGGATACAATTTCACCGCGCCTGAAAATGGAACAGATCGGCACAACACCACTGGGAAAGCCGATGTATGTCGCTTGTTTATCATCGGAAGAAAATATCAAACGGCTCGATGAGTTGAAAACAATTAATCGCCGGCTGGCATTGGAAGCCACGCTTTCTAGTACAGAACGGGAAACGCTGATAAAAAAGGGTCGAGTCTTTGCACTTGGTACGTTGTCGATGCATGCAACTGAAGTCGGCCCATCCCAGGCAGCGGCTACTATTGCCTATGAGCTTGTTACCACTACGGATTCACAGCGTGTGCATCAGCTTGAGAACGTCGTTTACATGATGGTTCCCAGCCACAATCCCGATGGCATGGACATGGTGGTAAATCATTATAATCGCTTTAAAGACACCAAATGGGACGGTTGTTCCATGCCCGGGGTGTATCATAAATATATCGGGCACGATAACAACCGGGATTTTGTCACGCTCAGCCAGGAAGATACAAAAGCGATTTCGCGGTTGACCAGTACAGACTGGTTCCCCCAGGTAATGGTGGAAAAACACCAAATGGGCTCCGGCACCGCCCGTTATTTTGTCCCCCCGGCGCACGATCCGATTGCTGAAAATATTGATGCGATCATTTGGAACTGGACCGGAATTTTCGGCGCCAATATGATTAAAGATATGACTGACAAACGATTAGCAGGGATTTCGCAGCGCTATATTTTTGATGAATATTGGCCCGGTGGCAGTACGACCTGTCTCTGGAAAAATGTAATCGGCTTTCTTACCGAAGCTGCCGGTGTTCATATTGCATCCCCGATTTATGTGGAATCCAACGAATTAAGCGGCTACGGAAAAGGACTGGCTGAGTACAAAAAAAGCATCAACATGCCATTGCCCTGGGAAGGCGGTTGGTGGCGGCTTAGTGATATTGTGACGTATGAAATTGAATCGACTTACTCAATACTAAAGACTGCGGCGAATCATCGCCATGACATTTTGCGCACCCGTAATGATTTATGCCGTAATGAAGTGGAAAAAGGAAAAACACAAGCGCCATACTACTATATCATCCCGGCCCAACAACACGATCCGGGGGAAGCCATTAATTTAGCATTATTACTGCAGGAGCATGGTATTCGTATTTATCAACTAACAAACCCGATTCGTATCAGTAACACCCAATATCAAGCCGGTGATATCGTCATTCCATTGTCGCAACCATTTCGTCCGTTTCTTAAAGAAGTGATGGAGCAGCAACACTACCCGGTGCGTCACTACACACCGAACGGTGAAATTATCAAGCCATACGATATTACCAGTTGGTCGTTGCCGTTGCATCGCGGTGTGCGTGCGGATGAAATCAATATTCGATCCGAATCAATGGAACAGCAATTAAACGAATTCACTAAAGTGGGATTATCAGGCACTAATTTAAACGAACAATGCCCAATTGCTGTCTTCTCATCAAATAATAATAGCAGTTACAAAGCCGCGTTTACTATGTTAAACATGGGCTTGGAAATAATGGTAGCAGAGCAATCGTTCTCAAACGATGGCGACTCGATTCCGGCTGGTAGCTTTCTTGTGAAAATCGAATCCGACAAGCTCAGCGAAAACAATTTGAATCCAACAATGTGTTTGGCTTCCGAACCAAATGTACCGCAGCGTTTGCTGCACATGCCGCGCATCGCACTGATTGAATCGTATTTTCACGACATGGATGCGGGTTGGACTCGGTTCATTTTCGATAGTTATTCGATTCCCTATAATATCATCCGACCAGGAGACTTCAAAACCACAAATTTCGACAAACGTTTCGATGTAATCGTTTTCCCGAATGAGGATAATGACATTCTGATGTCCGGAAAATATAAATCTGAAGATAACACTTATTCGGTGACTTCCTATCCGCCGGAATATACTGCGGGCATCGGCAAAGATGGAATGGAAAAATTGACGGGATTTTTGGATGCAGGCGGTATTATTGTTTCATGGGGACGATCTACTAAATTGTTTAACGGCCTACAATCCATCCCGCACGGTAAAGAAAGTGAAGAATTTCAACTTCCGTTTTCAGATGTGTCGGAATCGCTTAATAAAGCCGGTTTGTTCTGCGCTGGCTCGCTCTTGCGCGTTTCATTACAGAACGATCATTGGCTTACACACGGTTTACCTTCAGAGCTTGGCATATTCTTTACAGGAGATGCCATATTTCGCACCAGCATTCCGCAGTTTGACATGGATCGGCGGGTGATCGCTTCATTCCCCGAACGCGATATACTCATGAGCGGCTATATTGAACATGAAGAAAAACTGGCGAATCAATCTGCCATGATTTGGCTCAAAAAAGGGAAAGGCCAATTGGCGCTGTTCGCATTCAATCCGCAATTTCGTGCATCGACTCAGGGGACGTATAAACTGTTATTCAATGCGTTATTGTTGCCCAAATTATAAAGAATTGATGTAGCAAAATAAAATACAATAGAGAGAAATTAACAATAGTTGATTTTTACCAAATTTAAACTAAAGCAATTGTTCCGTCCGCTCTGAGGCGGAATGCAGATAAGGAGGCTCTGCGTCCTTTGTTGAAAAAACGCGACGCAGAGAGTCGTATACAGCCAGAAACTGCGGGGCGAGAGCTTGCCAATTACAGAAAATTGCATCAAATACAATAATGATACTGTAGATTTCTGAAAAACTCAAAGTTTCAACAATTCAACAATAAACCTGCGGAGTTAAAATGGACGCCATCGAAACCATCATGACACGACGAAGTATTCGAAAATATACAAATGAACCTGTTTCCGATGAAGCAGTCACCATTCTACTCAAAGCTGCCATGAATACACCTTCAACTGCAAACACTCAACCCTGGCATTTCATTGTGATTCGCGACCATGAACGACTGGATCAGATTCCATCGTTTCATCCCCATTCGAAAATGTTACGACAGGCAAATGTGGCAATTCTTGTGTGTGGCGATCCGGCGTTGGAAATGGCTCCCGGATGCTGGCCGGCCGATTGTGCGGCAGTAACGGAAAATATCTTGTTGGCTGCGCATGCGATCAGGCTTGGTGCGGTCTGGTTAGGCCTGTACCCGCGTGAAGAACGTATTGCCGGAATTCGGGCATTATTTAATATTCCTGAACCCATCGTACCGCTTTCGCTGGTTTCCATCGGTCACCCGGCGGAACAAAAACCGCCGGCCAATCGTTGGAATGAATCTAAAATACATTACGACAAGTGGTGATTTATAGGGCCAACTTAATCCCGGAAATACCACATGTAGAATTTCCCAGTGTTATTTCTCCCATGTAAAGCCATATCACTAGTTTTATATAAAATTGTAGTTCAACAATTCAGAGAGCATTATGTCACGCACAATTATCGTATCTAATCGGCTTCCGGTCAATGTTAGCAAACGGGACGGGTCACTTCACTTTTCTCAAAGCATGGGCGGCCTGGCGACCGGCCTGGCTTCCTTTTATAAAAGTCATGGAAGTCTCTGGCTCGGATGGTCCGGGTATATTACTAGCAAAATAGACGAAAAAAAATACATCACCGAACGGTTAAATAAAGATCATATGCATCCGGTATTTCTCACACGGCATCAAATCGAGAGCTATTATGAGGGATTTAGCAATAATACTATCTGGCCGTTATTTCATTATTTCACCGAACACACGGTGTATGATAAATCCACGTGGGAATATTATAAGCTTGTTAATAAACTGTTTTTCGAAGAAGTAAAACATATAATCAAGCCGGGCGATACTATCTGGGTGCATGATTATCAATTAATGTTGCTACCGGGAATGATTCGCCAGGAATTTCCTGATGTCAGGATTGGCTTTTTTCTACATATCCCGTTTCCTTCTTTTGAATTATTTCGAACATTACCGTGGCGTAATTATATTCTCGAAGGAATTCTGGGCGCCGATTTAATCGGTTTTCATACGTACGATTATGTTCGTCACTTTCTCAGTGCAACCAGTCGTTTGCTTGGGCTGGAACATACGCTGGGGAAAATTCATATGGATGGCCGAATAGTTAAAATCGATTCGTTTCCAATGGGCATTGATTACGATAAATTCGCAAATGCCTGTAATGACCAGTATGTACAAAAGGAGATCGATCGAATTACAAAAAATTTACAGAATCAAACTGTCATACTTTCGATCGATCGGCTGGATTACACCAAAGCAATTCCGCAACGGCTGCGGGCATTTGAAATTTTTTTGGAAAATAATCCGCAATATTATGAAAAAATCAAATTGATTCTGGTAGCAGTGCCATCACGTTCAAAAGTTGAACATTATCAGAATTTGAAGATTGAGGTTGATGAACTGGTTGGAAGAATTAACGGCAATTATGGCCGGTTGGGTTGGACACCAATTTGGTACTTGTTCCGTGGGCTGCGCTTTCCGATTTTAACGGCATTATACAATGTTGCTGATATTGCGCTTGTCACACCATTTCGCGATGGTATGAACCTGATTGCCAAAGAGTATATTGCCAGCAAGACATGCCATCCTGGAGTACTAATTCTTAGTGAAATGGCAGGTGCTGCCGATGAACTTGGGGAGGCAATTCGCATTAATCCGAACGATATCGAAAGCATTCGACAAGCATTGGAACAGGCATTGGAAATACCGCACGACGAACAAATTCAACGTAACCAGGAAATGCAGAGCAAATTAAAACGATACGATATTCATCGTTGGGCAAACGACTTCGTGGGATCACTCAATGAAATCCGTGATCAACAGCTAAAAGCAACAGCCAAATTAATCAATACTCAAGTTCGTCGAAAGATCGTCGATCATTATAAAAAGTCATCGTCGCGACTAATTTTTCTTGACTATGATGGAACATTGGTGTCGTTTCAAAAATCACCCGACAGAGCAACTCCCGATTCTCAACTCATCCAATTGCTGCAATCACTGGCATCGGATCAATCAAATGAAGTTGTTATTATAAGTGGCCGTGACAAAGAAACATTAGATGCGTGGTTCGGTGAACTGCCGCTTAATCTGGTAGCGGAGCATGGCGCCTGGTTGCGTGAAACCGGGCAAAAGTGGACAACTATCGAATCACTCAAACAGGATTGGAAAAAAGATATTTTTCCCATCATGCAACTATTTGAGGATCGAACACCGGGATCACTTCTTGAACGAAAAACGTTTTCATTGGCGTGGCATTATCGAAAGGCCGATCCCGGACTGGGTGAGATGCGGGCACGTGAGCTGGTCGACACTTTGTCTTATATGACATCCAATATGGATTTGCAAATTCTTGAAGGTAGTAAAGTCATTGAAGTTAAAAATATCGGTATTAACAAAGGTAGAGCCGCCTTGAAATGGATTGTGCGGCAGGAATGGGAATTTATTTTTGCAGTTGGAGATGACTGGACCGATGAAGATATGTTCCAGGTTATTCCCGACCATCAGTATGCAGTTAAGGTGGGTTTATCCGCCACGAAAGCAAACTACAATATTCGAAAAACGCATGACGTACGGACACTGTTAAATGCACTGATAGGAGATTCAACATCATGAGATTCTTAAACGATTATCGGGATATCGTTGGCGATAAAGTGATCAGCGACATCATTAAAGCAGCCCGGCCGCTTTATGGCAAACGGGTAATTCATATTAATTCCACATTTTACGGCGGCGGAGTGGCCGAAATGCTGACCAGCCTGGTGCCGCTGATGAACGACGTCGGCCTGGATGCCGGCTGGCGAATAATTCGTGGAGCCCCCGAATTTTTTTCTATCACTAAAAAATTTCACAATGCGCTTCAGGGTGACGAGATTCATCTGACCGACATCAAGAAACGGCTTTATAAGGAAATTAATGAAGATTTTGCATATTATACGCACATCAATCATGATGCGGTGGTTATTCATGATCCGCAACCATTACCGTTAATTAATTTCTATAAAAAACGGCAGCCATGGATTTGGCGTGGGCATATCGATCTATCCCATCCGAATCCGGAATTGTGGAAATTTCTGACGAATTTTATTTTGAAGTATGACGTCACCATCGTTTCCCATGAGAAATACAAAAATGATTTGCCGATGGAATATAAAATTATCCATCCGGCAATCGATCCACTGAGTAATAAAAATCATGACATGTCGGCAACCGAAATTCGCGAGCATCTGGAAAAATTTCAGGTACCAAACGAAAAACCGATGATCACACAAATATCCCGGTTTGATAAATGGAAAGATCCACTCGGTGTGCTGGAGATTTATAAGCTCGTTAAAAAGGAAGTAGATTGTCGACTGATATTATGCGGCAGCATGGCGCCTGACGATCCCGAAGGCATTGAAATTTACCAGGAAGTGCAACAACGCGCTGCGAACTTAATTGAAAGTGGCGATGTAACATTATTAACGCTGGAAAGTAATTTCCTGGTCAATGCATTACAGCGGGCATCTTCAGTCGTTATTCAGAAATCATTACGTGAGGGATTCGGACTGACGGTGACGGAAGCCATGTGGAAGAAGACACCGGTCGTTGCCTCGAATGTCGGTGGTATTCCGTTACAAATTCAGGATGGTGAAAATGGCTATCTGGCCGAACCCGACGATATACGCGGATTTGCGGATCGCGTCATTCATTTATTGAAAAATCCCGATAAAGCAGGAAAAATCGGAGAACGGGCACATGAATCGGTGCGTCAAAATTTCCTGATCACCCGAATTCTCCAAGATTATCTTGATTTATTTAACGATCTGCTCGTTGCGAAAAACGGGCGATAGTAAAAATATTTTTTTATAGCTGTAATTCAGCGATAGTATCGCTCCAAGCGATGCTATCGCTTTGTAATTCTAAAATACCGACGATTCATAAAAATAAATCCCAAATGGGCACGCACATTATATTTTCTGCAATTTCCACCTTCCCCGCCTAAACATTGGCACTGCAATCAGCGCAATCAGAACTTCTGCGGCAGCCATGACAATAAAAATACCCGTCGAATCCAGTTCTAATTGAACTGCAACCAAATATGCAGCAGGTATCTGGAACAGCCAATAACTAACAAAATTAATGGCAGATGGCGTATAGGTATCACCTGCCCCATTAAATGCATGTGCCATCACCATCCCGTATGCCAGAAATGGATAGCAGCACGCCACATAGCGGAGACACTCGACTGCATGCGGAATGATGCTTCCATCATCGGTAAATTGGCGGATAAAAAACTGGGGAATGAGTACCAGGATAATGGAAATTGTCCCGAGAAAAATAAAATTTATCATCGCCAAATGCCACACTGCTTTTTCAGCACGATCGGCATTGTTCGCGCCAAGATTTTGACCAACAAGTGTCGACGCTGCGTTTGCGATTCCCCACGATGGTAAAAATGTAAAACTAATGATTCGGATTGCAATTGTATAGCCAGCGATTACCAAATCGCCAAAAATAGCCAGAATTCGGATCACGCCAATCCAACTTGCCGTAGCAATCAGATATTGAAGGATTCCACCGAAGGAAACGCGCAGTAATCCCTTTATTAGTTTCAGATTGATTTTCAAATGGTTACGATGGATTTTTATGCGTGTGCGCCCACCAAACAAAATCCACAATTGATATAGCACCCCCACGCCCCGGCCAATTGTCGTGGCCATGCCCGCACCGGCAACGCCATATTCCGGAAACGGTCCCAATCCAAAAATCAAGCAAGGATCGAGAATAAGGTTAATGCTGTTTGCCAGCCATAAACTACGCATTGCATATATCGCATCACCACTGCCCCGGAAAATAGCATTTATCACAAAGATCAGCATAATTGTGATATTGCCGCCAAGCAGCATGGCCGTGTAACCGGAACCTGCTGCAATTGCGTTATCCGATGCGCCCATCAAAGACAGGATATCTTTGGCATAGAAAATTCCTGCGACTGCAAGTGGAATGGAAATAGCTATACTGATATAAATGGATTGGATCGCAGCGTGGGCAGCTTTTTCCGGCGCATGTTCACCAATTCGCCGTGAAACCATCGCGCTAACTGCCATTGTCAAACCAACAGCAACCGCGTAAACAAGAGTAACAACTGAATCCGTTAATCCAACAACTGCCACAGCCTCTGCGCCACGTTTTGCCACCCAGAATACATCTACTAACACGAAGACCGATTCCATCGTCATTTCCAAAACCATTGGCAGCGCTAAAAATAAAATTGCTTTATTGAGCTGAACTGTTGTGTAGTCGATTTCAATACCGCGCATGGCCGCATTTATGTTTTGCCAAAAACCGGTTATCTCGTTTTGTTCAATCGAGTTTTTCATATTATTTACTATGCTAGAAATTTATTTAATTCTAAGACAAATTGGAATGAGTAATTTGTGAAATAAGGAATCAGCTTCTACGTCGTGGTTGGAAAAAAGATTGCATGTGTAATGTCTCTGGAGTGATTCGGCTTGTGGCACGAATAGTTTCATAATTGTCTGCAAACATGCCACGCACTTTCGAAGTGCGTGGCATGTGACGTGAACCAACTTAATTCTTTACTGCTTCGACATACGGTTTCAATCGTTCTACCAGAAAATGATGCCATACCTGGGCTACAATTTTATCGATTCCCTGCTCAATTTCACCGGAGGCGTGAACATCCAGCGTTAGAGTTGTGGAATCTGTGCCAACCGCTTTGAATGAATAGGTGCAAACCAACAGAATCGCCTTCCCCGACAGTCCCAGTGGCCCTTCAAACCGCAGCATTTTCCCCCGGTCAGCGACGATCACTGTAGCATGCTTTACGCCATCGCCAGCTTCATTGTAAATTTCATAAAATCCGCCGCCTGGTTTCGGCTCGATATATAATTTATACGGTTTCTCGGAAAACGAATGATCCCACCAACCACTGATATCACCGGTGACAGTATCGTAAATGGAATTCGGTGTGCCGGACAATGTAAGTTGTTGTTGGAAAGTAAATACACCATAAGGTAGAGTATGTTTTTTATTGCAGGATGTAAACATCCCCACAAAGACAATCATTAAAAGTACATAGGAATATTTTGTTTTCATATATTTTTCTCCCGGTAATTTTATGATAATATACACATTGTTAGCTTTTTTCAAAGCACAAAATTTATATTTTGCGATCTGCAAAGAAAAAAGCTTTGAAAGGATTCCGGCTGAAGAACTCTAATTTTTCACTGTAAGTAAAATCGATGAGAGATAATTATCCGGGAGAGAGAACGAATGAATCATCGCAACCATATCAGAATTATTTAGTAACTGAGAAATTATTTTCTGACATTTTTTGGCAGAAAATGTTAAAACATATTTTAGACAGGATTTCACGGATTCACAGG
>JAFGDW010000231.1 GCA_016931935.1 Candidatus Zhuqueibacterota bacterium | reverse complement strand
AATAACTTGGGTGATTAGCAACACTAAATGAACCGTCGCAGAGCGACGGAACTGAATTCCGCCAGAGACTGGCGGAACTATGATTCTGGTTTGCGGAGCAAACTGGATAACCGAACGATGCCATCGCTAAGTGCATTGTATCTCAATTCGATATAGGGTTTAGTCAATGTCCCTTCATGGTGGGGCCTAACAAGTCAGGAAACCATGAAATTTCATACTTCGCTCAAGATGAAGGCTTTGGCTACGATAATTAAGTTCATAGACACTACTAAAATTTATGAAATGGTTCACTATGTTGTCGGCCCCCAAAAAAATCAGCCCTTAAAAGGTACAAATGATTGCTTGTTAGTGCTGACTCTATCCCAAATGTCAATCTATATAATCTTTGTGTGAGAATTGAATCATGATAAAATTAAAACGAGTCGTATCGTTCATATCATTGCTTCCTTTCATGTTAATAGCCAGCATGGGTACTGCGAATCGGGTCAGTGCGCAGCCATCGGATTTAAAAATCTGGTTTACAAAGCCGGCGTCCGAATGGAACGAAGCACTGCCGGTGGGCAACGGACGGCTTGGCGCAATGGTGTTTGGCGGCATTGAGACAGTACGGTTACAATTGAATGAAGAATCCGTCTGGACCGGCGAACCGCTGGATTATCATAATCCGGGAGCACGCGAGGCGCTGCCGAAAGTACGTGAACTGTTATTTGCCGGAAAATACATCGAAGCTCAGGAATTGGCACAGGCCCAAATTATGGGAACGCGCGAATGCAGAGTGTGGCCCACATATCAAACACTGGGCGATTTTATCATGACGTTTGGCCCGTATCGCGACAAATCTGATTACCGGCGTGAGCTTGATCTCGAAACGGCAATCGCCACTGAAACATGGCGCGCTGACTGGACTCCATACAAGCGCGAAGTGTTTGCCAGTGCGCCCGATCAGGTATTGGTAGTGCGCATGAGCTGTGAAAAGGCTACCGGTCTCAGCTTTACGTGTCGTTTACAACGTCCCGGCAATACAGCGTCGATTGTGTCTGATGGAAACGAAATCATAATGAGTGAGCATGTTGGCGGCGGTGTTGGTGTGAAAATGGTCGCGCGGCTTAAAATGATGCATGACGGCGGTGAACTTATCGCCGGTGAGGATTCAATCCGCATTCAAAATGCTGATGCTGTTACATTACTGCTTACCGCAGCGACTGATTACCGCGGCGACGATCCCTTTTTCATGACGCAGCAGCGGCTATGGGTGGCAGCTAAAAAATCGTATGAAGAAATAAAAGCGGCCCATATTGCGGATTACCAAACCTATTTCAAACGACTGGATTTTGATATTGGCGTTTCCGATGGCGACTATTTCCCGACGGATGCCCGCGTGGCAGCCATGCAAATCGGTTACGTCGATCCCGGTTTAATTAAACTTTACTATCAGTTTGGCCGCTATCTGCTGATTAGCAGTTCGCGCCCCGGCAGTCTGCCCGCAAATTTACAGGGCATCTGGGCGGACGGCCTGACGCCACCGTGGAGTGCGGATTATCACATCAATATCAATATTCAAATGAATTATTGGCCGGCGGAAATCACCAACCTCGCGGAAATGCACGAGCCATTTCTTGCATTTATCAACGCGTTACGTCCTGATGGACGCAAAACCGCGCGCGAAGTGTATGGCTGTCGGGGAATTGTCGCCCATCATACAACCGATGCCTGGTTATTTACCGAGCCGGTGGAGCAAACCCTGTGGGGCATGTGGCCGATGGGGCTTGCCTGGAGTTGCCGGCATTTGTGGGAACATTATTTGTTTAACGAAGATAAGCAATATCTGAAACAGCAAGCATATCCTGCTATGAAAGAAGCCTCTGAATTTTGTGTTGACTGGTTGGTGGAAAATCCGCGCACCCATAAACTGGTGTCCGGCCCGTCTATTTCCCCGGAAAATCGCTTCTTAACAAGCGATGGTCAATCTGCTACTGTAGTGATGGGGCCAACGATGGATCACATGATTATTCGTGATTTATTAACAAATACTATCGCAGCGGCAACCGTCCTTAATGTTGATGCAGCACTACGGGATACACTTTCGCACATACTGGAAAATTTGACCCTGCTTCAAATTGGTTCGGATGGACGATTGTTGGAATGGTCGGAAGAGTTAAAGGAAGCCGAACCCGGTCATCGGCATATTTCGCATTTGTACGGATTGCACCCGGGCAATCAGATTACGTTGCAACAGCCGGAATTGTTGGAAGCCGCACGCAAAACAATTGAATACCGCCTGGCGCATGGCGGCGGACACACCGGCTGGAGCCGGGCGTGGATCATCAATTTTTATGCCCGCCTACTGGATGGTGAACACGCCTACGACAATCTGCTGGCGCTGCTTCGGAAATCGACGCTGTCAAACCTGTTCGATACCCATCCACCGTTTCAAATTGATGGTAATTTTGGCGCGACAGCCGGGATTACGGAAATGCTGATACAGAGTCATGTGGGAGAAATCCATTTGCTGCCTGCGTTACCTCAGGCGTGGCAAAAAGGTCATCTTCACGGCGCGTGTGCTCGCGGTGGATTTGATGTGGAAATTGATTGGGAAAGGGGTGAGTTGACAAATGCAACGATTTTATCAAGATTGGGGAATGAATGCCACTTTCGTTATAAGGAGAAGTTAATTTCATTTCAGACGGAAGTGGGCAAGCATTATGCTTTTAATGGGAAACTTGAGAGAAATTGATGAACGCTGACGAGGTTCATAACGGAACAAAATATTGAAAACAAAACGGGGACACTGGTATGGTATCCCCGTTTAATATGTTTGTCGAAATATATTAATAGTATTAGGCAGCCGCACGGCGCAGTTTATTCTTCAACGTTTTAATCTGTTTTCTTACATTCTTAAGTTCGGCGTAATTCCTTGCCTCTATAAATTTATCACGATCCAATTTTAAAGATCGAATTTGGGCTTTTATCTTGCTTTTATTTGCCGCTTTCGCTACATGATGTTCAAACATGTCGATATTAAGCGCTTTGCAGATGGCTTCAACCAAATGTTCCTTATTTAATTGTGTGTACCCCTGAACAGCTTCGTGTTCAATGGTTGCAGCAATTTCCCTCAATTGAGCAACGGTTTTCTTCTTCAGGTCTTTGAACGTGTAATCCATGCATACCTCCTGCAATGTTTGCTGACAATAAATATGAGTTTTAATTTATGGTCACGTGATCGAATTATTCAACGAGGACAGTATAACGGGAAGATATGAAATACATAATTGTTGAATGTTGAATCTTTTGCAAAAGTTCCCGGCGAATGATAATGATCTCGTTACAGATGGAGTATTAGTTTAAGAGAGAAGAAATAGCTTCCAATAATTCATTCGGTCGGAAAGGTTTGGAAAGGATAATATCAGCACCGAACGCTTGCGCCAACTTCAGCCAATCGTTTGCGGAGATGCGTCCACCACCGGAAATAGCAATGATTTTAACATTCGGATATTTGCCGCGTAATTCCTGAATTGTTTCTATCCCTTCTTTTTCCGGCATGACAATATCGGTAATGACGAGATCGGTTGGTTTGGATGAGAATTGTTTCATTCCCTCCTTGCCATTTTCAGCCGCAATCACATCGTAATCTGCCCGTTCAAGCAAACTGGTAATCATGTCGCGAATTTCCATGTCATCATCAATTACGAGGATGCGTGCTTTCGTACTCATAATTAATCCTTTAGATTATGTAAGTAGCAAGGTATAACGACAAAATTAATGTACCATCTAAAGCGATGATGAGCTTCCCGCGCGTTTTTTGCGCGGGTTAGTTCAATCATTATTTAGGCCGCATCCCTTTAGCAGAGACGTTT
>JAFGDW010000230.1 GCA_016931935.1 Candidatus Zhuqueibacterota bacterium | reverse complement strand
ATGTTAAAACATATTTTAGACAGGATTTCACGGATTCACAGGATTTGTATAATCTCTTCCTCTAAGAAATCCTGTTCATCCTGTTATTCTGTCTAATTTTTTTAATTCTGGTTTATCCAGGTTAGGTTTACAAACCAGGTTTCTTGAAGAAATCTGGTTTGTGGATGTACGCGATCCAACAGGAATTTATGTTATAGAAAACTATCTCAGATCGACTACCTTCGTGAGACGTTAACGTTTCGTCAGTTTTGGGGACTCAATTTCACCACAATAACATCATGCGATGCAAGCTCTCGTTTTAAAACATCGTTGGTCGTTCCAATATTTTTTTTTGCCCACAAATCACGGACATTATATTCATTTTCACCAAAATTGAAAGCTATTTTGTTTAGACCATCTTCAATCCGGTGTTCCGACCATTTGTACTCAACACTGATCGTATTCATGCCACGATTCAGAAAACATAACGCAAGCGCATCATCTTGCAGTGGTTTTGCCCAGATTTCGAGATCACTTTTCTTTAAACATTTAAAGCCCTGAATACCCAGTGAATCCTGATTCACGGCAATTACTTCTTTATTGGTCAGTATGTCACGTGTTTCGTTACTCATATTACGAATGTCATTGCCTGCGAGCAAAGGAGACGCCATCATGCACCATAGCGAAAAATGCGCACGGTCTTCTGCGACGCTCATGCCATTGCCAACTTCCAACATATCAAAATCATTCCAATGATCCGGGCCAGAATATTGGCGAATACCCTCACGCATGTCAAGAATTTGCAGCACCCCCCATGATGACCAGGAGCCAAAACCTTCTTCGCCATCAAAGATGACAGCGATATCGCCGGAAATTCGCCAACAGTGGCCGATGTTTTTCGCCCATTCCCAGGGATTGTCATTTCCCCATTCGCAAATACTGAACACAATCGGCCGGCCGGCTGCTGCCAGTGCATTGCGCATGGTTAAATATGCACCTTCGGCGTTAAGACCCTCCGTATTGCACCAGTCATACTTCAGGTAATCAATTCCCCATGTGGCGTATTGCATCGCATCCTGGTATTCATAGCCGCGCGAGCCCGGGCGACCACCGCAGGTCTTCCAACCAGCATCGGAATAAATGCCCAACTTAAGGCCTTTGGCGTGAATATAGTCCGCCAACGACTTCATCCCGGACGGAAAGCGCTCCGGATCGGGACGAATGAAACCAAGACTATCGCGTTCTCCGTGCCAGCAGTCATCGATATTGATGTACATATAACCAGCATCTTTCATTCCAGATGTGACCATGGCATCAGCAGTTTCACTGATGAGTTGTTCGTTTACATCGCAGGCAAACTTGTTCCAGCTATTCCAACCCATTGGCGGGGTTAGAGCCAGACCTTCGAATTTTTGCGCCAGACAGGGAGTCGTTACAACGAGCAGAAATAGAACGATAATTTTTTTCATTTGATTGTCCTTTTCTTAAATGGAGACATTATAACCACTGAATCGGCATCTTACGACCAGTGACTTTGTTGCGAAATTTTTTTACCGGATAACCAATTCCCATCACCGCGAATATTTTTTCGTGCTTATTCAAATTCAGCATGAAGTTACGCTGGCACTTCACACTGAGTTCCGATGGGTCGGGAAAGTGTGAAAGTAGGAAATCTTGATACGACTACCATTAATTATTGAACAGATACCATATTTTTTTGTTTTGTTGATAAATGCGAGCTCGTTCAGCTAATTCTTTTCCATAATGGTACTCAATGAAGAGCAAATTGATTTCATTATCGCTTTATGATTGATGACGCCGTTTGATAGCCCGTTTTGTAGCGCTTATAGCTGTTTGAGATAATTAATGCACCAATGGGATTTTTTACGCGTGACTCATCTTTCTCATTAATGAAATTTGAATCAGCTCAGCTTCGGGATGCGTATCATTTGATTGGGTTTTCATATTTCAAACATTACTTTCAAAAAAAGTTTGCATGAAGGAATAATTTACCGTGGATTCACAAAGGATATAAAAAATGGGAATGAAGGGAAAAAATTAGAATGCAGTAAATCCACATCTGTCAACACACTAAAATTTATAACAAATTAAAACTAACAAAATCTTGTCATAAAAGCAAGTAAAATATTGCATTATAATTGGAGTCATTTGAAGGGTATAAAGGCAACGCAAGTAGAGGGAGAAAGAAAAACGGGAAGCGCAAACAACTATTGTCACTTCCCGTAAAATTAATGAGTCAAGACCACTGTCCTGCTAAACAATAGATGCGGTCCTTTGTTATCAGACAATCCGGCGTTCCTGGCAGTAAGCAACATCTCGTCAAAATCAGACTGTGACACATGAAATGACGGCTCAACGATAAGAATTTTTCCGCCGGGCTTTAAAATGGACGTAATCTCCTGAAATAACGATTGCTTGCTTGGGACTTCATGAACCATGTAAAACAATAAGATAAAATCGACCCGTTCGATTATGCCGATTATATCGGCTTCGCACTGATGTAATCGGATTCGGCTTTCAAGCATGGTGCCATGAAATTTTTTACGTACTTTATCGAGCATGCCGGTTTGCAAATCCGCGGCGATGACGCGTCCGGAAGCGCCAACCAGTTTTGCCATATCAATCGTGAAAAAGCCGGGGCCGCATCCCACATCTAAAACTGTCATTCCTTCTTCAATAAAAGGCTTTAATATTCTGAATGGATTTTGCAGCCATCGCCGAAATCTATTATCCAGACCGCCTGCTCTCTCAACCGGGCAAACACGATTCTTTGTATCATTCATTATGTGTCTCATTCGAAATAGCCGTAAAGGATGTCCAAAGACGTCCTTTACGGCGCTGTGTATAATTTTTATTTACTCAACTATTTTGTCTTCACTATCTTCTTCATGATCCTGTGGCTTGCAATATCGCTCGCGGAATTTCGTTTTCCATCGTTCATCATGATAATGACTTTTGTGATGCGGGAACGACTTAAACAGGATATGCGACAGCACGACCAATCCCCATGCCTGCCAGAACGTAATGGCCGTGAGGCCAAAAATGGTCGGCATCAACCAGTTCCATAACCACATGACGATTAATCCAAATAACAGGGCCATGATCATCGCCAAGATGACGCCGCCAATAGTCATGCCAATGATGGCGCCGACGCGGCGTGTTTTGTGAAAATGTTCGGTTTTTTCCATAGTACACCTCTATTATTCATTCAATAATTTTTTAATCTCGCTCAATTCTCGCTGAAGAAACTGGACGGCGTATCGTTTACGCGCCAGCAGCGTATTTATTGACTCCCCGGTTTCGATTGCCAACTCTTGAAAGGTTCTTTCTTCAATAACGTTTTGAATAAAAACATATTTCTGTTTTTCAGGAAGCATTTCAATTTGATCAATGATCGCGCGATAAATCAGCTCGCGATCGGAGTCATCGCGCGAATCCGGAAGTTCTGCAGCCAATACATTCTCGAACCGACTGCCATTTTCAATTGGTTCATCCAGCGAGACAGTGGCAAGCTTGCGCCGCCGATAACGATCGATAATTTTATTTTTAGCGACGGTGTAAATCCAACCGGTAAGATTATCAATCGTTTCAAGCGCATTGAGATTGCCCATTAGCTGCATGTACACATCCTGCAACAAATCTTCAGCTTCTTCAAGCGATGAAATTTTCGATCGGATGAAATTTAATAATTTCCGATGTTCGGCTTTAAAAATCGCTCTGATTTTTTTTGATTGATGAGTTGTCATTCTACTATTAATGACGCAAAGGTTGGAAAAATATTGTATTTTTTTTTAAGATTTTTGAATACGGATTCACATCATGTAATACAAAAGCAGAAATTCAACAGAATGTCAGGTGAAGAATAAATTGTCATGCCAACAGATGCTCCGCCAATATCCGAATGCCAATGCCGATCAAAATCAGACCGCCAATGATTTCCATCCGCTGCCCGACCAGCGCACCAATACGCTTCCCAATTTGAATAGCGATAAGCGATAGCAAAGCAGTAATTCCACCGATAATCACACCCGGATACCAGATATTCACATCCAGCACCGCCAGGCTTAAACCTATTGCCAACGCATCAATGCTGGTTGCTACACTCAGCATCACCAGGGACCAGCCGCGGGACGGATCGGACCGGTACTTTTCGACGCTGGTATCAAATCCGGAAAGTATCATCCGTCCACCAACAATTCCGAGCAGACCGAAAGCGATCCAATGATCAAACGCGGCGACATACGAAACAAAGTGGATGCCTGCCACCCATCCAAGCACCGGCATGATGAACTGGAACAGTCCAAAATGAAAGGACAGGCGAAATTTCGCACGTTTGTTGTCTGCATATCCTGAAGCAGCAGCGACCAATGACACCGCCGAGGCATCCATTGCCAGGCCACATGCAATCGTCACAATTTCAATCAGGTTCATTCATACTCAATAATTAAATCAATAAATTAGGTCTGATATATTCGATGCTGTAATACTACAAAACTGTTATCACAAAAGCAAGGTAAAATTAAACGGATCATGGAGAAGGGAGAACGGAAAGCGAATATTGACAATCCGATGTTCCAGATTAACAGGTTAATTGGGGACGATACGTTGTTGCGATTTATAGAAAAAGCCCCGGCCAGTTTTATTCCGGGGTATAGTAACGTATGGTATTAAAATTATCGATTCATTCGTATCCGTCGTTCGATCGCTTCGCGGCGCATCTGGTCTTTGGCGTTATCGTTGCGATCGATGGTTGCAGCATCGATGGAGTGATCGGTGCCGCCGGAATGGCGGATCACATCGTAAATCGGTTCCCACACCCGGCCAATACGATAGCGTTCGGAGATCCGCAACACCAAATCGTAGTCTTCGCCATAGTTGCGGCAAAATTCGGTATCGTTCATGCCAAAGCCACCCAATTCCTTAATTACTTTGATGTGAGCGGATCGCGGGGCGCCAGCGCCGTTGATTCGCAATAGATTGTTGCGGCCGTTTTCTTCGGTCCATTCATCGTGGGTCACAACCGGGATTTGCTCCATTCGGGTGATCGCGCCGGTATTATCGTGCTTTTCCCAGACTTCATATGAGCCGATCACCATGCCGATGCGCGCATCGGAATCGAATACAGCGAGAATTTTTTCGACGGCATCTGGCTTCAGTCGATCATCGGAATCAAGCTGTACATAGTATTTCCCGCGTGCGATGCTGAAGCCTTTATTCAGGCAGAAGCCGATATTGTTGATGTCTTCGATCAGCAATTTTACCGCTGGTTTAGTGGGATCGAATTTATCGCCGCCTTCCATGTAACGGCGAACGCCACGAATGGTCGGATCATTCGGGCCGCCATTGGTGACGACGATCACTTCAATATTTTGTACCGTCTGCGCCTGCACGCTTTCAATCGCGGTGCCGATAAATTCTTCCCGATCAAATACCGGAATCACAATACTGGCGATACACTCATCAAATCGCTCCGAGGCTGTATATTCGACAGCATGATAATCTTTGCCCGGTGTAAGATACGCGCCAATGCGTTTCAAATGCTCGGTGACCGTCCGTTCCATTTCCAACTGAACGTCCTTGCCAGCCATCAGGTAGTCGAACACATTGTGCTTCTTCCCGGCAGCTTTCACGCGATAGCCAAAGCCATTCACTTTGGCCTCAATATGAACGATGTCGAATTGTGAAGCGATCTTCAAGCGCAGGTCGTATAAGTCGGCAGCGTTGTAGGTTTCATCAAATCGTCCAACCGTATCCAACGCGTGTTTGGAAAAGAACAGCACTGCGCCATAATCCATGTTGTCACGCACCCGTCCGATATGGTGACCTAGCAAATGCACATCTGTTGTCGATCCATCCGCGTTGGTGCGTTGATAATCGGAATAGAGCATCCCAAAACTCGAGTGCCTGTCTGCTACCATGATGAACAGCTCGAGTGTTGTCAGACGAATTAATATCTGACTGTTAATGTTATTTACCAGCATAATGTAATCACCGGTTGACTGTTGAATTGCATCATTTAACGCCTGCGCTCGGTTTTTATAGGCGCCGGTGATATGTTTTATGTTCTGATGATCAGGCAGGCTGGGAATGACTTCATTCGCGCCTTGTTCAACGACAATAATCAATTCCCAATTGTCATAATTTTGATGAATAATACTGTTTACCGTTTCCATAAACTGGTCATCGGAATAGCCTAGTTGGTGATTGTACTGCAAAATTATCGAGACTTTTTTCATTTTTAGAATTCCCCGGGAGTAAAGGATTTTGATTCATCGTATTTTTTTCACTAAACAAAAACAGGTTACAATAAAAGAATTTCACCTAAAATGCAAGATAAATTTTGAACATAAATAGACATTTAATTATCCATCCCAAATTTTTTATTTCCCTAAAAAATATACTGGAACCAGTGATTGTTTCTGGCGTTATTCCACTTTATAAAAAGTTGTTCATCACCGTTTACTGGCTCCGAAGTTCTTAATATTGGCTGGTGAGTCACGGTTGTGTTGTGTTAAGTTTTACCCATATCGTTACATGAAAAAATCCATCAATCCATTAATTAATCGAAAGGGTAAATGAGCATGATTCATCCACATACCGAGCTACGTTTCATAAACAACGATATTGGTTATGGTGTAGTGGCAACGCGTTTTATTCCAAAAGGTACAATTACCTGGGTACTGGATAAATTGGACCGGGAATTTTCACCACTTGAAATGGAAATGACCGAACCAATTTACCGGGAAATTTTAAACAAATATTGTTTTCGTAACAACAAAGGTAACTATATTTTGTGCTGGGATAATGCTCGGTACGTAAATCATAGTTTCAATTCCAACTGCCTGACAACAGCCTACGACTTTGAACTTGCCATTCGCGATATTCATCCGGGAGAAGAGTTGACAGACGATTATGGCTATTTAAATATTGAAGAACCATTTCGGGCGCTGAATGAAGGAACCCGTCGCAAAATCGTCTATCCGAATGATTTATTGAAATATCATAAAATTTGGGACAAAAAATTACTAGGCGTAATCTGCTACGTCAATAAAGTGGCTCAACCATTACGCGAGTTGATTGATGATAATTTATGGGATAAAATTACCAGCATCGCTGATGGCAGGGAAATGATGGATTCGATTTTAAGCTGTTATTATACGGATCAGCTTGGAATCGATTTGCATGGCTCAAACGGAGGTTGCCAGCATAGTCATTTGTTGTAATAACAATCTGACGTCGTACATTATAGATTTAATGCAATTTTCGCAATTTAGATGATAAAACAATCGCCATCAGTTGCTTTGTTTTTTTACATTGTGTTACTCACCCCGGAATTACACACATCATGGAATAAAATAACTTGCTTGTGCTGTATAATCTATTTATCTTGCAATGTATTTTTGTCCTATAGCTGAATTAATTTTTGATGGAGAAGGAAATTGAAGAAACCCGTGAAAATTGTTCTTACCAGTCTGTCGATACTAATTGGTCTGGTTATAGTTGCCGGTCTATTCGTCTTTTTGGTTTTTAGACATGAAATGAAAACCATGCACGCCACAGCCACATCACAAGTGGTTGATGGTGTCTTTGCTATAAAGGATAGCGGTGTCAATATGTATCTTGTTCGCGGGGATTCCGGTTACGTTGCGTTTGATGCCGGCCAACATGCAGATGTTATCATAGCGCAAATAAATTCACTGGAGATCGACCCTGCAGCGGTCAGGGCAATTTTACTGACCCATACCGATTTTGATCACATTGCAGCGATTCCGGTAATGCCACATGCAACGGTGTACATTTCCGATGCCGAAGAACGACTTTTGAATGGTACGACGCCTCGTTCGCCAATCATGAATAATAAACTTTCATGTGCCCACCAATTGGTTACCGATAATCAGGAGATGGAAATTGATGGCGTATCGATTAAATGCCTGCTAACACCGGGGCATACCCCTGGTTCGATGTGTTATCTGGTGAATGGTGAGTATTTGTTTGTCGGCGATTCAATGGGACTGCTCGATGGCAAGGTTGTCCCGTTTGTTAAATTTTTTAATATGGATACCGAGCTGCAAAAGGCTTCTGTTAAACAATTGGCCGGCCGGTCATCTGCCCGATATATTTTCACCGGGCATCATGGCTACACCGATAACGCACCTGAGGCGTTTCATGGTATTGAATAAGCTTCCCCAAATGCAGAATTCTAAAAGACTAGCTTTTTGGAATTCTGCTTGATCCTCGAATAATTCAAACGTACTCCGCAAAATCAGAACCAATTCTCAGCATATCATTAATATTGAAACGTCAAAAAATTTTCTTACTAAATTATTTCTCTCTTTGGTCAGCCCAAAAAATGAAATTTTGACTGGATGCCAGGATTACAGCGTGATTGACCGGATTATTTTCCCGTAAATCCTGATCATCCTGTCTAACAATGTTCTTTAAATACTGAAGCATAATAGCTGAGTCAAGTGCAGTGAAAATGAAAAAAATGTCGCTGTTTGTTGGATTCAAGAATATCAGTTGACAATTGTGGAAGAAGTAATGTATATTGATTAAAACAAAAGATTTCATAATTGAAATTTTGATACTACTCAAAATTATGATCACAGATAGTTCTAAAGGAGTTGGCTATGTCACTTTCAGAGCTAATTGTCATGGCGAAACAGAAGCCAGTGGACGGTTCTCGGATTGCTTCGGCTGTTCAGCACCAATCGGAAGTGCTATCTGAAATTCTTGATGGATTACTTTCGGACAAAGGCACACTTAAATTCGGATGTGAAAAATTGCTTCGCATCATCAGTGAGTATAAACCAGTGTTATTATATCCCCATCTGTCTCTTTTCTCCGATAATCTACAAAGTGAAAATACATTTATTCGCTGCGGTGCGATGGTGGTCATCGCTAATCTGGCAGTTATCGATCATGATAAAAAAATCGACGCATATCTGGATGATTATTATAATGCAATTCCCGGCCCGGCGCTTATTCCCGCTGGAACGGCAATTAAAGGCAGCGCCACGATTGCCAAAGCAAAACCCTACCTGACAGATCGTATTGTTGATGAAATATTGAAAGTCGAACATGCCAGCTACCAAACGACCGAATGCCGGAATATTGCCTGTGGTCATGCGATTTCAGCGTTGAGTGAAATTTTCGATCAGGCTAGCGATAAAGAAAAAATCATTTGTTTCGCGAAGCACCAGGTTGGCAATTCGCGCACAGGCACAGCAAACAAAGCAGTAAAATTTCTGAAAAAATTTGACACGAAATAATTGGAATTTCATAGTACTCATCCAATCAATTTTGATAAGAAAACATAATGATACGGAAAATTGTCGACCGAATTGAAAAGCAGGCCGGTGTTCCTGATTTGCTGAATACGCTTGTAAATAACATTAGCCTGTCGGATTTACAATCGCTGCTGCTCGAAGTGTACCGTCAAAAAGCAGAGACGCTAACACCTCATCAATTGTTGACTCAATACGAGCACAATCGCTTTGTTCGGATTGCCAATGAAAATCCGAAAACATTCATCGATTTTGATAGACTGGCGTACAGTCTGTTACCGGATGATTTTGAGCCAATCGAATTATCACCAGTTTGTCCGTTAGGGACAAACTCCGTGCTTGCTCCTGTCGATCAGAATAATGTGGTAACAACCATCCGCAATACCGAAGTTTGTGCCGATTCCACCAATATATTGGCACTGGAGTGTGCATTGCGCCGTCGGGATGTACTACATAATAAAATACGCCACAATAAAAACGTAAAGCTATGCGCCAGTCAACGGCTTATCCGGGCGCAGACATTTAAAGGCGTAGATTCTTTCGCTCATTTCCGAATTTTTAGTCTGTGTACAGCCGGACGTGATACCGGCTCATACAGGTTCGAAATTGAAAGCGTGCTAGCGCACATTCATTTTTACATTCGGCTGCTAAGGCGTATGGACGATTTGAAGCGACCGGTGACTGGAATCCGGGTCGCTTTCATGATATACACAGAATCGCTCGTGGAGATTGTGAAAACAGAAATTGCAGCAGTATTGGCGAAGACATATCCCGATTATAAATTTGAAGTCGATTTTGATGACACGCCACAAACATATTACACGGGTTTGCGATATCAGCTTCATGCAACCAATACGGATGATGATGAATATTTCCTGGTGGATGGGGGCTTTACGGATTGGACGCAAAAATTGCTGAGTAATGGTAAGGAACGGTTACTGATCGGTGGCATGGGGAGCGAGCGATTTCTGGTGTGTTTTAAATAAATCAATATCCGGCGAACAATGAAATGGCACAAAAAATTCCCGACGATCTTAAAAAGTGGATTGATGCCCGCAAGAGGTATCATCTGTCCCATGCGCAGGTGCAAATGGCCAGGGAACTGGGCATGAATCCCAAAAAATTTGGCAAACTGGCCAATCACAAGCAAGAACCGTGGAAATTACCACTCCCGTTATTTATTGAAGAATGTTATCAAAAGCGATTTAAAAAAGCAAAGCCGGACAAGGTTATTTCAATTGAAGAACGGGCGAAAGAGATCAATCGCAAAAGGGCAGAACGACGCCAGCGTAAACTGGAACGGAAGAATGATCAAACCGAAGAGACAGAGCCTTAAAACGGCGGTTGGCTATTAGCTGTTGACCGTTATGCTAATAGCTAAAAACCAACAGCCAATGGCTAAATTCAGTTATTTGCTAAACTATTCTCCATTCACTATTTATGTTTCAACAAAATAATGAGGTATTTCATGACAAGCTATTCACATGTTTTACTTGTCTTGTTACTGTTTTCCACGTTGCTTTTTTCATGCTCCCTGCTAACACAAAAATCCGATATTGGGATTTTTGAGAAAAGTGTTGATGTTGGTAAATGCAAAATTCCCGGATCGGTGAAATATGACGCCACCAATCAGACATATCTGGTTACCGGGGGAGGCGAGAACATGTGGTTCGATACCGATGCGTTCCATTTTGTTTACAAACAAGCTAGCGGTGATATTTCACTTGCAGCGGATATTGCCTGGCCCAATCTTGAAGGCAATCCGCATAAAAAGGCTGTGCTTATGATCCGGCAAAGTCTGGAGCCAAACGCCCGCTATGTCGATGCGGCGTTGCATGCCGATGGGTTGACATCGATTCAATACCGCGAGGAACCAGGTGCAATGACGCGGGAAATCCAGTCCAATGTACGCGCACCACAACGCTTGCGTTTGGAAAAGGAAGGCAATTATGTATCCATGTCAATCGCTGCTGAAAATGAAAACCTGCATGCTGCTGGCGGTACATTTAAGATTGTGTTCACCGATCCTTTCTTTATCGGATTGGGAGTATGCTCGCATGATAATAGTGTCAGCAAACAAGCGGTTTTTTCCGATATAGAATTTATACCGATTAAAAAAGACACGACGGTGCTTCTCGATACAGTAATTGAAAGCACATTGGAAACGATTGCGATCGCTTCAAAGGATCGCCGGGTGGTGTATCATGTGCGGAATCACATCGAAGCGCCAAACTGGTCCCGGGATGGCAAAACGCTAATCTTCAACAGCAACGGGAAGCTGTACACCATACCTGTTACTGGTGGTGAACCGGAGATGATTAACACTGGCTTTGCAGAAAAATGCAACAACGATCACGGCCTGTCGCCGGATGGCAAAATGTTGGCTATTAGCGATCAATCCAAAGACGGACGTTCAATTATTTACACGCTGCCGGCGAAAGGTGGTACACCACGTCGTATCACTTCGCAGGCGCCGTCGTATTGGCACGGCTGGTCTCCGGATGGCCGAACGCTGGCGTATTGTGCCCAACGCAATAGTGAATACGATATTTACACGATTTCAGTAAACGGTGGTAAGGAAATCCGCTTGACCAATGCACCCGGTCTGGATGACGGTCCCGACTATTCACCCGACGGGCAATTCATCTATTTCAATTCCATCCGCACCGGCCTCATGCAAATTTGGCGTATGCGACCCGATGGCAGTCAGCAGGAACAGATGACAAATGATGAATACAACAACTGGTTCCCGCATCCATCTCCGGATGGAAAGTGGATCGTATTTCTCTCCTATCAAAAAGACGTTCAGGGACACCCGGCGAACAAGGATGTGATGTTGCGCATTATGCCAGCGGATGGCGGCGAGATCGAAGTGCTTGCCAAATTGTTTGGCGGACAAGGAACGATTAATGTCCCGTCTTGGTCGCCCGATAGCGCCAATCTGGCATTTGTGAGCTCCCGGTTGGCTTATTAAAGACATAAAAAAAACGTTGGCTTCCTGTAATTAAATAGATAAGGAAAAATGTTATTTTGAAACCAGACCATTGTAACGGCCTGATCATTCTACTCGGCTCTCCAAATTCGCCCGCCGGTAAGTTGTATTCAATTGCCCGTGAACGTTGTGAGCGTGCCATTCATCTTGGCAAAAAATATCCTGATTACAAATTTCTGCTCACTGGTGGATTTGGCGATCACTTCAATACCAGTAATCGACCTCATGCATTTTACCTGATGCAATTTTTACAGGCATATGGCATACCCCGGAACCGATTTGTGGACTTCGCTGAAAGCCGCAATACGCTGGAGGACGCATCGCTGTCTAAACCGATCGTTTTAAAATATCAAAGCATGAAAATCATCGTGGTTACGTCGGACTATCATTTCGACCGGGCGAAATTTGTGTTTGAATGTGAATACGCCGATACGGATGTGATGATCCAATTTTCTGTTACCCAAACAAATGAAGCCATGTGTGAAATTGATTTGGCGCAAATTAAAGCGCATGAAATTAACGCGCTGAAAAATCTGAAACAAGAAACCAACCAGGTGACTATATGAAAATACTGGCAATGACCGTCTGTTGTGTTGATGTCTATGTGGAATCGAATCAAATGTGCGTCGGGGGAAATTCAATAAATTTTGCAGCGCAATGCCTGCGCAGCGGCTGGGAACATATCAGTGTATTGGGGGCGGTCGGTCGCGATGCGTATGGCGACAAAGTAATGGAGTATCTGCGTTCGAGCGGAATCGAAATCAGCCATGTCTATCAACTAGATGGACCGACAGCCTATAATCGCATTTATGTGAAGGATGGCGAACCATATTTCAAACCGGATAGCTGGCAGGGTGGTATTTTTGAAAAATTTTTGTTATCGGAGTCTGACTGGGCATTTGTTAAAAATTTCGATATTGTTGCCATACCTGCCAATAATCCGAATTTTATGGAGGCGCTAAAACGCAGTACCGGTCATCCCCGGCTTGTCGTAGATTTTATGGATGAGCGTGATATTGAAATCATTAAAATGATTCTCCCGTTTATCGATCTCGGCTTTATCAGCGGCAATCGGGAGTTGGCAGACCAATTAAAATCGTTTTCCGTCGAAATCAATTCTCCGATCGTTGTGACGCTGGGTGCGGAAGGCAGCATTGCTTTGTGGAAAGGACAATCCTATTTTCATGAATCGATCCCCGTTGAAAAAGTAATTGATACCACCGGCTGTGGTGATAGTTATCAGGCGGCATTCTGCGTGTCGTGGTATTGTGATGAAAATTTGCGACCTGCCATGCAAGCTGGCGCGGAGGCAGCATCTCAGGTATTACAGAGATTTGGAGGTATTTAATAGGCATGAAATTCATTTCAATTCATAACGACCAAAACGAGGTCATCATGAAAAAATGCTACACGGTTTTTGTTATCTTAGGTATTCTTTTCAATTCACAAGCTTCATTTGCTCAATCCAGTATTCGTTTTAATAATCAGGATCTGTTTCTCAACGGCGCTAATTTTGCTTGGGTCAATTTTGCCAATGACATTGGGCCGGGAGTTACCAATTTCGTCCGGTTCGAGCAGATTTTTCAACAAGTACATGAAAACGGTGGCAATGCCATGCGCCTTTGGCTGCATACCACCGGCGGCATTACTCCTGAATTTGATAGTAACGGCTTTGTGATCAGCCCGGGGCAAGGCTCAATTGATAACCTGAGGCAGATTTTGGATATCGGCTGGGATTATAATGTTGGTGTGATCCCCTGCTTGTGGTCGTTCGATATGTTGAATACTCGCGACAATCCCAGTTCGGTAACCGATCGTTCGTATTTATTGCTAACGGATACAATACGACTGCAATCTTACATCGAAAATTCGCTCATTCCCATGGTAGATGCGCTGAAATATCATCCGGCTATCATAGCCTGGGAAATTTTCAACGAACCCGAAGGAATGAGTAACGAGCATAGGTAGAGTCATACGCGGCACGTTCCCATGGCGGTGATTCAACGATTCGTGAATCGCTGCACCGGCGCAATTCACCGTACCGATCCCGATGCGCAGGTGACCAACGGTTCCTGGGCATTTATTGCATCGACAGACGTTGGCGGCAATTATAATTATTACTCGGACGACCGTCTGATCGCTGCCGGTGCCGATCCCGACGGTACGCTCGATTTTTATTGCGTTCACTATTATACCTGGGCCGGCACAGCGCTTTCTCCGTTTCATCATCCAAAGACGTATTGGGAACTGCAACAGTGGAGAATAGTGAACTGCAATTGCCAACCGTGTTTGCATTGGAACAAAATTACCCTAATCCATTTAATCCGAGAACACAAATCCGCTACAGCATTCCTGCTGAATCGTTCGTCAGGCTGGATGTTTTTAATGTCGATGGGCAAAAGGCTGCAATCCTGGTCGATCAAAAACAGCACAGCGGTTTGTATAGCGTAGAATTTCATGGCGAAAATTTAGCAAGCGGTATTTATCTCTATCGTCTGGATGCCGGGGACAAGCATCAGGTAAAACGTATGCTTTTACTTAAATAGTATCCGAAGTCTAAATTTAGATTATAGCATAGACAAGTTTATTTCCAGCTCATAATTTCCGCTCAAATCTAAAAATTTTATTTGCCACGGATGGACACTAATTTTCACGGATTAGGGATGTAGAATTTTTACTTTCAGTGCTCATCTGTGTAAATCCGTGGTTGAAATTATCGTGAAGTAATGCGAATTTCTATTTCTTACCAATTTAAAATGCTGCAGAATAAAATAAAACTGATTATTCCGAAAAAAATAATGTATAAAACAAAATTCGGGCACACTAACCTGTTCTTGATTTTCCGGCAATATATTCATATATTACAAATTAACTTTCCTTAGAGTTGTTCAGTCAACCACCCTACCGAAAATAAAGGAGCGCATTTCATGAATTCTAAATTCGTTTGCACGATCCTTGTATATACATTAATGCTAATACCGAGTATAAATACTCTCAAAGCCGATGCACCCAAAAGAGCCAAAACGGAAACGAACATTATGATGGAGAATGAAACCGTTCAAAAGGTAATGAATGCCATGCTATCGATGCAACGTCGGGCATGGGAGCAAGGTGTGGCCGCGCAGGCGCTGTTGGAGATGGGGGAAACCGATTTTGTCGTTTTGTTTGCCAAGGATGCGGTTGTTAACCAGTGGAAAGATGGCCGGCTGGGATTAAATGGTCACGACCGTCCGGTTACCGATCCTGCGTCCAATGGTGAACCACTGTTATTCGCTGCGAACATAACTGCTGACAGGGAGTTAAAAAAAGCCGCCGATCGGATGTTAAATTTTCTGTTAAATATCGCCCCACGGACGAGCGAGGGAATCATTTACCATAATTACATTGAAAATATGATTTGGGTGGATGCGTTTTATATGGCGCCGCCGTTTCTGGCGGTGGCGGGATATCCTGAAGAAGCGGTAAAACAATGCGTTGGTTACAGAAGAATTTTGTTGGATTCTGAAAAAAAGTTGTATTATCACATGTGGGACGAGGACTTGCAAGAATACTCTCGCAAGGTATTTTGGGGAACCGGTAATGGTTGGGCAGCTGCGGGCATGGCGCGAGTTATTAAAGCATTGCCGGAAACAATGCAGGATGATAAGGAGATGCTCGCCGGATTTGTCAAGGAAATAGTCGACGGCATCCTGCCCTATATGCGTGAAGATGGCCGTTTCCAGGATATTCTCGACGATCCGTCCGCATTTATCGATACAAATACATCACAAATGTTCGCTTACACAATTTATCGCGGTGTTGCCGGTAACTGGCTGGATGCTGCCTATTTAAAGCAGGCGGATAAAATGCGTGCTGCCGCCTGGAAACAAGTGGATAAATTCGGCATTGTGCAGGAAGTTTGCGGTGCGCCCAATTTCAATCGTTCCGGTACTTCGTGCGAAGCGCAGGCGTTCTTCCTCTTGATGGAAGCAGCGTATTATGATTTGAATACAAAAAAATAAGGAATCATAATATGATTTTACCAAAACAGGATTTTGAATTGTTATTCCAACTTCATCATTCATTATTTGTATTTGCGAACGTCCAATTTCAGATAGTTGAAAATATTGACACGATAAACAAATTCATGAAGTTGGATATGATAGACAAAGTAAAGGTCAGAAACTCAATTTATGAAAATATTGATATTCTGAAAGATTTCTATAAAGAGAATCCATTTAATTTTGCTGAACGGGATTTAAAAATTGTTCTGGACTGGAAATATTTTATTAAAGACAGGTTTATCGCTTTCAAACAAATGAAAAAATATTGCACTTTTTTACACGATCAGGGTGCTGAAAGCAAGGTATATGGCGTTTTGGGTTTGACAGAGTCACTTGATGAAAAGATTGATCGCTTTCCAAAACTGATCGAAACAGTTCTGTTACCGTTCAAGAATTACATTATCCACGATGGCTATTTTAGTCAATATGGAATTTATTGGGGTTCCAATATCCGTACTGCCATGAAAGAAGAATATAATAAAGCTGTTGCAAAATATGGGATCATCGAACAGCTCCCATTCAAGCCACCAGCTCAGCATGATATGCTTGTGGGACAGCTACAATATTATATGAAAAGTGAGAAAAATATAGCTTTCTATGCGGATGAAATTGATCTGTTAATAGGTAATAATCCAGATTTACAAGAAATATATCATCACGAATTTGCAAAGGTCAGTTTCAAAAAATATAAGAAACGATTGAAGGAACTTGGTATTACAACCGGATGGATCGCAATGCTTGATGATATGATTATTGCCAGTGGCATCACAGAAGAAAAACTAAAAGCAACTGTCAATGATATGATCGCTGAACACATGCAGATGAATGTGATATATTTTAAATTGTAATTAGAGTTGAATTCAGTGAGCAAAAGGATCAAACAATTGGAAAAAAAGTTAATTGGAAAATGGGCGCTTGTAATCGGTTCCAGCCGGGGTATTGGACAGCAAATCGCGCTCGGACTGGCAGAACTGGGCGCAATCTATTAGTTCATGGGCGTAAACATGATCATACGCTTGAGACATGTAATTTGCTGGAACCGCACGATGTTAATATCCACGCTGTCGCCGGTGAACTGGATACCGATACTGCTATTCAGGCAGTCATCGATGCGGTGAATACCAATGCGGAGCATGTTGATATTCTTTACAACAATGCGGCCATCTCCAATCAGTCCACACCAATTTTTGATTTTACGATGGATGTATGGCAGCGTACGTTTCAGGTAAATCTGTTCGCCATGATCCGGTTGTGCGGCGCATTAGTACCGGCATTATTGGATGAAAAGGGGCCGACCGGCAGGTTATACGCGGCTCAGGACTTCAAGTATCTGAAATAGACTCTCCGCAGACCATATGAATATCATGTATAGTTAAATAATTATGTGTGGCTATTTTCATGTTCTCACTTAAACGACTCACTCACGCACTGACGAATACACCTGCGATTCAGTGACGGGATAAATATTTTAATTCAGCCGTGTTGGTACCGTTTATAAATATTGGCAATGAGTACCATTTACTGTTGCAGAAGCGCGCCAAATCGATCCGACAGGGGAGCGAAATATGTTTCCCCGGCGGAAAGTACGAACCGGAAAATGATGCGGATTATCAAGCAACAGCGGTCCGCGAAACTGTTGAAGAGCTTGGTATTAACCCGGACTGTATCGATGTACTGGGACGATTGGGAACGCATATTGCGCCGATGGGGGCAGCGGTCGATCCGTTTATTGGTCGTTTAAATATTCCCAGCCTGGATATGTTGACGATTGATGTCAATGATGTGGAAAAAATATTTTCAATTCCGTTTTCATTTTTTCTGGAACAACCACCCGAAATATATGCAGTTAGACTTGAGATTCAAACGTATTATATACACAAAGATGGTGAAAAAGAGGTATTGTTTCCCTCGGAAGAATTAGGCCTGCCGCCAATTTATCATAAACCATGCGGCGGTCAGAAGCATCGTGTTTTTGTCTATCGAACAGCGGATGGGATTATTTGGGGAATTACAGCCGAAATAGTTTATGAACTTGTCAAGCTTTTTAAACATTGCAAATAGTAGTACAGGAAATGAAAACAAAATTATTATTCACAACACTGCCAACCAACGATCTGGGTTTGTTAACACGCTCCTTGCCAATTGCCACCGAACTTCGCAATGCCGGGCATAACATCCTATTTTCCAGCCCGGCCAAAGCACCGCGAATTTTAATTGAGCAGGCAGGATTTCGAAATACCATTCCCAAACATCCCCTTTATTATATTAATTCCGGGCATGTCACATTAAACGCTCTGTTAGAACTTGTCCGATCGCCGAAAATAAAAAACGACTTTGGACACTTTTCGCATTTTCTTATAATGCTGCTACGTAGCATCCCTCGACAATTTGCTCCGATAACCGCGGAAGTCTGGAATATGGATCATGGGGCAGCCATGTCGGGCATGTTAAGTAAAAATTTTGTACAGTCGCAGTGTGATGCCTATGTAAAGATGATTTTGGAAAACGAAATTGATGTTGTCGTTGATTTCTGGAATCCGTTTGCGTGTATTGCAGCGCGTACGCTCGCCCGGCCATTGGTGACTGTCATTCAGGCAGACGCTCATCCTGGCAATAACGGATTTATATGGTGGAAAGAAAAACCGGCAAACATTCCGTCCGCGACACCAACGATCAATTTGGTGCTGAAGGATTACGGATTAACAGCTATTTCTACAATTGATGAATTAAATATTGGTGATTTAACGCTGGTTATGGGGATTCGCGAAACAGATCCAATTGAAAACGGAAATGATTTCCATTATATCGGCCCGGTTTTGTGGCAAAATCCCGATGAAACTATGCCGGAATGGATGGATCAATTCGATAAGCAAAAACCACTTATATGGGTTTATTCCGGCAATCCCAGATATTTGAAGAAGAGCACGGCGCTCGATTCGGAAGTTATTTTACATGCTTGTGTAAAGGTTTTAGGACGCGAACAAGTGAATGTCGTATTAACAACGGGACACCACACATTGCCCGAAGAGTTTCTTCCCCTGCCAGATAATTTTCAATTTGCCAGCTATTTACCGGGTCTGGACATGGCTGAACGTTGTGACCTAATGATTCATCATGGTGGCTATGGCTCATGCCAGACAAGCTTGTATACGGGCACGCCTTCAGTAATCATTCCGACATTTTCCGAGCGGGAAAGCAACGCCCGACGATTGCATGGATTGGGTGTTTGTGAATTTGTTCTACCAACGCTTAATTCAGACACACATCGGGAATTGAATATTCATGAATTTCGGACAAAAATCAGGCAGGTTTTATCAACATCGTTATACCGTGAAAATGCGATCAAATACCGTGACATGTTAAGGGCATGGAATGGTCCGCAGAAGGCGGCTAAATTGATTCAGGATTTTGTGGACAATCTCTAATATTTGAAAATCTACCATTTTATATTTGCTCCAGCAAATATCCTGGATTTGTTTGATTTCCAATGGTTAGTTCTTACACAAGATAACTTTGGTCGATAAAGCGATGATGAGCTTCCCGCGCGTTTTTTGCGCGGGTTAGTTCAATCATTATTTAGGCCGCATCCCTTTAGCAGAGACGTTT
>JAFGDW010000229.1 GCA_016931935.1 Candidatus Zhuqueibacterota bacterium | reverse complement strand
TACATAATGGACGCAGAGCGTCCATTCGGCATTCCGCCGGAGACCGGCGGAACGAGTTGACTAACTGTTTCTTTAGAGCTAATCATTACGGAGTAAACTGGATAACCGGAATGGCATCGCTCTACTATCCTGAAATTTTAACCGTTAACAAGTAGCACTTCAGCAAAAAGCCGCTCCATTGGGAACGGCTTTTTCTTCAACTTGAAGATTTAAGAATTTCTATCGAGAATATTACGACATCATGCTTTAAGTTCGGCGGGTTCCAGTTTAGGAACAAGCAAATGCATTATTAGTAGCGCAACGATGTAAGTAAATCCAGCGATAATAAACATCACTTGATAGCTGCCGGTATTCTGTTTGAGCCAGCCAGCGCCGAGATTCATAAAAAAGCCACCCATTGCGCCGGCAAAACCACCGATTCCGACAACGGATGCAACCGCTTTACGCGGGAACATATCCGAAGTGGTCGTAAAAATATTTGCAGAAAAACCCTGATGTGCAGCAGCAGCGACACCAATAAGCCATACAGCAACCCATTCACCACTGACTTGTGGCGCCAAAGCGACTGGCAAAATACACAGGGCAGAGACAAGCATTGCAGTTTTGCGTGCAGCATTTACCGTCCAGCCGCGTCCGATCAGCGATGAACTAAACCATCCACCGACAACCGAACCAACGTCAGCAAGCAGATACACGGTGATCATTGGCAAACCGATAGACTTGAGATCCACGCCAAAACGATCATTCATGAACAATGGGAACCAGAACAAGTAGAACCACCAGATGGAATCTGTCATGAATTTGCCAACCGCAAACGCCCAGGTTTGACGATGGGGCAATAGTTTCAACCAGCGCACCTTTGTGGCCGGATCGGGAGGATCGCTTTCGATATGTTCAAGTTCGGCTTTGGATAATTTTGGATGTTCCGATGGTTTGTGATAAATTGGCAGCCAAAAAACGATCCAAATTAAGCCCGCCAAACCGGTGATGATGAAAGCCGCCTGCCAATGCCAGGTTAACGCTATCCACGGCACGACAAGTGGCGCCAGAACGGCTCCGACATTGGAGCCTGCATTAAATATTCCGGTGGCAAGGGCACGCTCCTTTTTGGGAAACCATTCTGCAACGGTTTTTATGGCAGCCGGAAAGTTACCTGACTCCCCAATACCAAGGCCAAACCGGGCCAGGCCAAACGTAAATGCACTTCCTGCCAGTGCATGGGATGCAGCCGCCAGTGACCAAACTGTCAGATAAACGGCATAACCCAGTTTTGTTCCAATACGGTCAATAAACCAGCCGGCAAACAGGAAACCAATTGCATAGGCCAATGTAAAAGCGGCGCTGATGTACCCGTATTGCTGATCGGTCCACCCAATGTCATGGCGAAGTGTTGGCGCCAAAACACCAAGGACTGCTCGGTCGACATAGTTGACCGTCGTCGCGAAGAAAACAAGTGCACAAATTACCCAACGAAAATTGCCGATCTTAAGCTTTGGATTGGCATCCAACAGATTATCGACCTCAATTTTCTTTGATTTCGAATTCGATTTCCGTGGTTTTTCCTCCATCCTGAATCCTTTCGTTATTTATAAGACATGACTAGATGAATTTCCTTTATACTCGCTATCGCGCCAACCACCCGCCATCGACCGCAATTGTGTAGCCGTGTAAATAAGAAGCAGCTTCGGAAGCAAGAAATACAATGACGCCTTGCAGGTCCTTCGGATCACCCCAGCGGCCTGCCGGGATACGGTCAAGTATCGCCTTGTTGCGCTCAGGATCTTCTCGCAGTGGTTTGGTGTTATCCGTTGCCATGTAGCCTGGCGCAATCGCATTTACGTTGATGCGATGCGGTGCCAGTTCATTGGCCATGAGCCGGGTTAATCCCATCACCGCGCTTTTTGAAGCAGTATAAGATGGCACGAATATCCCCCCCTGAAATGACAGCATCGACGCCACATTGATGACTTTACCACCACGGCCCTGTTCAATAAATTGTCGCGCCACACGTTGTGTCAGAAAAAATAATGTCCGTTGATTGACATTAATTACATCGTCCCAATCTTTTTCCGTAAACTCCGTTAGTGGCGCGCGGCGAATAATGCCGGCATTATTGACCAAAATATCCACATGACCCAATTTTTCGACCGTCTTTTTCACAATGTCTCCGGAACAACTGGCGTCGGACAAATCTGCCTGAATGCTGATAGACTTGCGTCCGAGCTGTTCAACAATCAACCGGGTTTCATTTGTTTCCAGTACGTCCACACAGGCAATGTCTGCACCTGCTTCAGCCAACCCAATTGCCATCGCCTGCCCTAAACCACGGGAGGCGCCGGTGACAATTGCAACTTTACCATCGAGTTTAAATTTATCTAAAATCATAGTATTCACCTCTTATAATTTCAAACATTGAATTTGAAAATGGCAAAATAATTTTGTATCCTTTCAATATTAGTTGGTTATGTTGATGCGCTTTCGGAGCACTCAGTCAACGGTATGTTCCGTACCCTGAGCTTGCCGTCTCGCAACGGCGTGCTGCTGCTGTTCGCGGCACGAACGGTGTCGAAGGGTACACTCACCATCGTTTATTGAATGGATACATAATTTTCCATTTAAATTTTTCATTTACTTTAGCCTATCCATCTCCACGCCATCCATATCGGTAAACTGCTGATTCTCGCCACCCATGCCCCAAATAAACGAATAATTTCGGGTACCGACACCGGAATGAATCGACCAGCTTGGCGATAACACAGCCTGGCGATTGCGAATCACGATGTGACGTGTCTGCTCCGGTTTCCCCATCAAATGAAACAGGATATCATTCTCCGCGAGATCGAAGTACATGTAAATTTCGGTGCGACGTTCGTGCGTGTGAGCAGACATCGTATTCCAGACACTGCCTTCTTCAAGCATGGTGAAGCCCATGACCAGTTGACAGCTTTTGATGCCATCCGGGTGAATATATTTGTAAATTGTGCGTTGATTTGATTCTGCCAGCGTGCCCAGTTTAACGGCTTCGGCGTCTTTTATTTTTGCCTGCGTGGTGGGATAATTTGTATGGGCTGGATAACTAAGTATGTAGAAATAGGCCGGATCATTGGCATTGGCGCTGGTAAATTCAATGTGCTGACTACCGCGCCCGATGTATAGACCATCCAGTTTTTCCATTTCATATGTAGTACCATCGACCATCACGCTACCCGGGGCACCAATATTAATAACACCAATTTCCCTGCGTTGGGCAAAATAATCGGATGCCAATGCTTTGGCGCCGATTAATTTTAAAGATTGATTTGTGGGAACGGCAGAGCCGACAATGCCACGATCGACATCGGTGTAAACCAACTCAATAACGCCGGGTTTGAAAATGGAATCGACCAAATACGATGCACGTAATTCATCGGCATCCATGCGTTGATAGCGGACGGCATCTGCGACATAACGTATTTCCATGGTTCCTCCTGATAATTTTTTACATGATTCGAAACCATCAAATAACGCGAGCATGAGATTTGATAACGTTGGGCTGTGGATTTGTAACGCGTGCTGTTTTCAAGTATTGCTGTTATAAATTGTTAACGTACAATATAACCTTTTCGTTATAAAGATGAAAGGTATTTTTATACTCACATTATTTAGATTCTAATTATCCTTCAAACAGTCATTTCAAACATATTTAAGCCGACAAAGAGCGTCGGCTTAAAGCGATGATGAGCTGATGTTGACATAAGTAAATAAAACGAAACTGCGTTCACATCT
>JAFGDW010000011.1 GCA_016931935.1 Candidatus Zhuqueibacterota bacterium | reverse complement strand
TTACGTTACCGCTTGCACTGTTAATCCACTGGTATACTTTTCAATTAATACAATGGTACACTTTTTACTTGAAATTTACAGCTGTTTACCAGGCAAACGTTTTGTATCCGCATGATATCATTGAAACTCACTATCCCGGCTTTATGCGAGAGCATTATTTAATGACGGTGCAAGTAAATGTTGCCCAATATAATCCTGTAGCAAAAAAAATAAAGATAAATAAGCGGATTAAATTTAAGCTAGAGCAAGTTATTGAAAATAAGAATATAAAGAATAAATCAGAAGATATATATCATTCATTGAGTGAAAGAGAATATTTATTTGATATTATTATTTCTAAAAGCATTCTAAATAGAGAAAAAATGCATCCCAATGATCACTTTCAACAAAAAACAGCACGTAAAGATTCATTATATAATCCTAATTCAGTAAATTTTTATCGTCAGATTTGCGGAATTGAAAGTTACAAAATCTCAATTAATGAAGATGGTATGTATAAGTTGGACTATTCATATTTACGAGATGCCAGATTAAATTTATTCTCAATCAATCCACTCAAGATACATATCTATAATAAAGGTGATGAAATTCCAATTTATGTTCATGGAGAACAAGACAGTGTGTTTGATGAATCGGATTATATTGTGTTTTATGGATATAAAAATGAAACGATGTATTCAAATGACAATGTGTATTGGCTGGTATTAAGCAATGAAAAAGGGTTGCGAATGAGTGTAAAAAACGGAAAGCCTGGTAGTTATTTTGATCCGATTAAAAACTATATTGAACATACTCATATCGAGGAAAATGTCATTTATAAATCCTACATGCCTGATCGCGGTGATGATGATTGTTGGACATGGGATGAAATAAAAGTAGGTGAAAAAAAAGATTTTAGATTTCATATTTCCGATATTGCCGGAATGGATGGAGATAACGCTGCAATAAATATTATGCTATACGGGATGAAATACGCCGACCATAATGTACAATTTTATTTAAATGGAAATGAAATCCATGATATTTCATGGAAACCAAAAGGTAATTATTGGATAAAGACAGAATTTTCGCAGTTGAATTTATTGAACGGAAGGAACACTCTTAGCATAAAAGCACAAGGAGTGAATGACAATAGCAATGTTTTTTTTGACTGGTTTGAACTAAATTATTGGAGGAAATTCGACGCTAAAAACGGAACCTTAGGCTTTTGTTTGCAGCAAGGGGGTGTTCAAGATATTCAAGTTAAAAATTTTACAACTGATAAGATTAACCTGTTCGAAATCGAGAATGAACATTCTATATATCGTATCCTTAATTCGTCGATTGAACAGCGGGATGGAAATTTTGATTTATTATTTACGCTAAATTTTGTTAAATCAAATAGATATATTTGCATTGAAAGTGATAGCTATCTTACTCCTCGAAATATTGAAATGGATGAACCATCATATTTACATTTGAATGAACAACAAAGCGATTATATTATCATTACTCACGGATTGTTTTTTAATTCGATTCTGCCACTTGCTGAACGACATAAAAATAATGGATTAGCAGTATCAGTCGTTAATGTCAGTGATATTTATGATGAATTTAATTATGGAATTTTTAGCCCTGAGGCCATAAAAGATTTTCTCAGCTACTCCTACTATTTCTGGAATAAACCATCCCCCGTTTATGTACTATTAGTGGGGGATGCCAGTTATGATTATAAAGACTTTTTAGGTAAAGGTGATCAAAATTTTGTTCCGACATATTTATTTCGTCCGATATTCTCGGGAGAATCTGCAAGCGATAATTGGTTTGTTTGTGTCAGCGGGGATGACAATATACCGGACATGCAAATCGGTCGCTTGCCAGTGAAATCAGTCGATGAGTTGTCCGTTGTTGTTGAGAAGATAATTGAATACACAAATGATTTTAAAATTGATAACTGGAAAAAGAATGTACTGCTCATGTGTGATAATCCAACATACCCGGAAAAATTTGAAATAATGAGTGATAGTTTAGCTAACATTATTCCAGATGGTTACAATATTACCAAAATGTACGTCTCCAGGAGTGAAGACAAGCAAGAAATGCGAGATTGTGTTATACATGAACTTAATAGTGGTTGTTTAATTGCTAATTATATAGGCCATGGCGCTATCGAATATTTAGCCTGGGAGCAAATACTCGGAATAAATACGCTTCCCTCGCTATATAATTATACTAAATTACCATTCTTCACTGCGTTTACCTGTAGTTCCGGAATGTTTCAGCATCCTGAAAAAGAATGCCTGGCTGAAGGCTTGTTAAAGGCGCAAAATGGCGGGGCAATCGCAGTCTTTACATCGACAGGTACAATACAAATTCACCCGGATAATCCGCTAGGAAATGATTTATATACATCCGTGTTCGTCGATGAAAACTACACAATTGGATCAGCGATTTTGCAGGCAAAACTAAATTACTTAACCCACCGAATTACGTATGAAGGTAATCTGGAAATGTTTACATTGTTTGGTGATCCGGCATTAAAGCTGAATACAATCAATCCTGAAGCGCCGATTGTGCATATTAATTACCATGATAATTTGCTGATTGCCAATCAATATGTTGAGAAATATCCACAATTCATTATTAAATTTGAAACTACATCTCCGCTGAATTGGCAGTCAATACGAATTGAGTTGGACAAGAATAAGGTTGATCAGGATATTTGCGAAATATATTCCATGAATGAAGAAGACTATATTCAAATACAGACACAATTGGAGTATGGCATACATACTTTGAAAGTAAGCGCGGTTGATTCAGCCGGTTTGGGCGGAGAAAATGAAATTTCATTCATTATTACTGAAGATGAATTATCGATATTAAATATCTTGAATTATCCAAATCCATTTTATGATACAACTGCCTTTACTTATGAATTATCCAGGCCGGCCGAAGTGACAATAAAAATATATACTGTTGCCGGAAGATTGATAAAAATCATTAACGATTACTCGATGAAACAATTTAATTATATTGAGTGGGATGGCTGCGATGATGACGGAGATAGAATAGCAAATGGTGTATATTTCTATAAAGTGATTGCAAATGATGGAAATAACAAATTAACATCGGTTGAGAAATTTGCTAAAATTAAGTAAGAGATGGCAAATGCTAAAACAAAATATGAATCGTAACATTAATTTTTTAACAACAAAATAAGGAGGAATTCTATGCAGTTCAAAATTTTGTTTAATGGTTTTCTCATAAGTTTGTTTCTTGCAAGCAGCGTGTGGGCCCAGGAATACCTGGATCTAATGGCGCCCAGAGAAGTTTCACAAGATTTTGTTGAGTATAATAACATACTCAACTCAATATATGATGGAAATCGGCTTAAAAAAGAATCACAGAGTTTTCGAATAGTAAATACGTCCAGCTTTAAAAAAATAATTGCATTGAACTTTTTCGCAGCTATGTATAATCCCAATTTATATAATAGTGAATTCTATAAAAATAGTGACTTCAAACTATCAAAAGAATTAGTTCAAAGATTTAATTACGGCATTCAATTGGAATTTATTCCGACATATTTATTTAAAAAGGCGAATTATTTGGATTTTGATTTTACCTATGCAAAATATTTCCTTTACGATTTATATTGGGCGCCTTATGTTTTTAGTGGAAAAATATCACAAATTGATACATTGGATTTAAAAAATACAAGACATTATATGGCTGAACCATATGTTCTTATTTGTGAAATGCAACTCACTAATAATTTAAATAATTATTGTACACTTAATATTTGTAATAAAAAATTAAGATTTGCTTTGTCACCTTTTAATAGAGCAGTAAGTAAAGAGCAGCCAAGTTGGATGATACAACCAGAAGGAAAGGAAAACCATTTAGCATTAGTGCCAAAATATCTACAGGAAAGGCCTAATATAGAGTTAGCCAAAGAAATCGTAATTTTTATAAATCCAAGAAGATTAAAGGTCTTGGAAGGCACTAAGGATGAGAATTTACCATACCTTTATTTTAATTTATTTGGAATCGGAGGTTTTCCAGTTGTTGATAATGAGATTGTTAATTTGTATAACTATTTTGGCAAAAGTGAAAAAGTGAATATATCCGACGTTAAGATAATTTTAAACTCTGTGTTAGACGAAATATACAAATGGAGGAAATAAAAAATGAAAAGTATTTTATATCGGATATTGATTATTCTAATATTTGCTAATTTGTTTTACGATAATAAATCAGCATTTGGTGATGAGATTCAGACAGATTTTTACTATGCATATTATTATTATAATGCTGAAACGCCATATGTTGATCCTAAAGCATTTAATTCTGATACTTTTTTTTCAGAGTTTAGATATGCATTAAAATGGAAAGATTATAACAAAATTTACATAACATTTGACGATGATTTCTATGAGTCCTTCCCTGAAGATGACATGAACTGGAATGAATATTGTAATGTGGCGATGCCATCAGCGATAGATTCGTGGAAGGATGCTGTTTCTTTAAATGTATATACTGGTGACAGAGATTACACCAAATCGGTTTATATTGGATTTTGGGATGGTTGGAGTGCTGAATTTAGTAGAATGGCAGGGTATACCTACAGAGCTTTCGATTATGATGAAGTAGAAGATCGCTACTATTTACAGTATGAAAGTGATACAAGCCCAGATCTCTTGGAACCTTATACTCGAATTATATTAAATTCGTCACAAGCTCTCTATGATGAAACCGAACCTGATCCAGGTACAGGATTTCTTACGAACGTAAAATGGACACTTTCAACTCCTCCCCAATTTAATGAAATTCATTTCGGATCGATAATAAAACATGAATTGGGACATGTTTTCGGTTTAGCCCATCCAGGCTCGGACCCAGACTGGTCTACTTCTATAATGGGTTCCTACCATGTGGGGAATGTCTGGGATGTAACCAATATGGATAGATTGGCAGTTAAATATTTAATTAATGAATATATCCCACCGCCAGGACAAGGTATTAATGAAATTACGGCAAATGATATTTCCATAGAAGCTAATTTCCCAAATCCATTTAATTCTGAAACTATAATTAACTACACGCTTCACGAGAATACTCAGCTAAGTATTCGTGTATATAATGCATTAGGTCAAAATGTGTGTATTTTGTTTAATGGTGCAAAACAAAAAGGCCGGCATCAAATTGAATGGGACGGTAGAAACGATATTGCTGAGAATGTCAGTTCCGGAATATATTTCATTTCAATTCATTCACACAAGTACAATGCATTAAAAAAAATATTGTTGATGAGATAGTATCATACTGAGTCGTTCTAATTTGTTGTATGTTAAAACTATGTTTAGTGTAGTATCTCAGAATTACAAAATTTGAAAAAACGTTGCATGACAAAGGGAGATAAAATATGATTACTAAAAAAGGATTATGTTTTTTCTTATCATCATTATTATTGCTTTTTGATATTGGATTTGCCAAAGATATAATCAACATCAGGAAAACCCAAAAAGAATCGAAAGAATTGATCGAATTTGCAAAATTTCTCGACTTGTCATTTGAAGAAAAAAATGTACTTATTAGCCCAACTTTACACAAAACAACTAAAATAAAAGAATCAATGCAAGATGTGATGATTGTTAATACAGAATCCTTCAAAAAGATGATATCGCTTGATTTTTTTTCAGACATGTTAAATCCGATATTGAGAGAAAAGGAATATCTAACGTATGTTGATAAAAATCGGAATGAAAGAATAGTTAGAAACCATCGTTTTGCTTCGAGTTTCCTTTTACTAGATCGAACCAATTACTGTAAATTCGATTTTAAATTTAAAAAATACTACCTCTGGGATTTATATTTTGGGCCATATGTTTTCATCGGTACAATAACAAATATCGATACTATTGATATGTCATATCAAAAGTATTCTCCAGTGAAGTATATGGTTGCATACAAAATGGACATTACCGATTGCCTTAACAAATATTTTGCGTTTAACAAATCAGTAAAAGAGTTACATTTTGTTTTGTCCCCATTTCATCGCGGCCCCAAAAACGTTGATTTTGTTATTGAACATGAAAATGGGAATGACCCACTAGCAATGCCACTGCGTTTGACTAAGAAAAATTATATTGAATTAAATGGTAAATATCTGATTTATTTGACAGCAGATAAAATTAATGCTCTTGACGGCACAGTTTATGAGAACTTACCACATTTATATGTAAATGTTTTTGGAATTGAATGTTTTCCTCTTGTTGAGAACAGGGTAATTAATTCTTATCATTATTTTGGTAATGATTATGAAGTTCAGATCAACGATGCCAAAATGTTAATTCATGCAATATTGGATGAAATTTATAAATGGAAAGAATAAAAAAGGAAAGGTATTATAAATGGTTAAATTTATAAAGATTTGTTTTAAAACAATTCTTTTTGTATTATTCTTTTTCGGAAAATCTTATTCTGATCCTGAAAACTTTTATTACTACAAACTTAATTCTGATGATACAGAACTTATCGAGAAAATAATGACTGAAGATAACAACACATTTGATTTTAATGATGTAGCAAAATGGCCTACAAATCCACAATTGAAAGTGCAGTTTTATATTTTTTCTTCAGAAAATGTGAAAAGACCTCTCAATCTTTCTACTTTTCCGACAAATATAACATTTGATAATTTTTTTGTTATTGATATTAGTAACGCAATAAATGAATGGACATTTGCAACAGGTTATGATTTTGAAGACTTTGATGTTTCAGCGTCAGCACCTCTTGAATCAACAATTTGGATAAATTTTTATGATGATTTTTCATCAAGCCAAGCATTGGTTGCAGGCATGGGTTACATTGCAGTGAAAAGGGTAAATGGTGAACTGATGATAGACTATGAAGGTGATACTTCCTTATTGAATACTAGTGCAACAAGTGATGATAACACACATGTCGCACTGAATAACAGTACAGATTTTCAAAACGTAGAAATTAACGATCCAATATGGGGAATAAATAACCAGGGATGGACAATGAATATAACTGCTAGTTTATGGGAATGGCATCTTCCAACAGTTATACGACATGAAATAGGCCATTGTCTGGGATTAAATCACACAAGAGGCAGCGAATGGGATGGCTCGATAATGAATGATAATCAAGTTGGTCGCGGAGTCGTAAGAAATGTATCTGATTATGATAAAAGTTCCTTATATAATTTAAATGCAAGATATATCCCTCCAGCAAATTCAGGCTTAAGTAATTTGAAAGCGATTAATTTTGGGATTCTAAACAATTACCCCAATCCATTCAATGCCGGAACAAATATTTCATATAACTTACCATTAAATATGCATATTGAGGTAGGCATTTTTAATGCGCTGGGACAAAGGGTTCGCACTTTATTTAAAGGTTTAAAGCAAGAAGGCCAGCACCATGTTGAATGGAACGGTAAAAACGATTATTGTCAAAATGTAAGTTCTGGAATTTATTTCGTTTCAATTCATTCACAAAAATATAATGCATCAAAGAAAATATTACTGTTGAGATGAACTTATGGAAAGAGTAATGCCTATCTTCGCTTTCTGTTGTTTTATAGTTTGTGTGAACTGCGACCACAAATTTCAAATCGAAGAAGTCACAGAAATAACTTCAGAAACTATAAGAGTTCCTAATCCGAGATATTCTCTTGAGTCTTCGCATCCTGCCTGGTCACCGGATGGGACAAAGATCGTTTCGTCCAACAAATGGATAGGAAACGTGATGTATTCTACAACTGTTGATGGTTCTTTGCTTATTAATGAATTATGTACAATTGATGACCGTCTGTACTCAAAATATGCCATTTCACAGGATGGAAAAAAGATGGTATACCGTTCCGCTACTATTGGTTATCTATGGTCGGTAGAGCTAGGGCATAATAATAAAAAAACAATATTAACGCCTGAACATATCGGGGCGCGAAATCCTGCCTTGTCACCGGATGGTAAGTATATTGCTTATGATAACAGCCTTGATTCACAAGTTTATATTGTCTCTGCAACTGGTGGTGAATTAAAACAGATCACATCTACAATTTTCAGTACGAAGTATCAACATCCGGAATGGTCGCCATCCGGGAATGACCTTGTTTTTGTTGCCAAAATCGATGGATTTTATCAGGTATGCACAACGCCTATTTTTAGTAGTGATATTCACCAACTAACTTTTGATAATCGTGATTGTGAGTATCCATGTTGGTCGCCAAATGGTGATATGATTGCATATGCATATACGGACAGTATCAATAATTCACATATCGCGATTATTTCTATGACTACAGGTGAAAAGATTGATGGTAACAATTGGGGATTTTTGATGGCTTTATATCCGCAATGGCACCCATCTGGTGAAAAAATTGCTTTCTACGCAGATAGTGAGATATGGTTATTTACCATTAAAAATGGAATTCTGGAAAAATTATTTGATGCACCCCGCAGAAAAATTCCGTTTTGGTCGGCAGATGGTGAATATATTATTAGTACCGACCAGATATACTATAAGAGCATTAGTACATACGATTTTCAAACAAAAGAATCCCAACAATTGACAACGTGGGACGGTGTAAACGATGATATTGAACCTGTATGGGTAACCGAAGATTTGGTTGCGTTTAACCGGAATAACCAAATATGGATGGTATCGTACCCTGATAGCGACCTTGAAAGTTTTACCAATGATACAACAGTTTTCGTAAATCACCTGGAAATTTCTCCTGATGGAAAATACTTCGTATTCGATGATGGCTATAACATTTTCATGCAATCGATACAGGATAAGAATATCAGAAATTTAAGCGCACAAATCCATATTCCCCTAACCGAACCAACCATCTCCCACGACATGAAATATATTGCATGTCGTATGATAAATGGATTGACAATTTTCCCTATTGAAAAAAACGCAACTATTGAACACATTATTCCGGGAAATTTTACAAATCCGAACTGGTCGGTTGATGATTTACAATTCGGCTCCCACATTGTTGTCGAAAGTAGTAACAATATTTACATAATTTCACCTGAAGAACATGAAACTGAATTATTAATCACAAATGGAGAACATCCCAGATGGTCACCGGTTGATAGGACGAAGTTAATGTATGAATCCTGGGGATATATTTTAATTACGGATGTATTTAAGAAATTAAATTAACATATCACCCGGTTCTCATTCAAAAAATAAACTCTAAAACCCAAGGAGACACAATCATGCATGAACGAATGAAAAAACTCATTTTTCCATTCTTCATTCTCTCGATGTTAGTTCTAAATAGTTATAGTTTTGCACAAGTTGAAATTGAAACGGCAAATGTACTATCTACATGGACGCAAAGCGATAAAAGCACAATTAATAGCTGGAATTTTTATCAGAACCAATTAGGAAGTATTGCATTTGATGTGCTTGCCGATGGCGATTTTTACTGTAGCAATTATTTCTATGCATGTGCTGTTGATGCATCGTTAAATCGGCTTGTATATGGGCAGTCATCAAATAATGTTGTTGATATACTGAATAAAAATTTCATCCTTCATCAATATGGCCTCGGCAGTGGAGATATTACGTTTAATTCTCCACGAGGTGCCGCGTTAAACAACTCCACTATTTATGTCAGTGATACCGGTAATAATCGCGTCGTAAAATTAAATCATGATACGGCAGGGAACATAACAAGTACGGAAATTCTGAACGGTTTTAACCAACCCATGCGTATGGCTATGGCGCCGGATGGATCAGCGTGGGTAGCCGATAAAGGAAACAATCGTGTGGTGAACACCTCGTCCGGTGCTGCCACAGGCGGTTGGCAATTCGACAGCCCCGAGGCGGTTGCTGTAATTGATTACGATGAAATATTGGTTGTCGATACCGGTAATGATCGTGTGGTTTATCTTAACCTGTCCACTTCTGAATGGCACACTGTGGATTTCCCATCTGATGCCCATTTGGTCGATGTGGTTATTAACGATGGAACGGAAGCCTACGTGGCAGATGATGGAAGAAATCTCGTTCATAAAATAAAACTTCCCGACGAATATATCGCATCGCAGCCGCAGGGATCACCATCATGTCTGACGTATGGGATTGGGATCATCGGTGTAAATAATAGTTTTGGTAACTGGACTCTGGCGAGTTATAATCCGGTTAAAGATATTAAAATATGTGATGTGGAAACGCCTTCAAGTACACCGATCCAATACAGCTATCTGCTGACGATGTCAGGTTCTGTTACTGAGCAAATTAAAGATATTAGTACCGGGAATGTCCTAAAAAATATTAACGTTAATGTGAGTACCGAACTCGGTGCATCGATAACCGGTGTATGGGACCTAACCGATGACAGTGGAAATCCGGTAGCTCCCGGGCAGTATATCCTTCGTGTTTCATCGCCAGGATGCAGTGATGAGAAAACGATCGAAGTTTTAAGCACTGCGCCCGACATTACGATCACCTCCCCCAATGGCGGTGAGAGTTGGGTTGTCGGCGAGATGCATGCCATTACCTGGACTTCATCCAATTTCAGTGGCAATGTAAAAATTGAGTTGAGCACAAATGGCGGCAGCAGTTGGTCGGATATCGTGTCGAGCACGGATGATGACGGCAGTTACGGCTGGACCGTGCCAAATGCAGTGTCATCGAATTGTAGAATCCGGATTTCGGATGCAGCGGATGGCGATCCCTCGGATGAAAGCGGAGTCTTCACCATCGAATCCCCTCCCGTCGGCCTGCACGCCCACTGGCGATTCGATGAAACCAGCGGTTCCACCGCGTACGACGCCTCGGGCAACGGCCATCACGCGACCCTGGAAAACGGCGCTGCGTTTACCACCGGCCTGATTAACAACGCCGTGGAGCTGGATGGAAGCAATGATAATATTTCCGCAGGCACGTTTGATGTGCCCCCCGGCAACGGCCTGACCATAGCCGGCTGGATTCGGCCGGACGATTTCGGCGCTGTCGACGCCCGGATTTTATCCAAAGCAGTTGGCGTCTACACCGACGATCATTACTGGATGCTTAGCACCCACACAACGAGCCATGTGCTTCGCTTCCGTTTGAAAACCGATGGCAGCACCTCGACCCTGATTGCCGGCAGCGGCGGCCTGACTGCCGGAGAATGGGCGCATGTAGCAGCTACCTGGGATGGCAGTACAATGCGCCTGTACAAAAATGCGGTCGAAGTGGGAAGTATGAGCAAAACCGGCACCCTGAGCACCAATTCCAGCGCTCCGGTCACGATTGGCAATCAGGGCGGCAGCAATCCGTTTGATGGCTTGATCGATGACATGCGCTTGTATAACACAGGGCTTTCTCAATCGGAAATCTCGGACCTGTACCAGCAAGGCGCAAATCCGCCGCCTGAGTCGATCACCGTTATCTCCCCGAACGGTGGTGAAAACTGGACAGTTGGCAGTAATCATACGATCAACTGGGACAGCGAAAATTTCAGCGGCACCGTTCAGATCGAATTCAGTGACAATGGCGGCAGCAGTTGGTCGGATATTGTATCGAGCACAACGGATGACGGCAGTTATGGCTGGACTGTGCCGGATAATGTGTCATCGAATTGTAAAATCCGGATTTCGGATGCAGCGGATGGCGATCCCTCGGATGAGAGCGGTACGTTTTCCATAATAGAAGAAGTTGTCCCTACTGGCGGGGCACGGGTGGAGATTGATCCGTACAATCAATACGATGCATTTGTGATTCGCGTTTATAACAACTCGTCGGATTTATCGATCACCAGTGTGGATATCTGGAATGACGATGCCGGGACATTTGATTATGTTTACAATGGTTCCAATTGTACCCTTAGTCCGGATATGGGCGGGAACAATGATTTTGCCGTGCAGGAGATCACGCTGACGTTTAGTGGTTCGGGGTTGGCGCCAGGGAGTTCCGGCGCCAGCGGCGATGGTGATCTGGATTGCACCACCAAAGCATTTGTGGTGACCGTTCATTTTAGTGACGGCAGTACGTTAAGCGGATCGATGACCAATCAAGGCGATAGTGATGACGCCAATTCAGAATTGTGGGTATACGACAGTGGCGGTAGCGCCCCGCCTCCGCCTGAGCCGTCGATTGTTGTCACCAGTCCAAACAGCGGTGAAAGCTGGGCAGTGGGCAGCAGCCGCACCATTACCTGGGATTCGCCCAACTTCAG
>JAFGDW010000010.1 GCA_016931935.1 Candidatus Zhuqueibacterota bacterium | reverse complement strand
TTGTAAAACAGGATGATAATCTATAAAACATATCACGGCCTGGTTGCTTGGGCTGTTAGGAATAACCTGATTTTGGGGTCATACTTATTCTGAGTGTGTTGAAGGACTCTCCGAAAAAAAATGCTTTAGCCTGAATCGCGACGTAGCGAAAACGGCTTTTTGTTCAACTTGTTGATCGTATTGTTAGTTGAATATTATAAACAGGAGTCAATCCTATGAAATATCTTGACTTTATATTTGGCAAACTGGGCAGTGGAGTGTTCACCATTTTCATGACGATCACTGCATATTTTATGAAATATGGCACGATTACGCACGCCGAACTGTGGCTGCGATTAGCCGAAGCATACATAACTTATAATGCTGCATCTTATTTATTAACTGATGAAAAATCCCTTTCGTTGCCACAAGTTCCGAATCCGTTGTTGAATTTTGTGCACTGGCTGGCAAATAATTTCTTTTCACGCAAAGTGTTCGTGCTGGTAATCGCGCTGATTTTGGCAAAAGATGGTGAACATGGCTTGTTAACCACGGCAGAATTTTTCGAACTGGGCATATTTATGTTAGGTGGCCGGATGGTTGAGAAGTACAGCCGAAATGTTCAAAATAATATGGAAACCCAACAAGTAACAGCTTCAAAAAAGGTTTCTGTGAAGGTCGATGATGAGGAGGGGGACGCATGAGTACAAAACGAATCGCAATTGCCGCCGGACATTATTCCGAGCACCCGGGAGCGATTGCAACAACACAGGAAGGCATTACTTATGTAGAACACGATCTGGCAAAACAGATCGTGCGGGAATTGTTTGCTCAACTGATTGCAGATGGTTCCGAATTGATTGTGGAGCAATTTCGCGGCAACCTCAATGAGAAGATCGAAGCGATTAACCGTTGGAAAGCAGACCTGGCGGTGGAAATCCATTTTAATGATGCCCCGGATGATTCTGTTGTTGGTACGGAAACGCTTTATAATTCCGGCTCGGAGCTTGGGAAATTTGCCGCAGAATCCATTCTAAATAAATTGGTAGCAGCAATCGATACTGTCTCCCGCGGGGCAAAAGTCGGTTGGTATCAGGGGCAGGTGGGTGTTCCGTTGTACTTTCTCAATAACACATTTATGCCAGCAGTAATTGTGGAAGTGTGCTATTTACATCGGCCGGATATCGAAAAGGTTATTGGTGTTCCGCCGGGACCCATTTGGTACGTATCGGCAGCGGAAGGCATCGCCGCCGGAATCCGCGCCTACCTTGATGAAGGAACAGTCGCTGCAACGGATGACGTCACTGATAGCCATGCTCCAACAATTCCGACCGGCGATTCTGCTCTGATTCGTGTTCCGGAAATTGATTTAATGCAACAACTTGCGCGCTTCAAAAACGTGCGTTACCGGAATCTCGACGATTATCTGGTTAAATACCCAATTCCGGTTGCAGTTGGCGACCGCATGATTCAGGGCCAGAGCCACTCACCCAAACTGGATTGCATTACGTTTGTGGAATCGTATGTCATTGGAGGATTGCAGCGTCTTGTAGGCCCGCGCTTAACGATAACAGAACAGCAGCATCAGCAGCTCATGATTATAGGGGATGATTTTAAGCCTGATAGTCCGATTCATGTGTATGAAGAATTGCGATTGGGGACACCATTTACCAACAAGCAGAATGGTCAATTTCGCAAGATGGATAAATCGATGTTGAATGCTGATCTGGCATGGAGCGTGTTCCAGGCATGGCGATCGGAGCAAAGCGGCCATTCATTTATTATTTACAAATCTCAGAAATTCGGAAACACGTTCAAACACCTAATTCTCGAGTGCAACTATTCCGATCATCTGAATGGTGTGGGAGTGCGTCGTTACGGTAATTTTGATGATGACCGTTTCGCCAGTATTCTTACCGGTGTCATTCCCGAAGCATATTGGGTAGATGCGGATTACCTTTCGCAAACTTATCCCGAGCTGTACGGTATCAAGCTGGATGCAATCGTTGTCTAATATTTATCACAAAATTTAAAAGATAATTGGATTTGAAATGGATCTTGAATACTCACTGTTTGAGGGAATGCCTCGCCAGGGACCCGGATCGACTGAGGCAACAAAAAAAGCCTTGGCGATGCTGCCGAATTTTTCGCAATTTGAAACGATACTTGATGTTGGCTGTGGTACAGGTGCACAGACACTTGCATTGGCAGGTTCTATCAATTGCCGGATTATTGCAGTTGACATTTACCAACCATTTCTGGATACGCTGCAAAAACGTGCACAACAAGCGGGTTTCCATGACCGGATAACGACATTGCGGTTGGATATGAATTTATTGACATTTCCGAATGAAAGCTTTGACCTCATTTGGTCGGAAGGCGCGATCTACATAATGGGATTTCAAACCGCTTTGCAGAAATTTCGCGCTTTTCTGAAATCAGGTGGCAGCATCGTCTTCTCAGAAATATGTTATTTCACTAGTAATATACCTGCGGAACTTGCAGCATTTTGGCGATCGGAATATCCGGCAATAAAAACATTGGATGAAAATCTGAACATGATCAAACAAAGCGGGTATCGAATTGTTGACCATTTCACATTGTCCGAACAGACCTGGTGGGATTCATATTACACCCCATTGGAGGATAAGGTTCGTTTATATGAAAATCACATGTTTTCAGATGATGAGATTGCATTCATAAATACATTAAAAAATGAGATTGACCTATTCAGAAAATTTGGTTCGATTTACGGATACGAATATTTTATTATGCAGCCGGATGATTCAATCAATTAATTGTTCCCTGTTCATTACAAGTGTTACTCGTGCACTGGTTACGTTTAGGAGTAATTCCGATGCGACGCTTGTCAGTGTTACTGTTTATCAGCATTTTACTTTTTACCTGTTCCCAAAGTCCTCAACAAAAATCCCGAGTTAGTTTTGATTTTACTGCGGATGTGCGATTATTCACGGTGTTCGCATTCATGAATGCTGCAGGCTATAATCACGACTGGCAATCAATGCACCCGATGCGTGTGGAAATTCGTGAGGCAATCAAACAGCTGTAAATTTCAAGTAAAAAGTGTACCATTGTATTAATTGAAAAGTATACCAGTGGATTAACAGTGCAAGCGGTAACGTAA
>JAFGDW010000228.1 GCA_016931935.1 Candidatus Zhuqueibacterota bacterium | reverse complement strand
TTTGGCAGAAAATGTTAAAACATATTTTAGACAGGATTTCACGGATTCACAGGATTTGTATAATCTCTTCCTCTAAGAAATCCTGTTTATCCTGTCTAATTTTTTTAATTCTGGTTTATCCAGGTTAGGATCACGGGTTTTGCGTTTAGGGTTCAACATTCATGGATAAAACGACCGTCCGTGTAAAATGTACGTTTTCCGACTTTCTTCTTTCTGGTACAATCCATCAGTGGCCAATCATAAAAAGGTCAGATATTAACCGGGTAAGTTAGAACCGATTGGTATATATTTTTCATGCATATATCGATGTACTCTCGAATAAATCGATTAGGAGTGACGATGAGAAAAGTTGTTGCTATTTTTGTTTTAATGATAATCGCCGGATGTAGCGGAACGCATCCACCATTGGAACACGCGCCGATTGAAAAAACCGGTCCGGCGGGCACAAACTTCCACCCTGTGGCGGTAAGCCATTTTATCCGTGGCATCATGTATGAGTTTGGGGATGACCATAAGTCAGCGTTGCTGGAATTTAATGAAGCATTGCTATTTGATTCATCATCCGTGACAATATATAATAAAATTGCTGAACAATACCTTCAATTAAAAAAAATTGACCACGCCGAAAAAATTCTGAACAAAGCCATCAAGAAACATAACGACGATATCGATGCGTACCGCATGCTTGCTGCAATTTATAATCATGAAGGCAAGTGGGATAAAACCGAACAGATGTATTTAAAAATTCTCGAACTGCAACCGGACGATGTTGAAACACGCTATAACCTGATTCACGTGTACATGGGCAAGGGCGACAAGGTGAAGGTTGCCGAGATGTACGAATCTATTATCGACAGCGACGAGGGAACCCCGGACATGCAACTGCGCGTCGGTAATATTTATCTCGAACAAAAAAATTATAAAAATGCAAAAAAAGCATTTGATAAATTTTATGAAAATAATCAGGATGATGAGCGCGCCTATCTTGCGCTGGCCAAATACTACATCGAACAACAGGATACAACCCAGGCAGCTGAATGGTACCAAAAGGGCTGGGCATATAATACGGATTTTACCACATGTCTCGAAGAACTACGGGATATTTATGTCTCGCAACGCAACTGGCCCATGGCAATTTCACTGTTGCAGGATGGTATCGCCAAAGATTCATCCAATATTGAAATGAAATTACGTCTGGGTGAGCTTTATTTCCACAAGGGCGACACGGTGCAGGCGTTGGACGAATTTGAAAAACTTACAAAACAATTTCCCGACGATTTTCGCGCGTACTACAGTATCGGTGCATTATATTATCAGCAGCAGAAATACGATGAAGCCGAGCCGTATTTTAAAAATGTTATCGAACTAAAGCCGGAATTTGTCCGGGCCTGGTTGATGTTGGGCTTGATTTATATGCGAACGGAGCAACTGGATAAAGCCGAACAACATTTTCTCAATGCCATTGCCGCTGATCCGGAAAACGCCGATTTTAATTACTTTCTTGGTTCAATTTACAGCCGTGAAAAAAAATTTAGTGACGCCATTCGCTATCTAAGAAAATGTCTTGAAGCAGAACCTGACAATATCGATGCCATAACGGCGTTAGCCGCCGCATATGAAGAACAAAAAATGTACGCCACCTCCGATAGCCTGTACGAATCGGCCTTGAATACGCGATCGGATGATGCATTGTTGATGAACAATTATAGCTACAGTCTTTCATTACGCAGCGAAAAATTGAATTACGCACTGGAGCTGTCTCAACGGGCAGTCGCTGCCGATTCATCAAATGGGGCGTATCTTGATACATTGGGCTGGATTTACTTTAAACTCGGACGCTATCCGGAAGCGTTAAAATACATAAAACGATCCAGCGAATTACGGGAACACTCGTCTGAAGTCATTGAGCATCTGGGTGATGTGTATGAAAAACTAAATGATTTGGAAAACGCCCAGCGTTGTTGGCGACAAGCCTACGAATTGGACAATTCCCGAACCTGGCTGCTTGAAAAAATAGGAGAACCGCAACCATAGCACGCTCATCAAAAAAGATTTTCGGTCTGCTTTTCGTTATCGCGCTATTTACGCAATGTAGCCGCGTTTTTCGCTCGCCTGAACTTTCGACCGAAAACATCACCATTGCCCAAATTCGTTCGCGCATTGAGCAGAATTATTGGAAATTACATACGTTCCGCGGCAATGCCCAGGTTAGCATCGAATCTTCACAAATGGCATTGACAGCCACAGGGTTGGTCGCGATTAAAATGCCCGACCATTTGTTACTGCAAATGAAAGCCGGACTGGGGATGTCGTTGGGAGCTGTGCTGATCGAAGGTAAACAATTCACCATTTATGCCCCAATGCAAAACCATGTTTATTCGGGTACGGCCGATGCCATTAAAGATCAACGATTGTTTCCGATTGATATAAACTCTGTCGATCTGTTTCACAGCGCTGCCGGTTTACCGATCATCGAACCAATGCCCAATGATTCCCTGACGATTGATGACGGCAAATATCTGATAATTACTTATCAACCCAAAGGCAGCACGCGCTACTGGGTCGATCCTAAAAAATTTGTTATCACAGATGTTCATGTTCTGAATAACAGTGGCGAATTGGTTATCAGGCAGGAATATCGGCAATTCAGCAAAGAAAAGGGAATTTATCTGCCCAAACTGATTCGTGTACAGCACATGAAGGGGAACGAACGGGTCACGTTTTATTATACCGGCCGGGCAGTGAACCAAAAAATTGACGATGACACCTTTTCGCTGCGCATCCCGGAGAATACACGACACATTAAATTACCGATCGATGGTAATGTCGGACGGTAGTTTTTAATTTATGTACTCTCGTTCCCAGCGTCTCGCTGGGAATGAAAAAATTGCGGCTCTGCCGCCTGACTCACAAGGCAGAGCCTTGTACCGAACGTTTCTGGCCAGAGACCAGGAACGATATTTAAAAGCCGAGTCTTGTGTAAACAACTAAAACTTCACCAACCAAACCGAAACCGTGCTCATGAAACGAGACAACACGATACCCCAAATTTCCATTGTCATTCCTTTATATAATGAAGCAGAATCGCTGGTCGAACTGCATACCCAAATTGTTAATGTAATGCAGTCGATAAACGCCACGTATGAAATTATCTTCATTGATGATGGTTCCAACGATAGCTCGTTTGACGTATTAAAACAGCTTTACGAGACAAGCCGGCAAATTCGCATCTTTCAGTTTAGAAAAAATTTCGGAAAATCCGCAGCGCTCGCCACCGGTTTTGCTAAAGCCTCCGGTGAATTTGTCATCACCATGGATGCTGACTTGCAGGACGATCCCCATGAAATTCCGGCGTTGATCGACAAATTAAACGAAGGCTACGATCTCGTTTCCGGCTGGAAGAAAAAACGCTACGACCCCTTCATCAAAAAATACACATCAAAAGTCTTTAATCGGACAACATCCTGGGTGTCGGGCTTGTACATTCATGATTTTAATTGTGGGTTGAAAGCCTACCGTCGTGAAGTCGTGAAAAACGTGCAGGTGTACGGACAACTCCATCGTTACATTCCCATGCTGGCGCATTTGCAGGGATTTCGTGTAACGGAAATTCCGGTGCAGCATCACCCACGCAAATATGGCATGACTAAATTCGGCATTTCGCGCTTCACTGCCGGCTTGTTCGATTTAATTACCACAGCGTTTCTGGCGCGGTTCAAGCGGCGTCCACTCCATTTGTTCGGCACGATGGGATTAATATCATTTACGATTGGCGCCCTGATTTGTCTGTACCTCGCCTACTACTGGATGTTTATCGAAAGCCGTTTGACCAACCGTCCCATTCTTTTCCTCGGTATTTTGCTGATTATGGTTGGCGTGCAATTTTTTTCGATTGGCCTGTTGGGTGAATTGATCACCGACAGTAAAAAGAAGGACCTTGAATACTCAATAAAAACCAGCCTCGAGTAATTCCCATGAGTCGTCCGTTCTATTCCATTATTATCCCGTCATACAATCGCCAGGATGAAATTGAAGCGCTGCTGCAATCCTTCCAACGATTAGATTTCCCCGTCGACCGCTACGAATTAATCATCGCCGATGATGGCTCAACCGATGGCACACGGCAGTCTGTGGCGCTAATTGAGGACACCGGCGTTCTGCCACTCATCTATCTGTCACAAAAAAACCGTGGCCCGGGCGCGGCCCGCAATCTGGGCATGGAGCATGCCCGTGGCGATGTGTTTATTTTCATCGATTCCGACTGCACTGTTATCCCCACCTGGCTGAGGGAAATCGACAAGGCATTGCAGGCCGATCCATCCATCGACGCATTTGGCGGCCCGGATGGCTGCCGCGATAATTTTCCGCCACTCTTAAAAGCCATTAATTATTCAATGACATCGTTCATTACCACCGGCGGCATTCGCGGCCATAAGAAAAAAAAACTGGGCAAGTTTTATCCCCGCAGTTTTAATATGGGATTACGCCGTGACGTTTACGAACAGATTGGTGGTTTTGGAGAACTGCGTCACGGCCAGGACATCGAATATAGCAATCGCATTATCCGCAGCGGCGCCAAAGTTGCGCGCATTGAGAATGCGCTCGTCTATCATAAACGCCGCACGTCGGTCAAAAAATTTTTTCGACAGGTATTCAACTGGGGCGTCGCCCGCATCAATCTGTACAAAATCGATTCTGTCATGCTGGAGCCGGTACACTTTTTCCCGGCCATCGCCTTGTGGCTGACACTACTGGTGATTGGGATGACGCTATTCATTCCCGGATTTCGACCTGTCGGCTATTTATGTGTTGGATTCGGGCTGGCAACACTTATCGGGATGGCTATTCATGCTGCCATCATAAATAAAAATATCCGCACCGGCCTGTATATGCTAATCATCTCCCCGATTCAAATTTACGGTTATGGCATCGGATTTTCAATTGCATTGATGCGACGGGTGGTTTTGAAACAAGGGACGTTTACGGGATTTACGAAGAAGTATTATTAGGTTGGTAAGACGATTTTGGATTGTTAATAGAATCGGCATTTTATCATACACAATGTGCTGTTAGACAGAAACTGTATAATTACTTGTTCGATAGTGACTGAATCTATTCATACCCATAAGGAGATTTCCCGAAATGGACATTCCACGGATTTTCAACATCACCGAAAGTGCTCACCGCATCCATAACCCGTTCACACCCGAAAAGCTCGCCACTCTCGGCG
>JAFGDW010000227.1 GCA_016931935.1 Candidatus Zhuqueibacterota bacterium | reverse complement strand
TTTGTTTGATTTGTAACCTATATTAGTCAAATGTAACAAGAAAATACTTATCAATACTAAAATCTAAATTAGCTTGACGCATATGCGACACGTCGGGACTCAGCATGAAGTTATGCTGCCACTTCACATTGAGCCCTTCGTCAAGCTCAGGCTATACTCCGTCGAAGTGTGAAAGCATACGTAAAAATTGAAACTACCCTCTTTTATTGAATGGATACAAATAGTATTTATCTCTAATTAACTCAATCAAATCTACCAATTGGAAGCACGTTACGTTTATCGATTAGATTACCGATCCACAATTTTTGGAGAAAACCAAATGTCACCGTTTATGTTGCGTGTTATTATCACTGCTTTGTTACTCTTTCATGCGTTTGGGCAATTGATGGGAGTTATCCCGGCGTTATGGACATTTCGCAAGGAGAATCAGTATGGTCCGGCTTGGTTAAAAGCATGGTCGAGCCACTCCTGGTTATTATCCCGATGGATGGGAGAGAAAACTGCGCGAATTGTGTGTGGTGCAATTTATTTTGCTGCTTTTATCGGTTTTATTGCCACAGTACTAAGCCTTGTCAATTTATTGCTTCCACATGAATGGTGGCGTGCGTTGGCGGTGACCTCATCGGTTATTTCGCTGGTTGCATTGGCACTGTTTTGGAAAGCATTATTGTTTTTCTTTCCTCACAAAATTGGTGATATTGTCATGAACGTCGCGATATTAATTTGTTTGCATGTGGTAAATTGGCCACCGGAGACAATGATCGGATTTTGATAATGTCTGATATGATTTGAGTGATCAGACTGCTTTTTGTTAGGCATTTATTCGTCGTCATTATTACACTATTTACTGCGGAGTTCAAGCTGATGACAAAAAATGGAACAGCAGATTTTTATTTACACATTGTGTGAGAAGTGAAGAATTAATTATTAATTTTAACAGGAGTGCTAAGTGAATAAAACCACGCTGCTTTTATTATCCACTCTTCTTTCTTTCTTCCTTGTAACACCCCTAGCACACGCTCAGTTTCTTGAAGCTTATGGTATTGTCCAACAAATGAACGGTGATAACACCACCAGTGGCGACATGCTCGTTAATGTTGCGGATAATACCAGCGGTGGTTTCGGCGCGGGCTTCAATATGGGAAATGTCAATATGAATATCGATTTCCTGTTCGGCTCAACAGACGTACAAATCGATGATGTTGTGTTGGATGTTAAACTATTTTTCTTTGATGCAAATATTGATTATGCGATTCTAAGCGGTCCAATTGCCCCCCTGTTGACAGCAGGCATCGGATCAGTCAATTTTGTTGATTCGTATGTGACAGTAGATGGATTAAATGAAAATGATTTTTCAACTAATGTAGGCGCGGGATTAAAACTTTGTGTACGTGATCATTATCTGGTAAAAGCGCTTTATCGTTCAACATGGACGCAGATTAAGTACACTGATAGCAAAGTCCGGTTTGATGGCGTATGTATTCAGGCAGGGTATTTATTCTGATGTTTCGAAAATTGGTGATAACATATTATTTGAATCGTTTACAGAAACATGTTCAACATTTTCGATACATTTTTTACCCAGTTGATTTTGGGGCGTGTGAGCGTTCGGACGGCTGTTTTGTTCAAACTGGCATCGCAAATCTGTAGCAACTGTGAGCGAACGTCCGGATTATTGGTATCATTGCAGCACAATATATTTTGTAAGCGTTCTACTGTCTGTGCATCTGCTCCATCGAAATACAGGTAATTGCTTTCGTACTCATCCGCTTCCGGGCCACCGTCATTTAAATATAGATAGGCCATATTCCCTCCACTTGTTTTATTTGGAGGTATAATACAATCATGAGATAAAATTCGGATGACGATTAAGTTACATTTATGTTACGGGGACCTGGGCGAGATATATTTTGGTAAGCCATTTTCTAAATTTTTATCAGATTATAAACCAGGTTTCTCTGAGAAACCTGGTTTGTGAATAATCGTGAACCTGTATAAAAATGCAAAGCGCTAATCCTTCACATATTCTGCTTCAACTTTAATACTAATTCCGCCCCGCGCTTTAAAATCTCCATATACAATCGCCCGGCGTGGTTGACATGTTGCTACCACATCATCTAAAATGCGATTGACAACCTCCTCATGAAAAGTGCCGTGATTACGATAGGAAAACAGGTAGATTTTGAGCGACTTACTTTCTATACAACGTTTGTCGGGAATGTAACGGATAGTAATTGTTCCAAAATCCGGTTGCCCGGTAATTGGGCACAAAGCCGTGAATTCCGGGCATTCAAACGTAATCCAGTAATCCCGGTTAGAATACGCGTTATCGAAGGCTTCCAGTTTTGCCTCATCCGGTGAATTTGGGTAGTGGCGTTCACTGTTGCCCAACAGGGTGAGGCCTTTATATTTGGAAGTATCATCGGCCATGTTAATTTTTCTCCTGAAAATCGGACACCACCACATGCTCGGTACCCATGGGAATGGATTTTAACGAGCGTTGTAGAAACTCTGGCAGCAGGTATAATTGTTCGATCGTACCTATCGGGTGCCATTGAAACGTTAGTTCATATCCATTATCCTGAGTGATTAGCGGCGTGTCCAGTTGATACAATGCTGATTCCGGCGGGAAATGTATCAGATAGTAAAGCGCCACCTCATGCACCAGTTGACCGGTATATTCATAGAAATTTTCCACAATCCAAATCAACCGGCCCACACTTACTTCCACTTTTAACTCTTCCAGCATTTCCCGTTTGAGCGTGGCAATTGAGTCTTCGAACATTTCCGCACGGCCGCCGGGCAAGGCCCAATGGGTATCCAGTTTGGATTTTTGCAGCAGAACGCGATCGTTATGCAAGGCGATGCCAACAATACGGTATTTGAAGAGAACATTATTGCATTTAAATTCAATCATGTCGCCCATATCAGGCCTTATCCAATTTAAGGTGAATTAATTTTTTTATATTTATAACATCGTCCAGTCGATCCATATGTATTGTGATGCAGCGTCCGATCATATATTTTTTAGCTGTGATTAATTCATTTTTTAGTTGCCAGGGAAAATCACTTTTTTCTACAATCGCGACTCCTTTATCGCCAAACCAGAATGAAATGCTAAAATACCCAATATGTGGCCGCAACCAAAACACAGTTTTATTTTTACGAAGTACCTGCAGCAACCAGCCGGATTTTTGATAATAGTATTTCCATTCCGTATGAATATTACCAACTTCTTTCTCAAGATGATTGATAATTTCACACCAATGAATCCATGAATCTCCATAGATTTTTCGAAGAAGGTCATCGTCCGGTTGAATCGTTTTATCAAATAAGATGTTTGAATCCAACGTTATTTTACCAGGTTTGTCGAATCCGGCGCCATAAATGTTTGATGCTGTGAGTCCATTTTTGTATAATCCAGTTCGGAGCCGAACATACTGTGAGGGATAAGATAAACAGCCATCAAAATAACCGAAGCGGCAATAACCCAGCCTCGTGCCGGTTTCCCGCCCCGCCCGGCGATCAGAGCAACAATCCAGCCGATTAATGCGATCAGGGTTTTGTTATCAGTCAGATCCGTACCAAAGGGGAAGCCGGTCCACCAGGCGTCAAATGCAAAATGCTGTACTGCAGGCCCCAGGATCATTCCGCCGATAATTAGTAAGCCGACTGTCCATAAGACCATTTTGCGTGGATTTTTGCTGGGGCGCAGCGCTTCAATTGCCGCCCGTGTTGAGACTAACATGGCGCCAAACATGAAAAAAATATGGGGAATTAGCACGAATAACGGAACAACACCTTTAAAACGAATAACAACCAGATTATCGCCGGTAAGTGAAATTGTGCTATCGTTATGTGAAAGATATACAAGATATTGAAGTTTACCCGCGGCCGGTTGCCCCGGTAAATCAGCAACCAGCACATTATCTTCACGTTGCATGGGAATAGTTGTCCAGTCATCATCGGTTTTGTAGCGTTTGTATTTTACCTCGCCACTAATCGCTGTGTCGGCAACCATAATACTGATTCGATGATCTGTTTCTCCCCCATGTGAGCGTTTAAGTCTGAATTTAATCTGAGAATCGGCAAGCTGGACTGTGCCTCGAACAGGATATGTCGGACCTGTCATGCGCTGATAAATGGCGGCTGTAATCGTAATAAAAAATGCTAATATCCAGAAAAGAGTGCTTTTCATTTTCCAACTCCTTATTATAAAATGAAGCGATCAGAATCGTGGGATAATTATTTGCAATCGAAAGATAATTTCATTTTCCGCAAGTAGTTTGTAATACTATCAGATGTTGCTATACGTGGTCGAGGTAGTTATGCTTCAAACGGTCATATTTCAAACATATTTATTGAGCGGCTCATTCAATGCCTATCCTTAACATGCTATTAGCCATTAGCGAATAGCCAAAGGCCAAAAGCAACCAATATTATGATCATTGATTGGATTATTTAAATGTCCTATTTATGACAGTGTTCAGTATTTAAACATAATACTCAAATTTTAGCGACGAACTCAATACAGCGATCACACTCAAACCGGCGGCAGTACACATAATACAAATGGAGCAATCCTTGTTGCCGTTGGGCGGAATTGATGAGTTTGGATTCTCCGGAAAGGCACTGCCGGATCATTTGTTCAATCACGCTATACGAACTTAATTTAGGATATTGAAAATAAATTCGTTGTAATTGTGCACGCATCGCGCTATTCTTCACTTCTTGCGCGTACGCCATCAATCCTGGCAGAACAACATTTACTACAATATCCCGGGCCCGTGAAGCACCGATAAGCGTCGGCTGCGGAGAAGTAAGTTTACTGCCGTCGAGTTGATAATGTTCCGCCCAGTAGCCATTGATCTGGCAGATGAACAATTGCTCACAAGCTTTTATGCTATCGCGTGGCTTTTTAGAAGGATCACCAGCAACTGTCAATAACGTTTCCAGAATGCCATGTTCAACAAATTTCATAAGCAACAGACTTGCTCCGACCAGACGACGCGATGGGAAGTTTGTTGGCCGCAACCGGAAGAATTGCCACTCCTCTTTACGCATCGGCGTAACACCGTGCAGACGTTTTATATCGATCCATGCTTGTTCGAGGCGATCTATATACTGCGTGTCCGCACTATCCTGAATAAATAGCCGCGGATCCTGGCTTGGCAGCAAACCGGCAATGCCGAAAAATAATGCCTGCAACAGCAGGAGTGATTCGTTTGGCGATTCATGCACATATCGTGAAATCGCCTCAAACGGGAGCAGGTTGGCAAGTTTACGAAACGCAGTTTGGTTTTTGGAATAGCCCAACGCATCCATAATACCAATATAAAGCAGTTGATTCCATGAGGCGTGTTCACGTCCTTCGAGAAATCGTTCTGCTTTTTGTTGAATTCGAATCTGACCGGCAAATTCAATTATTTTCAAGCGATCATCAATCGAGTGTTCCTGCAACGTGCACCAGGTTTCTGTGGGTGTCTGTTGCAAACTGTTTTCATGTAGCAGTTCTTGCAATTCGCTATCGGGAATATCGATGTATACTTCGACAGGTACCGGTGTTTGATTCAGTCGTAAAATGGGCTCGGTCAAAGTGGGAGCGCCAATCACCAAATGCATGATGACATTGTTGTAGGCGGAATCGTGGTGATGCGCGTGTTGGTACCAGTCACTATCCTGACGGTGAATTTCCAAATCGCCCTGCAGCAGCACATCGTTTACGCGAATAGTGATATTTTTAAAATCCGGTCCGGCATCGGAGTTACACTGACCGGTAGATATAATTTGAACCGGATGCCCGGTTTTTGTAAGGAGATGTTTGGAATCAAAGTAGCGATCTTCCCAAAGTTGAAAAATAACTTTTTCCGGCAATGGTGACCGATCCTGAATTTCCATGCAAAGTCCTCATTCCTGAATGGTTACAAGTGAACTGTCCGGCATTTTCCATTCCCCCCAAATAATCCCATCGTCATTAATTATTGATGCGTTTTTGTTCAATCCTGTGGAAATATCGTTGAGGTGATCAATAACCGCGGCGGCACGTTCGGCATTTACTCGTTTTGGCTGAAAATTAACTTCGGCATTGTGCACCGAAATCGGGAAGACTTTGGCATACAACAGGCCAGCGTCGGTCATCCAGGTTTTCAAAATAATGCTTTCTTTGGCTTTGTTGCTATACGAACCGAACGCGAAATTCCCCAGGCTGTAAATGATTAATCGGTTTTTATACACCTCCAGTCCCTGCAGTATATGGGGATGATGTCCCAGAATCAAATCGGCGCCGGCATCGATCGCAGTGTGTGCAAACACAATTTGATAATCCGTGGGCAATGTATGCAATTCACGACCCCAATGAAAGGTTACAACCGTATAATCAGCGATATTTTCACATTTCTGAATTGTGGCGATCATGTCGGTTTCATACGGATAACATGTCCCTGCTGTATCGTCACGTGCCCAGAATTCTTCGGGGAAGGTCATTGTATACCCGAGAAACGCAATCGTTATGCCATCGCGTTTAACGATAGCCGGTTTGCAGGCATCGGGATAAGACGCACTGGCTCCACAGTGAGCGATTCCCAAAGTATCCAGTGTAAGCATGGTATTAATAAGTGCCTCTTCTCCAAAATCCATTGAGTGGTTGTTCGCCAGCGTGACGACATCAAAACCGGCGGCGGGCAATCCGCGTGCATATTTGGGATCGATTTTGAACGTAAATTTTTTATCGAACGGTGTTCCGGTTTTGGAAAATGGCGCTTCAAGGTTGCCAAAGGTGACATCACCGCTTTTAAGAATATGACGCGTGCTATCGAACGGATAGCCCACTCCGTATTTGTCCAGATATTGCGTAACATGCGAACCGACCATAATATCTCCGACAGCCACAATTGATGTGGTCGGGGATTGTCCGGGGCGCAGCAACGGCAGGCGGGTATGGCTGGCTGGCTTCAATCGTGTCTTGAAAACGGGTCCCGGAAGGACGGACTGTTCCATCGGTGGATGGTGACTACATCCAATTATAATATTGAATACGATGAAAAAAACGCCAATAGTTCCGATACGTCCTGTCATTTTTTTTACCATAACATGATTGTTGATTAAATGATACTTGATTTGTAAGGGTTGGCATAAAAAGCAAAAACAGCGCATTACAAATCCATACCGGTTTGCGGCTACTTGACGATATTTCAAAAATTCGGTTTAGAGTAATGATTAACCCGGTTTATACTTTGAATGGGTATCATTTGAACCTTTTTATTTTCCTGGTCTCATCGTTGGCTGATCCCGCTGAATTGAAGCGGGACAACATTACGGTACGTTTGTGTTGCCCCGCTTCGCTGGGACAGGCTCAGGCCACAGTCTGTTTACCTTTATGTAATTATATTAAGGTAACTGGACAGGCAACGAAAAATTTTGATAAAAAAAGTTCAATTGATAACCGTGTGCAGTATATCTTCGAAAAAGACGCCCTTGAATTATAACAAAAACCCCACCGATATTGAAGTGGGGTTTTAGGTGTTCTATTCGGATAATCAGATTAACCTTTGGCTTCTTCCTTTACTTCTTCAACAACTGCATCTTCAATATCGCTATCTTGTTTGGCTGCTTCATCCTGGGAAACGCCATACTCTTTGCGTACGGCTTCCAACTCAACTTTTTTCTGTTCTAACTTTGCATTCAAATCACTTACAGTCTGAATGATATTTTTAACAGTTTCATCGGTCGATACTTTCGTATTTTTCTCAACTGCCAGCATCTGGTAAACCTGGTTACCGAGCTCGGTCTTTCGTTTGTCAATATCACGTTTAATAGCAATAATATCAACTTTAATTTTTCCAATCTTGGTGTATTCATCCGTCTTTTGAGCGACTACCGTAACACCTTTTTTAAATACACGCTGAAAATCATCCCAGAAACCCATAATACACTCCTTTGTTTTATGATTCGTGGTTTTAATTTAATCAGAAAAAGCATCAAAAGCAAGTTAATTTCTTGGCGATGTTTGTAACCGAAATCAACGCGGATCGGGCCTCTGATGATATTTCTGACAAATCGGGTAGTTATTGTACGTGAATAATCGTTCGGTGTTCATTGTTAAATGAATTTTTAGCAACTAACTCCCAATGACTATTCACAATTTAGTGGAAAAGTGTCAAACAAAAATAGATTAATGGCGCTGAAATAATTGGTGCATCAAATCGGTCAAGGAATCCGCCGTGACCGGGCAGAATTGCCGAGCTGTCTTTTACTCCGGCATCGCGTTTGAAAGCGGATTCAACCAGATCGCCAAGTTGTGAGAAAATACCAAGCCCCGCGCCAAGAATAAGCGCTTGCTTGAGCGTTACAACCTCCGGAAATAACCAGAAAAACAACAATGCTGTCAGTATGGCACCAATAAATCCGGCGATTGCCCCTTCTATGGTTTTGTTGGGACTAATGCGATAGTACAGTTTATGTTTACCAATCATTCGACCAACAAAGTAGGCCGCAGTATCACAAATCCAGATTATCACAACAAAAGCAATAATAAACAGGCCGCCGTTTACATAAGGTATATCGGCTGTTTTGGGAAATTCTCTAATCAATATGAAGAAACTGAAAAATACGACGGGGTAAATAATGCCCATGACAGTTGTCGCAACGTTTAGCAGGGCGTTTGGCCTGGTACGAAACAATTCAAAGATAAACAGGATTACGAATGTCAGAGCAAGATACGGAGCGAGGCTGGGAAGCCCTTTCAGATAAAAAAGGATCGGGATGAAAAACCCGATTATCATTGCTGGTATCTGAATTGGATGAGCAGCCTTGAGTTTTGCCAGTTTATAAAACTCAAATTGTGATACGCTGTTGATAATTAGGACCAATGCAACAAGAAACCAGCCTCCCAGGTAGAGACAACTCACAATCAGAGGGATACCGAACAAAGCGACGAGCGCACGCCGCCCCAGGTTGGAAATGTTCAACCAATGCTCCTTTCCTTGAATCATTATTGAAAATTTTGCTGAATTGGGTTTAAAATGAATGCTATTTATACTACCTGCGACTCTAGTATGTAATGCTTTTAATAAATGGTTAAAATATATACGATCCAAAAATAGTAAGCATCCCATCGAAGCGCGAATATATTTCACATAATCATACTTCCGATAACAGCTCCAACCGATTGAATGGCTTCCCGTTCACAATAGCTATGCAAATCATTGATGATGGTCATGCACACATCCGGATCGATAAAATTGGCTGTGCCCACCTGTACCGCGGTTGCTCCCGCCATCATAAACTCCAGCACGTCATCCGCGTTCATGATGCCGCCAATTCCAATGATCGGCAGGCTAATTGCTTGTGCCACTTCATACACGCGGGCGATTGCCACCGGTTTAATTGCCGGCCCGGAAAGTCCGCCGGTAATCGTTGCCAGTTTGGGCCGTCGCGTACGGACATCGATCGCCATACCCACCAGTGTATTGATCAACGAGACCGAATCTGCGCCGGCATCGGCAGCAGCCCGGGCGATATCACTGATTCGGGTAACATTTGGCGTTAATTTCATGATCAAACAACGGGTTGTGATTGTTCGTAGATTCGCCGTTATTTTAGCAGTTATATTGGGATTGCTGCCAAAAGCCACGCCACCTTCTTTCACGTTCGGACATGATATGTTAACTTCGTAGCCATCGATTCCATCCACATCTTCAAGTCGCTGCACGACCTCCGTGTATTCATCAATTGTGAAACCCGCGACGTTAACAATATTTACCGTATCAAGTGACCTGAGATATGGCATTTTTTCGCTAATGAATGCATCGATTCCGACATTTGCCAGGCCAATGGAATTTAACATCCCGGATGGCGTCTCGGCGATGCGCGGGAATGCATTGCCCGCACGTGGATTCAGTGTTATGGTTTTCGAGATGAGTCCGCCAAGCGCGCTTACATCGAAATAAGGCGCGTATTCGTTTCCATAACCAAAAGTACCGGAAGCGGTTAATATCGGATTTTTGAGTGTTAAATTTCCAATCGTTACTGCCAATTTATTCACTGAAGTCGATCTCCCCTGCTTGAAATACCGGTCCTTCCTTACAAACGTAAACGTACGGCTTCTCTGAGTTGCGCGTTTTCATTCCGCAGCCAAGACAGGCGCCAATACCGCAGCCCATCAGTGTTTCCAGTGATACCTGGCAGGGCACATGGTACAATTCGGCGATTTGGCCCAATCGATCCAGCATGGGGTTGGGACCACAAGCATATATGTTGAGCTCATTATATTGTGTCTGTTGCCGGAGGAAAGCATCGACCGATTCGGTTATGTAACCTGTTTGGCCTACAGAACCGTCTTCAGTGGCAATATAAATATCGCTGGTCAATGCCTGCAAATCGGGTAAACTACAAAGTTCTGATTGAGAGCGGACGCCATAAAAAACGATCGGGTGAATATTTCGTTGAATGAGATAGTGTGCTAAAATGACCATGGGGGCGATACCCAGGCCGCCACCGACCAGTAATGATGTTTTGGTGATAGCTGGATCTGCAATGAAGTGATTACCGAGTGGACCAACAAAGTTGATGATTTCGCCTGACTTTACGAATGCTAACTTTTGCGTCCCGATACCGATAACGCGATAAAGAATATCAAACCAGTGTTCATCGGCGTGCGTGGCATGTATGCTGAACGGCCGCCGCCAGAACGGTTCCATATTATTGCTGACACGAATATTAATGAACTGGCCAGGTAATGATGTCCGGGCGATTTCATCATGAAAAATTCGCATCCGGCAGATCCCGGGTGCGACCTCTTTATTAAAAAGAACTTCGCCAGTGTGAATCGAAGAGTCCGTGGGAATCGTTTTTTTCATAAAATTCAGTTACCAATTATGCGTCTCGGATTATGTAAGCGTGGATTATCTTTCTCCATTTCACGGATTAAATACTCACGAAGTGCTGTGTCATCCATTTGAATCAGATCATTAATTTCGTACTCCTGTTTGGATGCTTCACCAGATTCGCCATTAATTGATGTATCGGCCATTAACGTAGTGTCTGATCCCGCGACATCGGTATCTTTTTCATTCGCTTTTCTATCGACCTCATCGACTTTTTTCTTGACATTTTTGGCGAAATTGGTCTCCGGGTATTTTTCTATTAACTGTCTATAGGTTTCAAGCGCTTTATCATTTTCAGATAACTTCTTTTCATAAATCCAGCCCATTGCATATAGCGATTTGGTAGCGTAGGGTGACTCGGGGTAATGCTCGACAATTTCTTCATATTTCGCCAGCGCATCAGCGTAACGGGCAGAATCCATATATGCCTTTTCCGCATCGATGAACACCTCATGTGCCTTCTCGTCCGCTTCCGTTTTGATGGGAATGGAAAGTTTTTGACGGACACGATCCGCATAGCTCGATTTAGGGAAACGCGTGAGTAATTCGTCATAGACAGAGTCGGCTTTAACCGTATCCCGATGTGATTTTTCATAAATGTAGCCGATTGAATACAACGATTTTGCTATATTCGTTTCAAGTGAATCGCGTTTGATTACATCTAAATATTCTGCCAGAGCCGAATCAGGCTGACCAAAATCGAACAGGAAAATTTCAGCAAGCATCAACCTGTCCTTCACCAATTCTTCTTCGGGTGTACCCACGTTGCCTGATTTGACATTTGCCTTATTACGTTCCGCCTCGATAATTTGTTCGGCTTTTGTCAGCAAAAATTGGTGTTCATACATTAACGAATCCACAAGCAGCGAGTCATAGAGAAAATAATTTTTTACAATTTTTTGTTTATCCTTGAATAGATTTTCTCCAAACCGACGTTCTGCTTCCAACGAATCGGCAAGCCTTTCTTGTGTCGTATCTTCGAGCATCGACCATAGTGAATCCACAACCATATTGTCAAGGATCATTTCGTCGACCATTTGGTGGTGTTTCAGTTGAATTTCTACTTCTTCGGCTACGGCAGCCAGCGAATCACCCTGTGAAATTCGTTTTAATTGCTCTTCAATATCAGCTTGCAAGGTAAGAACGGATTCGATCGCTTTTAACCGAGCTTTGGTCATATCGCCAAACTCTGTGCGTCCCACAAGTTTGGAGGCTTCTTCATAATATTTTTTTGCCTCCTCAAAGTCAGCCTTGTCGAATTGGAAGATATAGCCGAGGTTATAATACGCCCTGGCTTTTGCATCGTTGGCCTTTTCGTGCTCTTCGGGGATGGAAATATACCAGGCAATCGCGTTGTCTATGTCTCCCTGCTTATACAAACAATCAGCAATTTCGAGTTTGCAGTCGGGCCAGTTATCTTCGTTATTAAAATCGCCAAGTAAATCGGTAAAAATGTTGATGGCCGTATCATATTGGCCCAATTTTTTGTATGCAAGGCCCGCATTAAACTGAGCGCGATATTCGGTTTCTATGGATTGGGAATATTTTTTTGATTTTTCATATGCGTCAGCGGCCGCCTTAAAATCCTTTAGTTCAAACTCGCATTCACCTAATTGGTAGTAAGCTTCGCAACGTAAGGTTTTATCTTCCGCATTCTGTGCGGCGATTTTAAATTCGTTTGCTGCAGAGAAGTAATCCTGTTTATGCAAGTAAAGGCCACCGAGCAGGAATTGGGCTTCGTCCCGGATTTCACGTTTGGATTCGCCGTTCAGGATATCTCGGAAATTTTCTTCAGCGGTTTTGTAGTCGCGAAGTTCTATGTGAACTTTGCCGAGCCATAGTCGCGCTTCAGGTACATATTCACTCTGAGGAAAATTATTAATGAGTTCTTCAAATTTACGCTTGGCTTTATGAGATTCATCGCGATAGTAGAAACTTTTCCCCAGAATTAGTAGAGCATCATCCACATATTTGCTATTGGGATAAAATTCAAGCAATCGTGATGCTTTTTCAATCGCCTTAGTGTATTTCTGTTTGGCGCTACTGGATACCATCGAATGTTGTTGCTGCTGTTGTTCACGGGTTTGCTGATCACTGATGTTGCGATTTTTGGTCGCTTCACGTTTCTCATCATCCTCGCGTTGCTTTTCAGCTTCATCAAAAAATTTTTTGGTATTGAAAAATGTGTTGTAGTAGGCGCATCCGGTTGTCAATGTCATGGATGCGATTAATGTGAAGATAGTGATGAGTCGTTTCATAATCCCAGCCGTTTCACCAGCGCAGGTAAAATGGTACCTGCTTTACCAAAAATTGATTCGTTTACATAGTTGGAGATAACCGTCGGTTCCACATTTATTTCCAGTACATAGGCGCCATATTCTTTCGCCTCGAGTGGCAACTGCGCTGCCGGATGTACTACCGCTGAGGTGCCAACAACCAGAAAAACATCACACGAACGAGCGGCAGTAAATGCATCCTGAATTTCCTTGTTGGGAAGCGCCTCGCCGAACCACACTACATCCGGGCGGACAAGGCCGCCACATTCACAGCGGGGGACCGCTGAGCCGGTGGGGACGGTTAATTCCGACTGATCGATTTGTCTATTACAATCAACGCAACGGTTCCGCATAATGTTCCCATGCAATTCCCGAATATTCCGGCTCCCGGCGACACGATGCAGATTGTCGACATTTTGTGTAACCAGCAAAAAATCAGGATATTTATTTTCCAGCGCGACCAACGCAACATGCCCGGGATTAGGGTTGACTTCGCGTATAAGATCTTTACGATAATTGTACCATTCCCATACGAGCGATGGATTCCGCAGAAAAGCATCGATATTGGCCAATTCCTCGGGACGAAATTTTTTCCACAATCCGGTTTCACCACGAAAAATCGGAACACCGCTCTCGGCGGAAATGCCGGCGCCGGTGAGCACAACCACCGAGGTTGCTTTTAAAAGTCGTTCAATCAACAAATCCGAAAACATATTGATCTCATAAAAAAGTAATGGCGATAATGAGCACAAACAAAAATTGTTACAAGCATTTTATGAATGCGGCATATTGTAATTCCCGCAGCAGACAATTAAACATCTGTAATTTTCTTTTGCATTCGCTTCGTTAAAATTCGCTATTGGCCTTTGGCTGTTGGCAAAAAACCAATAGTTAAAAGCTTGCGAGCGAATGCGATGCATACCAATAAATGGTTAAAATTTGGCCGTTTTAATTATATTATCGGCAATTTCAGACATACATTTTAAACACTTCCAACATCATCATTGTTCAATTGATCAGGCTATGGATTTGTCGGTCGAATATCAATTTCGCTGACCATCGCCCGCTGTGGCAGTTGAATCATGTGCAGCACGCTGGCAGCCACATCTTCCGGTTGCGTGATGGAATCCCGTTGGTCGCCCTCCGCTTTTCCGCCAAAATTAGTAGCGACCGATCCCGGACAGATAGATAAAATCCGAACGCCATGTTTGCGCTCTTCCAACATCAGGCATTGACTGAAGGCTCGTAATGCGTGCTTGGTTGCTGTATAGCCTCCGCCGCCGATAAACGTATTTTTACCCGCCAACGATGCGACGTTTACGACCACCGATTCTCCGCCGTGCCGAAGGTAGGGCAGACATTCACGGGTAAGCAAAAAAACGCCACGCATATTGAGATTGAACATCTCATCCCAATCACTTGTCTTCATATCCGCAATATTGCTGAAATGGGCTACGCCTGCGTTATTTATAAGTATATCGAGCCGGCCGAACGTGTCGATCGTTTGTTGAACCAGCGTTTTAATAGCTGTTTCATCACGCATATCGCCGATATATGTCATTGCATTTCGCTTGAATGATCGGATTTCTGTGACGGTTTGAGCAAGCAATGATTCGTTTCTCGCAGTCACCGCAAGGTGAGCACCGGCTTCCGCCAATGCAATCGTCATCGCCCGTCCGATACCCCGACTTGCGCCGGTGACAAGCGCGATTTTATCTTGTATTTGCATTGTAAGCACTCCGGTAGCATTCATGTTCAATATTTCGAACAATATACTTAAATTCGCTCTAAAAGTCAAATGATTTCATTGGCGTCGGGGCGGGGATGATAAGGTTGTCGCGGATCGCAATTTATTTGTTGACTCTGTGTTTCGGAATTTTTTTAGAAGCGACCGGCATGACAAAACAAAATAGAATGTAAATAATTCTGCTCATGATAATGAGTAAGTTGTCGTATAACGAAAAATGGGACGCTCGTAAACGCCCCATTTTCAACTGCTGTATTTATTTTATTATGGCACGCTAATGTAATAGAATCATTTTTCGCAATTGCATAAAATCGCCTGCTTTCAATTGGTAGAAATACAGTCCACCACTTACCGGATTTCCATAACGGTCACATGCATCCCATGAAACCCGGTGATTGCCGGCAGTCTCAAACCTATCGATAAGCCAGATAACTTCCCTGCCGGTAATGTCGAAGATCGTAACCATCACATCCGTTGCTACCGGAATATCGTAGCGAATGGTTGTCAGCGGATTAAACGGATTGGGATAATTTTGATACAGTGCAAACAATTGAGGTACTTCACGAACACTGACTTCAACCGTGAGTGAATATTTAAAAGTACCATCGGTATCAATTTGTTTGAGTCGATAATAACATGTTGCCGATGGCAATTCCGTATCCATGAACGAGTACGAGTGCATATTGACGGATGTGAGTGCTCCTTCCACAAAGCCAATTGTTCGAAACGTCGAGTTATCCGTGCTTTTCTGGATTTCAAATCCCATATTGTTTGTTTCGGATGCAGTTGCCCAGGTGAGATTGATGTAGCTGTCCACCTGTTCGGCGTTAAAGGATACCAACTCAACGGGAAGCGCCGTAGATTGGTAATATGCATTGATTTGATCTCCGGAAAGAGCATAGTCGTAAAAATAAAGTTCGTCGATGGAGCCTTTAAAATAGTGTTCTCCACCTGAGTGCATACTTCCATCAGACATACCAATTCTGGAATTACCTGAGCCATATACGAGTGATGTAGCATTTCCCGCATATGAGCCACCATCGTTTTGGCCATTCACATAGAGATCCATATCATTTACACCACGAGCAACTGCTGCAACATGATACCATGTGCAGGCGGAAAGCGATGTTTCTCCAGTTTTCGTATTTCGACTGTTTTCTCCAACTTCACCACCGTTACCAAAACCAATCGTTAACTTTTTTTCGTCGGACGTAATATTAAAGAGCATTCCATAATAATGATTTTCAATATAATCGTTTAGAAAAATTGGAGGATAGTACGCGTCATTCTCCATTTTGATCCATGCCGTAATCGAGAACGGAAATTGGGGCTTCAATCCTATTTGTGAACCAAGCGATAAAAACTCACCGGCACCGTTGAAATAATATGCACTATTTTCTGTTCCAAATCTGTCAGTAGTTGCTGTCGCTCCGTTTCCTGATGCATGATAATCATTGCCACTGGCATCATTTGAATTTCCATCAAATGGGAAATAGCACACCAAACCTAATCTTGAAGTTTCTTTGTAATGATCCATTATTTGTGCGCTTGTGAAAGCATTGTCATAAAATAAAACTTCATCGATTTTTCCTTTAAAATAGTGCTCCCCACCTGAATCTCGACTACCATCAGAACGGCCAATTGATGCAGAACCGGAGCTGTAAACCATTTCAGTTGCTGCGCCGGAATAAGAACCCCCATCATTTTCACCATTTACATATAGTTCAATATCATTGATTCCATTGACTACAGCAGCTACATGGTACCAGGTATCATATTCCAAATAGGTTGATCCTCGCTTGGTATTTCGTGTTACATCGCTGACTTCACCACCATTTCCAATATTTAATGCCAATCGATTATCACTTACAATATTTAACAAAACCCCATAATAGTAATTTTCAACATAATTATTACAGAATATCGGTGGATAATAAGCGCCAGACTCGATGTTAATCCAGGCAATAATGGTAAAGGGAAAATTAGGTTTCAATTCTGAATAGTCGCCAATTGAAATGTAATCATCTTCGCCATCAAAATAATAAGCATTATTACTCTTGCCGAACCGATCTTCTGCTATAACGGTACCATTAACCGTTCCATTAAATCCATTCGAACTTGCATCGTCGGCATTGCCATTAAAAGGATAATGGCAAAGAAGTTCAGCAAATGTTGAATCAGGAAAAAGAATAAAAATAAAAAAGAGAGTGAAAAGAAAATTGGATATGGATTTCATGAATGGTTCTCCATCACGTGCTTCATAATTCAGATTTAAATTTAGCAATTCTTAAGCAGGAAAAAGATGGCTGGAATCTTGATAAAATTAGTTTTGAGTTATTTTTATTTCATCGCGAATTCAATTAAACAGTACAGTCAAGCTATCATATTTGCGGATAAAAATAAAATTTGACAGTTAATTTTAGATTATATTTTTCTGCTCGAGTTTTGCTGTAAAATGTTAAGGCAAAAATTTATTAAAAATAGCCTGAATTTTCGCGCACTTATTCCACTAATGAAGAGTATTGGGACAAGATTATCATTTTGTTAAAAATGTTATGTGACATATTCTATAATAGTAAACCTGTACTTGAGTTGTTATTGGAGCACGATCATTTTTCGTAGATAAACGTGTCTATCAGTCTGAAGTTTGTAAATATAAATTCCATTTGGAACATATTGATCTTGTGAATTTTTGCTTTCCCATAAAATTCGGTACATTCCAGTTTCCTGATATTGATTGAGGAGTTGGTTTATTTCATTACCGAGTAAATCATAAATAGTCAGTGAGACAGTTGTACTTTTTAAAAGTTGATATTGTATTGTGGTCGTTGGATTAAAAGGATTGGGATAATTTTGATATAATATAGTGGTCTTTGGTAGTGTCTCGTTTTTAGAAGTCTGTTCGGTGACTGTTTCCTGATAATGACTCATTATTTGTTGACTTGTGAAAGCATGATCACAGAAATAAATATCATCCATTTTGCCCTTAAAAAAACGTTCTCCCCCTTCATATCTGCTGCCGTCGGCGACTCCCAACTTTGCTGGTCCCTCAGTATAAACAAGCGATGAACCATTACCACTGTATGTTCCCCCATCGTTTTGACCATTAACGTAGAGCTCCATATTGTAAACACCGCGAATTATAACAGCGATATGATACCATCGATTCGGCAATAATAAAGTTGTACCAGTTTTTGAACGTCTGCTTTGTGGACCTACGAAATCTCCATTTCCAAAATTGATGGCCAGATAATTATCATAAACAATATTGAAAATGATACCATTATAATGATCTTCACAATAATTATTAACGAAGACAGGTGGATAATACGCGTCACAATCTAAGTTAATCCATGCAATAAGCGTCATTGGAAATCGTGGTTTTAGAAAATCTGTATCGCCTAATAGAATAAAATCATCCGTACCATCAAAATAGTAGGCAGAGTTGCTATTACCGTAGCGATCCTCCGTTAGAACAGGGCCATAAACAAAACCGTTATTACCATTCCCGCTTTCATCATTTGCGTTGCCGTTAAATGGATAATAGGCTAACACTTTTGCATTTAATGGACACGTTGTACCAAGTAATAAAAATAATAACACAAATTTGATTTTGATTAGAAATTGCATACTCGCCTCTCAAATTTTATTATTGATGATTTTATTCATACAAGTTTTGTACCACATAATTGTAGATAATTTTTTTAGTAGTTTATTTACTAATACTTCGATATTTCCAGGAAGTACGTCATTTGCATAATCCCGTATGCGCCGATAAAAAGCGTGATTATCGGTTCTTGAAGTAGTTCGCAGTTGTATTTTAAAAATTATTGCATTGATTCTGATTCGAATATTTAATAAGATTGGTATGAACATTCAATAAAAGATGTGCAAACTTTTCACACAAATGAGTAAAATTAATCCTGGATTCATTGCAAATTATAAATTTGGACTTAATCAATCAGCTCGGGTACTGACTGTGCAACTTTTTTTCTTGGAATTGAATTGGAATTACAATATATTCTCTAATTACATTTAATCGATTTTCTGGTACGATAAGTAAGGTGGATGCAGAAATGATAAAAATCGCATTTATTTGTCCACAATATTCGGATGAAAAGCAATCCCATTATAGCTTTATACATGCGAGAGTGAAAAAAATGGTGCAAATGGGATACGATATAAAAGTTTTTGTTATATCAAATGAAAATGTAGAGTACTGTTTTGAAAAGGTCAATGTCGTAAAGAAGCAACAAAATGCGATCCGTTCCATGCTGTCTAAGTTTTCACCGGATGTTTTGGCGATTCATTATCCGACATATCAGATCATTTCATTTGTCAAAAATATTGATTTGCCTAAAGTCGCATGGATTCACGGGCATGAAATATTGTGGAATTTTCGGTTGAATCCCGCTAAAAATATAATCGATTATGTTCGAAAACGGCTGGTATTCTTCCCTCGGGAAATTTATAAAGTGTTAACAGTTCGAAAATTCATCCCAACTGTTGAATACAGTGTGTTCGTTTCACAGTGGATGCTCGAAGAAGCGGAGCGACATACATTTCGACGATATACAAATTCGGTGATCATTCCTAATCCTGTTGATACTGATCTATTTTCATATTATGAGCCACAATCGATGCAAACTGCGATTTCATTACGTGGACTTAATAACACCAAATATGGCCTGGATGTTGGGATACGTGCATTTTCATATGTTGATGAAGCGCAACTTGCGATAGTTGGTACGGGTTTGTTTCAAAAAAAATTACAGCGATTAATTGATACGACACATTCCAACACCAAAATTCTTGCCCGGTCAGTCGAACATAACAAAATACCGGAATTGTACCGCAACTACAGCTTTTTTTTCGCTCCAAGCCGTGTTGAAGCCCAGGGATTAGCCATGTGCGAGGCCATGTCGAGCGGATTGCCGGTTGTAGCTACCAATGTTGGCGGTATCCCGGAATTTGTTCGTGATGGAATTGATGGTTATCTTGTTCCGCCAAACAATCCACTAAAATTAAGCGAAGCCGTAAAGAAACTTGTTTCAAATAAAGAAACCTTTTTAAAAATGTCAAGGAATGCCCGCGAAAATATCATGAATGTCTGTTCTGCACAAACAACAATTCCACAGGAAATTGAAATATTAAAAAAAGCGATTGAAAAGCATGCTACAAAATAAAATCCTGTTCGTATTCGGAACTCGACCGGAAGCAATAAAAGTTATCCCCGTAATAAAAGAATTTCAACAGAACTCAGATTATAAAATAATAACTTGTGTTACATCCCAACACAAATCCATGCTGGAGCAGGTATTGGGCTTGTTCAATATCATCCCGGATTATGATTTGGACATCATGAAGCCAAATCAAACGCTATCTTATATTACATCGAGTGCAATAATGGAACTGGATACGCTGTTGGATAACGTATCACCTGATCTGATATTTGTGCAAGGTGACACAACCACAGCTATGGCCGCTGCGTTATCAGCATTCTATCATAAAATTCCCGCTGCTCATATTGAAGCCGGATTGAGAACCTACGATAAATTTAATCCTTACCCTGAAGAAATTAATCGAGTCATCATTTCTCACGTAGGTGATTTCCATTTCGCGCCAACTCAGCGTGCGAAGCATAATCTTATTGCTGAAGGAATTGCTGAGAATAAAGTGTGGGTTACGGGTAACACTGTTATTGATGCTTTGTTCTTAACGCGAAATTTCGTCAATAACGAACATGAAAAATACCGTACTTTCTTTAATGGTCTGCAATTAAGTGGAGATAAAAAACTTATTTTAGTAACAGGACACCGTCGCGAAAATTTTGGGGAGGGATTTAAAAATATCTGCCGGGCGTTGAAGGAAATTGCACAAACAGAAGATGTAGAAATAGTCTATCCGGTTCATCTAAATCCAAATGTAAAAGATGTGGTTCATTCATATCTGAAAGATATTAAAACGATCCACTTAATTGACCCCCTCCCATATGATAAACTCATTTATATTATGAATAAATCGCATTTGGTATTAACCGATTCCGGTGGTATTCAGGAGGAGGCTCCGTCGCTTGGCAAGCCAGTGTTAGTTATGCGCAAAGTTACCGAACGTCCGGAAGGAGTTGAATCAGGAACCGTAAAACTAGTCGGGACTGATTCTAAAAATATTGTTTCGGGTGTCCATGAGTTAATGGTGAATTCGGAACAGTATGATCGAATGAGTAAATCAGTGAATCCGTATGGTGATGGATTGGCAAGTACACGAATATGCAAAATTATTGATGATGCCTTTAAAAGTGGGGGAATTTGATAATCGGCTTAATTCCGAATTAATTTTTGGCGGAAAGTTGAATATGTTTTGCCAATACTTTTAATTTCAGTGGGTGTAAAAAAGTTTGTGAAATACAAAATGAGCGGATATGAAATTAGAATGAGAAATTTCAACAAAATATTAAGCCAGATATAATTCGAACGGATACTTAATGATACAAGGAGCAAAATTAAGGCAACAAATAGTAGTCTAAATATTCGCCCCCAATCCCAGCTAATCGGGAAAATTTTTTGCAGTGGCACAAAGGTAGCAATCGTAATAACCGAATATGAAGTAACAGAAACGATTGCCGCACCGATCATCCCGAAATAAGGAATTAGAATTAAATTAAAACATATGTGAAATACAGCACCAAAAACTGTTGAGTAGGCAATAGCCCGTGTCCGTTTTTGTGTTGCCAAAGCATTCGCGAAGATTGTACGGACCCCGAACAGAAAATATGAAAACGCAATAAAGGGAATGATAATATAACCATGATAATATTTTGGAGTCGTGGCTAATATTAGAATTTCCTTAGCAAATGAAGAAACGAATAAAACAAATAATAAGCCGACAAATACAAAGTAAGTAAGAAACTTCCGATAAGCCCCTTTAATATCCTGCTCCTCCGCCAACCGGAACATCAACGGAAAAAACGCCTGCCGGAATGGGGTAATCAAAACCATGTTAATGATCATCCCAAATTTATAGGCCATGGCATAAATTCCAACTTCGGAGACATCACGCAACACTTTCAATAAGTAACGGTCAGCCAGCGATAGCATGGTAAGTGAAACACCGACAAATATCAATGGCAATCCATAGTCAATACTTTCCCGAATAACCGCAAACGAAAATCGGGGGCGAAACCGTTTCAGCAGATAGCCGCTGATCAACACAAAATTAAGCATCGCCACATACAGCTTGGATTCGACAATGCCGCGTACACCCTGATTGAGAAAGCCGACTTTGTAAATATTCAGCCCGATTGTCAACAGGAATGTTAAAACCGTGAAAATGATAAACGGAACAGCTTTCTCTTCAGCTTGAAGCAGTGTAATAAAAAGTGTCTGGATGACACCGAAAAAAATCACGATCAGTATAAGTTGAATGTATCGAATACTATCGGCAGAGTTATCCAGCAAAACGCGACTGAGGCCGGTGGGAAACAAAACCAACGCTCCCAGCACAATTATATTGACGACGACCAAAAACAGATAATTGGAAAACACAAGCTCATTCGCTCGTCCCTGGGTTTTGTAGGACACCAAAAATCGCAGCACCGATTGCACAAGCCCATACGAGAAAATGGTTTTACCAAGCAATTCCACCAATTCCAAAATGGCGACGACGCCGTACTCGTCGGGAAGCAATTTACGGGCATACAAAGGAATCAGCAAAAAGGTGATGAATTTTACCATGATGTTGCCCACGCTGTACGTCGCAGATGTGCTGATAAGTTGTCGGGTTTCCTTAAGCATATCAGATATAAAATCGGTAGAGTCGGTTATACAGGTAGCGTACCAGGTTTTCACCTTTAGCCCGTTTCCAGGATGAACCGTGGCCGGTTACGGATTCATAATTATAATCGGTAAAAATAAACGGAAACAGTTTGTTCACATAGAATATTTCGAATGGATAAATGGTTGTTCGCCATTTGTCGAGATTGGACGCATCGATGCCAGTGAAGACTTTGCCAGTGGTACTATTTCCACCCCAGGCTTTTCCCAGATATGTTGGTACAAGCAGCTTGTCTTCAAACGGAATATCGAGAAATTGACAGATGTGTTCCAGACTTTTTTTCGGGTTGGTCACCAGATCTTCATAACGAATTACATAGTAATTTTTAAGAAACCGGGAATTTTTGTACAGATAATAATAGCTGTTATAAAGCGAGTCCAGAATTCGTGGCATGAGTGGGAATCCATCCGAAAAGCATTTGAATCGACGCAGTGCGACAATATTAGCATACGGATTTCGAATGATATGAATAAATTTTGCCTCCGGGAACAATACCTGGATGTTCATGGCAAATTCAGCGTGCTCGATTGATTTTTCCACCATCCGAATTGTAGGCAAGGGAACATGTCCATATACCGCATTATATATGGCTTCGAAATAGATACCCATGCGATTCGTATCATTATCATCTGTCTTTATGGTGGAAAAGTGGTTGCGGAATTTGGCCTCATCAAATATCCCTTCGGCGACGGAATCTGCATATTTATCCGAAGACGAATTGCTGTGATGAATCCATTTGCAGAACGATTCAATAATTTCATCCCGATTTAGTGAAGCCGGGCGTTGCCGTCTGTATTCGTAATCCACCCAGTAATGCATATTTTCAAAAAAATGCGTTTCCAATGGTAATGCAAATAATTGGCTATGGCCATCGAACAAGCTCCGTAACAAACTTGTTCCGGATTTGTGAGCACCTAATAAAAAAATGGGTCGTTTATTCATGATAACATCAATTTTTATAATTTACAATTTTATTCCAAAAATCGGTAGTCAGCTATGCATATTACCGAATGAAATCAATTACTCAACACGCAATTCACTGTTCCCTGTTCACTATTTACTATTCTCTAAATTCTGTTCATTTTTTTCAATGCACGATATTTAATGAAATACATTTTTAAAATATTGGTCGTTTTCAGATATTTTTGCCAACGGTCCGCAGTTCCTTTAAAAATAGCCTGATTTGTTAACGCGTACATTAAATCCAGTTGGACGATATGCAGACAGTGATAACCTATCGTTGACGGATCAACCGACGGATGAAAATTGGCCTCGCACAACGAATACTTACTCCAGAATCCCATATCGAAGCGATCGATCAGGCAACTGAGTGATTGTACACTATCATTATACAGCGAACGGACGCGTTGATCATCAGGATGGGTACGGATGTAATCATACACACCACAGATCGAAAAAATATGCCCATTCAACACCAGCACAGGAACGGATGCCGGATATTCTTCGAAAAATGGGCCATTCTCTGTAAAGGTTGTAACGCCGCCATCAACCACCGGGATGAAAAACGGCTCGATGGCCAGCTCCGCCATTGTTTTATAATTGTTTTTTTGAGTAATTTGATAAGCGCGCATTAGTACGTTAATTGCTCGCGCCTGTGAAAACGATGATTTCCATGGGCGTTTGATATTGTACGCTGGTTTGTCAACATCAGTCAGCCAATAGGCGCCAAGTTTGTCATCACTAATTGCATTCGCCATAAACCAGTCGGCAATCTTCAAAAATCGGTTTCGATCGTGTTCCTGTTTCGTTTTCAAATACGTATTCCAAATTGCCAGGCCATATTGACCGATTGAAATCGGGTAATAAAGCATGCGCTGTTCGGAGACATCGATATACGTTGGAATGATTGGAATTCCCTGTTCATCAAAATGGTATTGCTGACTATGTCCAGCTAACATTTGGGCTTCGGTCATCAGGAAATAGTAATCACCAAGTTCCGGTGAATGGATATCCGTGGCCAGTTCATAAATTTGCCGATCGCGGGTGATGTCTTTATGAAATTTGCGTGCCATAAAAATGGTTTTTTGAATTTTTCCGGGCATAATGAAATTAATGAATAGCGTTATCCAATATTGTTGCCAGCTTCCAGGTTAATTCGACCCGAGAATAAGGCGCTCGTAGCTCGGTCGGAGATTCCAATACTTCACCTCGTTGAAAATCCCCATAAATTTGTTTTATGAATGAAACGCATGACTCCGTATCATAATAATCACATACCATGCTGTTTGGGAACGGTTTCAGAATGATGGCAGCATCTCCATTTGTCGGACCAATAGCCAAAATTGGCCGACCACTACCAATGTACTCAAATAATTTACCTGTGACAATGCCCAGGTTCGATTTGGTTTGTGGAACAACCATCAACAATATGGTCGCTGCCATCATCTCCCTGATGATCTCCGAATGCGGAATAAATCCGTGAACATTCGTATAATTGGTTAATCCATATTCATGAATCGATTGAACAATCGCCGGATGAACTCGTCCAATAAAGCGAATTTCCAGTTGATCTGCAAACGTAGGTTGCTCTGCAATGTAATGCTGCAGTGCCTTCCATAATACTGTCGGATTTTGATGTGCCAGAATATTTCCGCTATGCAGGATTGTAAATTTTTCAGAACCAACTGAAACTGTATGCTGAAAATCGGATACATCAAATCCGTTGGGCATCACATGAATTCTGTCACTTGAAACGTGCCGGACTTTTTGCTGAAATTTGTGAACAAGATCGGCGCTGACCGTCAAAATATGATCGGCTGATTGCAAAACCTGCCGTTCATAATACGCATCCAGTTTTTTTGCAAACCTTAACCGATTTGAAAATTGGTAATAGCGAATGTCCGTCCACGGATCACGAAAGTCGACAATCCACGGAAGTCCGGTTAATTTTTTCAGCCATAAGCCTGCTAATTGAAGCGAATGCGGCGGAGACGACGTGAAAATGGCATCAATGTTTTCACGGCGGATAATTGAAAGTCCTTTTCGTACTGCAAACGGAATCCAGCCCACACGTGCATCAGGTACGAATAAATTGCTACGCATCCATCCGGCGATTCGTTCCGTCGGTTTCTGTGATTTAACAGTCAACAACCCAACCGGCAATGTTTCAGATGATTTGCGTCCAGTCATTTTTTTATAGAATTGAAATGGCTCGATGCTATATGTTCGAATTACCTTGGCTGTTTCTGTATCGTTAGCCAACGACTCATCAATATATGGAAATTCACCATTTTTAACGGTTAATACGATCGGTTGCCAGCCAAAATCAGGTAGATATTTTGCAAACTTAACAATCCGTTGCGCGCCTGGTCCTCCGGCTGGCGGCCAGTAATAGCTGATGCATAGCATTTTTTTCATGACCTACAACAATAATCATTTATCCAGAAAAAGTCAAGCGAATTGTATTGAAGGCATTCTGAGTTTTTGCTTGCTTTTCATGGCATGAAGGTGCTATATTGGTGAAACCTAGCTAAGGAGCTGCCATGCATCGCGTACTATATCGTTTATCGGGACGGTTTAAAACAACTATCTTCTTTATTGGTGTGTGTCTTATCATCTTTATGATGTTGTATTCGCAGTCCATTGTGATGAAACTCCGGGCACAGTCACGATCCATTTTGGAGTTTTACGCCAATATTTATTCCCGGGCAATTGCTGAAGAAAATGTTGAGAATTTGAATTTCATTTTCGAGCAGATTGTTCGTAAATCGAATTTCCCGATTATTAACACGGATAAAGATAAAAATCCGAATTATTGGGAAGGCATTGGTATCGATCCCGATGATCGATCTCCGGAGACAATCGAACGTGTTCGGCGAATTATGGTTCGTCTCGAACAGGAAATGGCGCCGATTCCGCTGTTGAATCCGTATTCGGAATCCGGCGATGAAATTTTGGGCTACCTTTATTATGGCGATTCAAAGCTGATAACCCGTTTAATTTGGTTTCCGTATGTGGAAATAATAATTGTTGGCTTATTTGTGCTGATTTCATTTCTGGGTTTCCGAAGTATTAAAAAAAGCGAACAGCAGTTTATTTGGGTAGGCATGGCGAAAGAAACAGCACATCAGCTTGGCACGCCCTTATCATCATTAATGGGGTGGATTGAGCTCATGAAATCGGACATGTCGGAGGATCATGTTATTCAAACGATTCCGGAAATGGAAAATGACATTGGCAGGTTATACAAGGTAACCACGCGGTTTTCACAAATCGGTTCACAAACTGAATTAAAAAGGCAGAGTGTTATTCCCATAATCCATGATGTGGCTGAATATTTTCGCCGCCGGTTGCCTCATATGGGAAAGCAGATTTCTATCAATGAAAGATATGACGAAGTACCCGACCGGATGATTAACAGGGATTTATTTGAATGGGTTATTGAGAATCTGATTAAAAATGCACTCGATTCGATTGAAAAAGAGAAAGGAATTATCGATTTGTCCGTGGATCGCATGAACGATCGCGCTAAGCGCATTTATATTGATGTGAAAGATAATGGCAAAGGTATTCTCACGCAAAACAGGCGTCTGATATTTCGACCGGGATTCAGCACAAAGAAACGAGGTTGGGGACTGGGGCTTAATTTATCGAAGCGTATCATTGAAGAATATCATGGTGGGAAGCTTGTTTTAAAGGATACACGAATCGGTGAAGGCACGTGTATGCGAATAATTATTTAAAAAAATTAATGTCCCAACTTAAAAAAAATGTAAAGATTGTGATGCATGTCACGATATTGACCAGAAGAATGTAACACATTAGTAACAGTGATAAATAATTGTCCAGTTGGTAATATTCACTCACCTTTTCAAACTGAAACAGAAGTCAAGTTAACTTTGTATCATAATGTAACATATGTTACGGAAATGCGATAAATTAATATTTCTCAGGATATTTCAAATTGGTAACTTTTAAATACAGTATTGTTTAATCTCTGTAACAAAATAGTTTTAGTTCTTTGTTATAATATAGTTAGCGATAACTTTACACTCCACGACTCAATAGTAAAATGTTTCAAAATGAACCGGAAACTATTAAAAATCTGATGGTTAATTTCCGTACAGACAATATTATGATTGATTTGTCATAATTGTCATTGTACTGTATTAATTTCAGCCATTTTTCGATTTTGCCACAATTGTAATATAGCAAGATAGTGTAAAACATCATAAAAAATTGGAAGTTAAAGCATGCGAGATCGCCTAACAGAATTTAAATACTAATCCCCATGACTGGAATTTTATCAATTTTACAGTATTGGCATAAAAGTTGCAGTTGGACAGATTGTCCTTTGATGGTTAATGTTTAAGTTCTTAACATGAATGTATGACTGATCCTCGCATCGGGATGGAGAGAACACCAAATCTTGTGACGTTGATGGTTGGGGTGAAGGGCTTGCGAAAAGATAGCACTGCAACTTTCTCGATGCGATGGACATCATTTCGAGATGGATAATTCAATTAACCCCCTAATATATAAACTAAAGAGGATAGAAAATGGATAAGGGAAAAGTACTCATCGTCGAACAGCAAAATGGAAGCCCTAGCTCCATTTCGAAGGTATTAGAGGAAGAAGGCTACAATGTAATTTCTGTAGAAGATTCCGACAATGTGTATGATTTAACAGTGAATGAAAAGCCCGAAATTGTAATGTTGGACTTGGATTCGTTGGAACAAGAAGGTTGGGAAGTATGTCGTAAATTAAAAGACGACTACGAAGCCCGGCGTTCAGTCGTGATTATGGTCTCTTCCAAAGAAGATGAAGAATCAATTGTACGTGGTTTTGAAAGTGGTGCCGATGATTTTATTACCCGCCCGTTTGGCCGGAAAGAATTTACAGCACGCATTCGCGCCATTATTCGTCGCATCGAGAAAAATGAATCGAAAAAGATCAAAGTCAAGGACATTGAAATTGATCTTGACGAACATAAGGTGAAAAAAGGCGGAAAACCGATTGATTTAACGTACATTCAATTCAAACTTCTTTACCTGCTGGCTTCCCGGCGCGAAAACGTGTTTTCACGCAAGGAGATTTTGGAGAAAGTGTGGGGACGCAAAGTATATGTGACTAATCGCACTGTTGATGTTCACATCAAACGCTTGCGTGAAAAATTGGGCGAATACAAATACCCGTCTCAATACATCGAAACGATTCATGGAACTGGTTATAGATTTTTATAACATCTCATTTTTTCCTCCCTCCGAAGCCCCTGGCGTGTGCTGGGGGCTTTTTATTTTCCATTAGATTACATGTGATGATTTTTTAGTCTTTTAGGTTGCATTAAAATAAAGAAGATTGTTGACATCTTCGTATTTTTAATATTTCTATTAAGAAAGAAAAGAAATATATCCGCTCGATAATTGAGAATAGTTATAGCAAGATTGCAGACTTTCATACTTCTACGGAGTATATCTTGAGCTTGACGAATGGCTCAGTGTGAAGTACCAGTGTAGCTCCATGCTGAGCGGAGTTGAAGCATGAACAACAGGGCTAAGATTTCCGCATTTTTTGAAGAGATACAAATAAATCAACACAATCATTAATAAAATATAACTTGACTTAAATTAATATTTTCATTACTAATATACGTTTTGTTTTTGCTGATAGGTGTATCGCTTTTTGAACGCTTTATTTGTTATGACATGTTCACCTATGGTTTAAATTCTTTAAACTATTAAATACTTTGGGGGATAATCACAATTTTCAATCTTACACAACCACCTATCAATATAGATTCTTATTGACTAATCGGACAGATTGTGTAGCTTTTAAAATAATTAATCCTTAACACGACGTGTATGCGCAGTGATCAATGATGATGTGAATGTGTGGAACAAAGGAGGAGTCATTTAATGACAGGGATTATTATGGCTGGCGGATTTGGTACGCGCTTAAAGCCACTGACTTGCAACATACCAAAACCCATGGTACCGATAGCAAATCGTCCTATCATGGAGCATGTAGTTAATTTACTTCGCTCTCATGGAATTAATGAAATAATCTCATTATTACATCACCAACCGGAGGTAATCACTAACTATTTTGGTGATGGATCGCGATTTAAAGTAAATATGCGATATATTCATGCGGATGAAGATTACGGAACAGCCGGTGCGGTCAGAAAAGCTGCTTCGATGATTGATGATCGATTTGTTGTTATTTCAGGTGATGTTTTAACAGACATCGATTTAACAAAAGCTATTCTGGAGCATCAGGAAAAACAAGGTCTGGCAACTTTAATTTTGACGCGCGTGCAGAACCCGCTAGCGTATGGAGTTGTTATGACAAGTGATAGCGGACGAATTACACGATTTCTTGAGAAACCAACGTGGGGACAAATATTTAGTGATACAATAAATACCGGTATGTACATTTTGGAACCCAACGTTTTTGAGTATATTCCCGATCGTACTGTGTTTGATTTTAGCAAAGATTTATTTCCTAAATTGCTGGCGGACCAGAAAAATTTGTTAGGTCATGTCGCTGAAGGATACTGGAAAGATGTGGGCGATTTAAACGAATATCAGAACGCTAATCTTGATTGCCTGAATGGTGCAATTAAAGTTGAAATTGCGGGTCACCAAATTCAGGATCATGTATGGATAGGTGACAATTGTAAGCTCGAATCGGGCGTACAGTTTGAAGGGGCTGCAATTGTTGGCCATAATACAACTATTAAAAAAGGGACGCGAATAACCAATTCAATTATTGGAAATAACTGTTCGATTGAAGAAGAAAGTGTTCTATATGATTCAATCTTGTGGGATGATGTAATTGCCGGTAAAGATGTTCATCTCAACAGAGATACAGTTGCCAAAGGTTCCCGCCTGGCAGATCAGGTATTTGTACTTGAAAATGTCTTCATTAGTGAAAATTGCTCGGTCGGGAAAAACGCGCGGATTAAATCCAATATTAAAGTGTGGCCGGATAAAATTATTGATGATGCATCCGTGGTCACGTCGAGTGTGATTTGGGGAGATCGCTGGTATCACGATATTTTTGCAAACAATCGAATTACCGGAATCGTGAATTCGGAAGTCTCACCTGAATTTGTGGCAAAATTAGCCGGCGCATACGGTGCATATTTGGGGATGGGAAGCAGCGTACTTTGCGGTCGGGATCCATCCGAGGCATCTGAAATGGTTACCAATGCGTTAAAAAGCGGTTTTATGGCGGCTGGCTTGAATGTGCGCGATTTGCAGGTAGTACCAATCCCGGTAGGACGATATCAACTTCGTTCCGGTCCCGAACGTGGCGGTACATATGTTCGTAAATCACCATTCGATCCCAAATTAATCGATATTTTGTTTTTCGATGATGATGGGCGGGATTTGCCGACCAGTAAAACAAAATCAATTGAACGCATGTTCTTCCGTGAAGATTTCCGTAGAGCGTCATTCAATCAGGTTGGTCACGTGCATTATCCGGCTCATGTAAAGGAAACATATTGTGAAGATTTAATTTCCCATCTGGATGCCCGGGCAATCGAACAAGCGAAATACCGGGTTGTTATTGACTATTCGTTCGGCGCGGCTGCACTGATTTTGCCGAAAATTCTTGGGGTGCTTGATTGTGAAGTCATCTCTGTAAATGCGTTCCTCGATTCACGCAAACTCACCAAAAACAAGACTGCATTTGATAAACAACTCCAACAGTTATCAAAAATTGTAAATTCGCTGCAGGCTGATATTGGATTTCTGGTTGATACCTGCGCTGAAAAAATATTTGTCGTTGATGAAAAAGGACGTTTCATTGATAGCGATCGCCTCTTGGCAATAATTACCAAACTACTGGTAGAAGCCAATTGCCCGCGTAAAATTGCTGTGCCTATAAATGCATCATCACTTGTGGATCGTATCGCTATTCAACACGGTGTGGAAATTGTGCGTACCCGCAACGATGCCCGAATGATTGTGGATGCCTATTTTTCCAAAGGTGTTCAATATGCCGGCGATACAAAAGGCGGATTTATCTTCACAGAGTTTTTACTGGCGTTCGATGGCATGTTTACCATGGCCAAAATTTTAGAGTTAATGTCACGAAAAAGTATTCACCTCGGGGAATTGAATGATATGGTACCGGTATTACATATGGCAAAAGTAAATGTGCCATGCCCCTGGGAACAAAAAGGCAAAGTGATGCGCCGGTTAATGGAATACACCGAAGGTAAAGACCGGCAACTCATTGACGGCGTAAAAGTTTTTGATGGCACAGATTGGGTTCTGACGTTACCCGATACAGAACGCCCGTTTGTACATGTTAATGCCGAAGCCGAAATCCCGGCGAAGGCACAGCAAATGGTGGATGAATATCGACAAAAAATATTGGAATGGATTGACGATTAGATGGCGAAAATAAAGTTCGCTAGAGTGTCATTAAAAATGCAGTTTCAAATATCTCTTTTTTTACTACCCGATATGCCGGGCTGTAATGGCGACGATAGATCGGGGAATGATGCATCACAGGATAGGCTGCTTGCTTCACATCAATGTGGAGAGCAGCCAGTTCCGGCAAGTTGAAAAGCAAGTGTCCTGATTTTACCAACTCCACATAAGAATCCCACAGCACACAAAACTCCGCAATTGAACCCGTGGTTTTTAGCGCTGATTCAATCATCACGTCGAAAAATTTGTCATAATCTCCGAGCATTAAATCAAATGGACGCAAATTAACTCGTACCATTGTTGTCGTGTGAGAAATAGGTTCGATTAACAGATCATCCGCTGGATCGATGGATAAGGCGTCTACTTCATCTTCCAGATAGTGACGCGCATGCTGCGGATTGTTCAAAATGTGACCAATTCCGAATACACTCTGATACAACATTTTATACACATCCTGCGCGGTCATCAGTGGACGCATATCTTGATGGAATAGCACGAGTGATTTTAATGTTGAAAACGTATTTTGAGGTGGCGGCATTTTTTATTCCTCATTTGCGTGATGAAAGTTGTGATTGCAGGAAAAATTCAATCGGGATACGTGCCATTTCAATTTTATTCCCACGAATTTTTATTGGTATTAAGTATGCTTTTAAACTTCCCCTGACCAAATGTATTGTTGGATAAATATTGCCGTGTTTTACTTCGACCGTGATAAGACGGGGCTTGTACCCCCAATTCAAAAATCGTAAAACGCTCTGAATACTTTTATCTGATCCCTGCGGGTCGAGAGACCGGAGTGCATTATCCGTAAATTTACTACCAATTTTGGTAATGTAAAGCGATGCTCCATATTGAAGATCAGTAGGATTATCAATATTTAGTCCTTTTCCAGCTATTTGAAAATTTAGATTCAATTCAGAATCTTTTTTGGGTAAATGTGCCTGAGGTACAATTTCTGCCGAATTTAGTTGCGTCATATCGGCCTTTACGAAGTACTCAATTTCATCCAGCTTTCCTGAACCAAGATCAATATCCACATATCCGGTCATGTTGCCATCAAAGATAAAAAGACTGATATGCGGAATATAAAGCTGACCATTCCCCAATGAAATATCCATCGCAATATCCGAAAGTGTATTCGTCAACATGCGTACCTGCTCGACTTGTATGGAACCCGAAGTCGTGGAAATATCCTGATAATACGGTCGGAAAAGGCCATAATTGATTGCGTCCCAGGTAGTGGACCGCCGGCTTGTGAATAATTGCGTCGGTTTCACAAGTTCCTTGCGTTCAATATCGACTTGCTGTGAAAACGGAATTTGGCCATTGAAACCCTTAACATCAATCTCGTCATTCAGCCATAGATTCAGATTTTTAAATTCCAGTATGCCGGATACTGCGGCGATCGGCGAATTAAAATTAAGCTCGATGTTACCACGAACGCTGCCCAAAATAGAAATATCATTAACTAACATCAATTTGTCGGGAGCCTGAATGGATAATGACACATCGGATGTGGCAACCGGTTGAGTGCTTAAGTGATCGATCGTGCTGGTCGCGTTGATCGTCGTGCCAATATCTGGGACTCTTACAATGAGAGAATCAAGTTTTATCTGTTCAAAAGTTGGCAGGCGCAGGTGAGCAATCAATGATGTGTTGCGTATCGGATCACGGCGAATCGGGCCTGGTGATAACGAACCAAGACGTGCTTCAACAGTCGCGGATGCCGATGTTAAATCCGAAGCAGCGTGAAATTCAATTGAACTTTCATGCAAATGAATCCCCTGCGTCGGATCGGATGCATTGATTTCCATATGACCGTCAACGTTTGCTTCGATCACCGGGTTCTGACCGGGTGGAAGCGTCCCTTTTCCACTGGCAGTGATAACCGTTTTTCCACCTACATAAACGTGTTCTATCCCGGCTTTAAGTGATTTCGGCAGAAACGCAAATGCATGTTCATGTGACAAGCGTGCCGAATCGAGTATCATATTAAACGAAGGAATTTTGCTGTTTTCAAAATTTCCGTGCGTGGCGAGTTGCATGAAATCATTGACATTCAGAGAAAGTGATTTCAAATTGAATGCAGTGAATTGGTTGTTTGTGCCGATGAGCAGGTTGCCTTTTGATTGGAGCGGCGCAATGGTCAGTGGTGGTGCGGCTGATGGAACTGTTAATGAATCGGTATTAATGATGAATCGGGCGCCGATGTCATCCAGAGAATTGGATGATAGCATTATTCGGCTGCTGACGCGACCTTCCAACGGTCGTCCCGGTAGTTGCTGCAATACCAGATTATTAAGTTGAATGTTACCCTTTGCTTTATAATGTTCCAATGCTTCGGTCGATGCAAATGTTGCATCCATTGAAAATGAGCCATCAAACAGGCGCTCGATTGAAGCGGTCAGGTTTAACCGTTCGGGGATGAACGAATCCGAAAGTGCGGCGCTTAACGTTAATTGAAATTTGTGCAGGGCAAGTTCTGTCGTGTCAGTTAAGGCAATGGTCAGATCATTGAGCCCGATTTGTCCGGCAATGCGTAGATGGGTCAATCCCCCGCCATAAAATGTCCCGGAAGTAGTTACATCCACAGTCAGACTATCAATTTCAGTTTTTGGCGCAACATCGTAAACGGCATGTAAATTTGTTAAAGTCATTCCTGTCCGGAAATGGATGCCATTGCTGGAATCGCTGCTGAGCGGCTGCCCCTGAATTGCGGTATCATGAATGGATAAAATTCCCCGGGCATCAATTCCTTCTACAATATGCCGGTAATCAGACGGAAGCATTGCACGTGTTGCATTCAATATTTGTTTTATATCAATCCGGCTATCTTTTAATTGAAGCGCACACTCTGGTGTAGTGAAGATACTGTCTACTGTACCGGTCACCGTCAGCACCGGCTGGTCAATAATGGAAGTAAAAAATCGCCCAATATTGAGTTTGCCGGCATCGCCATCCAGATGCACGTCAGTTTCAATTGCCGCTAATTGTTGAGCCGGAAGCTTATACGTGATTGGCCGTGGCTGCATTTCAGTCAGGGTCACCTGTCCGATTTGAATATTTCCATGAACACCAACATCTGAAAAGCCATTCGCTTTGATTCCGATATCTATTTCAAACTTTGTATCGAACTTCATCGGATAGGTTAATGCCGGGCTGCGCAACCAGGCATTCCAGGATGACGATGGTGTCAGAATTCGCAGATTTGCCCGTGCCTGCTTCCGGATGGCATCCAGTGAGCCTTTGGGAATATACAGATCATCAATCAAAATTGAGAAATTGCGTAACGTGGCGCGGAGTTCGGTGTCATCGGAGACCAATTTCAGGGTTGCGGTAAAATCGCGAAAATCGAATTTATCGAGTTCAAAGGCAACCGGAAGCGAAAATGCAGCAATCGTTGTGTCGGATTCCGCTGGTGTTGCAGTGACGGCATGGCTTGTATCCGATGGCGCCAGTAAATCATCAATACTCGTTTTCTGATTTTGGAGAACCGAAAATGATATCGTGGGCCGATTGATTGTAACTTCATTTATTTCTAGCTTACGCCGAAGCAGCGATGAGAGCTTGTACTTCAGGACAGCCCGATCAACGGATAATAAAATTGATGTATCAGAAAACGCCGGATCGCCAAGCGGATATTGGTACACAGTGATGCCATCAAACACAAATCCTTCCAATACATTTAATTTTGCATCGGAAATGGATACATGTCGGTTGTTCAGCGCTTTGCTGGCATTGTCGGCCACAAGTTGACGAATTTTTTCCGGTGGATACTGAATCCGGATGAAGATGTAGGTTCCAACGATGAGAAGCAGAAACAAGCCGGTTGACCACAGGAAAAATCGCAGCAGTCGCTTGCGCCACGATTTCTTTTTGGGTTCAGCGTTGTTTGGTATTGCCATGTACTAATTCTTTCAAACTGTCCGTATTGATTTTATCGATAAACAATTGGCGATGCGGAAATGGAATTTCGATATGAGCACCATCAAGCGCCATTTTTACCTTTTTACGTAAATCGTAAGTGATTGGTACTTCCTGGCGCGAATCTTTTATCCATACAAGCAATTCAAGATTAATGCTGGAATCGGCGATTTTTGTAACAACCACTTCCGGGGCGGGTTTTGGCAAGAAACGAGTATCATCTTTCACGACATCAAGTAACACCTGCTGCGCGTCCGGAATGTGTTCTTTGTAAGCAATGCCCACGGCAATCCGCAGGCGGATAGTTTTTGTATGGGTGTGATTAATAATTTTTGATTCAATAATTTTCTGATTGGGAATATCTACCAGCAAATTATCCAGGGTCATCAAAGTTGTAGAACGAAGCGTAATTTGCTTTACCATGCCAAATTCGCCTTCCAGTTCGACATAGTCTTTTTCCTTAAACGGCTTGCTGACCAGGATAATGATACCGGAAATAAAATTGGCCAGCGTCTGCTGCGCAGCCAAACCCAGCGCAATACCGGCCACGCCAAGTGTGGAAATTAGCGCGATAATTTTAATACCAAGCTGATCGGCAACCAGCACCAACGCCAGACTCAAGCAGGAAAATTTAATTATTTTCGTGATCAGATTAATCAGGCTGTCAGAAATATCCGAGCGTTTGAGCCAGCGGGTTGAAACAAATTTTAGAATTCGATAAATGACCCAGAATAGAACAAGGACCACAAAACTGGCAATAAGTTTGGGGAGAAACAGAATGACCTGCGCCACCAGGTCACCGGCGACCGTTTGCAGGAACTGCAATTCTTTAATCGATTGCTTGATCGTTTCAATCATAGGCTATTCCAGATACAGAGGTGATTTGAAATTGAATCCAGGTGGTAATTTTTGACGTAATTCATCCGCATCCATAGCAAACAGCGGGCTAATTTCCACTGTACCAGCAACATTCCCTTCACTATCAAATGGCACATGAATACCTGCCTGTTGCAGCATCCGGGCGTGATAATTCATTAAATCCTGTTGGGCAGGCGCCAGCGAATCTTCACCGGATTTATTTTTAATGGGTGAAAATTCATCGCTGCGTTCGACTTCCATGATAATTGTGCCATTGGAAAGAGGAAAAGCATCGAATACAAACATTTCGAGCTTATAACCGTTGGGAGATGTTGGCTCAATTCGTTTGCCATTGCTGTCAACATGTGGTATCTTTTTATGAGCAACATGATATGGTAATCCCAAATCGGATGAAGTCAGACGTTCGAGAAATTTACGTTGAAACATATGAATTGCCACACTACCGGCATCGTATGTCAATGATCCGTCGGGATTCTTTTCCATAAGTACATCCTCGGGCATATCGCTATACTCGATGACCGCCACTTTTCCATTTAACATGCCAATGATCCCAACTTTTTCAAACGGATCGCGCTTCCTGACAATTTTTGCCGACATTTCAGCGTGTGCCTGAACATGATAGCCTATAAAGTAAGGATCACAAATCCGGATCAGTACATTATCTACTTGAAAATAAAAAATTTCTTCAATTCCCCGTTTTTTTAATAAATCTAGCAAACCACTGTCGCGCAGGGCAAATAAGGTACCTCCATGTCCGTTTGGATTGGTGAATACATGATCGATTGCATCCATTAAAATTTTACCATCTTCATTGAGAGCGGGTATCATGCCCTGTTTGAAAAAGAACACATGTTCCTTCGAGAGGCCGAGATAATTGTGTGTCTCGAAATAATCAACAGTCTCATCATGATTTGATTCGCTGGTCATTATCATCCAGAGAATTGGCTGGCCGTAACGTTTTTCCAGGGCCTTTAATTTATCAGCGTGAAGTTCAAATAGCGTTTTATCACTGACCGGCCCGGTTTTGTATTTGCCTTTGGGGCCAACAAATCCGAGTCGGGAACCCTGCCCTCCGGCAACGAGCAACGCAGCAACTTTACCATCGCGAAGCATTTTTTCCCCAATGACTTTCGCTGATTTCGCAGCTTGCTTTTGGACATCGGCTTGTGGAATTGGAATGACATCGACCGGAGCCAGATGATAATCCAATTGTTTCTTTTCAGGAGAAAGAATGTATTTTTGCGCCAGTTCGTTGACCTGTTGAAAATTAATGGTCGACAATTGCTGGATAAATTTATCCTTTTGTTCCGGATTTAAAATTTCAACGAAACGCAATAGATGGCCTTGTTGCGCTGCTTTGATTTTTTGAAATAACTGAATAGTATGCTCCGTCATTTTATATAGTTCCCGTTTATCATTGTTGATTCACATTGTTGATGGGATATTTCTATTTTTATCGTCAGATTCGTGTAAAAATACATGAAATTGACAATTTGTAAGGTACTAATTTACAACAATCGACACCAATTTCCAATACAATTTTTATGAAATACCGTTAACTTAGCAAACCATACAAAATCAGCGCTCCCGTTGCAGCTACAATTGCGTATGGCAACTGCGTATCCACATGGTCGATCGGGTCGCAAGCGGTGGCCATCGATGATATGATTGTCGTATCGGATATCGGTGAGCAATGGTCGCCAAATACGCCGCCACCCATAACGGCGCTTACCATAAGCGGAAGACTCAGATCGAGATGCTGGGCCAATGGTACCGCAATGGGAATCATGATGGCGAACGTGCCCCACGATGTTCCGGTGGCAAACGATATGAAACAGGAAATACCAAACACCAACGGCACAACCAGTTTGGGATGAATTGTAGCCGCGGCCAGTGTGGAAACATACGGTCCGGTATGCAGCGCTTTACAGGTGGCGCCAAGGGCAAATGCGAACACCATTAACAAGCCCATCGGTATTAAACCGCCCATGCCTTTGATGAACAAATCAAGCGTTTCTTTAAAATCCATAATTCGTTGAATGCGATAAAGCAACGCTGCAGTCCCCAGGCCGGTCAGTACAGCCCAAAATACCGCCGTGGAACCGGAGCCGTGTTCTATATTACCACTTCCTGTAATAAGCAAGCCAAGCGGCACCATAATTACCATCGCCGCCAACGGGATGATTAAATTGATGGCGCGAGGTTGAATTCCGTCTTTAGGAGGCAATGCCAATGTATCATCGGAGACGAGAAGCTGGGCATTATCCCGCGTGACTTTCTGAGTGGTTCGGGCGCGTTTTTCAGCTTTCGCCATCGGGCCAAAATCAAGTCTGGTGAGAATAAAAAACAGCACCATCCCAATGGTGAAAATTGCATAGAAGTTCGTTGTGACAGCTTTCAAGACCACGAAAAATGCATTATCCACATTTTGAGCTACTAACAACCCGGTGAGCACCGCGCCCCAACCGTTGAACGGAATCATGACACATACCGGAGCAGCGGTGGAGTCGGCAATGTAGGCTAATTTTTCCCGTGGCACGTAGAACCGATCAAATAAGGGACGGCCAATGGCGCCGATAACCAATGCAATCAGATTGCTTTCAATAAACAAGATAATTCCAATAATCCATACCAGCAAACTTGCACCCGTCCGGTTTCGTACAAATCCCCGTTCACTCATCCATTGAATAAAACCGGTAACGCCGCCCGAGCGTTGCGTGAACATGATCATTGCGCCAACCATCATGCTGAACAGAATAACGCGGGTGTTCCCGGCATCTTGAAACACATCGATGATAGCATCCAGCGCTGCGCGTAATCCCAGCAATGGATTCCAGCCGGTTAACGCCGTCCAGCCGAGCCAGATACCAATGAACAACGACGGATAGACTTGCCGTGTACGAATAGCAAGAAAAATAGCAATGAGTGGAGGAAGAACAGAATACCAGTGACCAGCCTGCACATGCAACTCCTTTGTTTAATTGTTGTTAAAATAGCAAACAAAAAATAAAGAATCAAGACACATTTTATATCAGTTGCAATTCAACTAATTTTGAACTATATTTACTCACACTTTTGTTGGATAAATTACAATGAACCTGTGGTGCGCAATTTAATTTTTGCATTGGAGATATTGTATGAGAGATAAATTATTTAATATATTTCCTGAATTTGAATTAATTCACGATGAATCCTTGCGCGATAAAGCGCTTTCCGTTTGGGAAGAAGCTATCCAGCGCGGTGGTTGGACAGTGGAAGATTTGGAGCATATTCCGTTTACACTGTTAATCCCCAATTGTACGGTAAATATTGTTGCCCACACCCGAAGCGTAACACGGGTATCGTTGGAAGCGGCAAAAATATTGGAGCAGCACAATTGCGGAGCGTATAAAATTGATTATGACCTGTTAGTCTGTGGCGGATTACTCCATGATGTGGGAAAAATTCTCGAGTATGAGAAAACCGCATCCGGCGTTGTGAAAAGTCGCTGCGGGAAATTATTGCGTCATCCATTCAGTGGCGCCGGTTTGGCGATGAAACACGGCCTGCCAGACGAAGTAGTACATATGATCGCCGTTCACGCCATGGAAGGCGACGGTGGCTATCGCTGTCCCGAAGCTGTAATTGTACATCATGCTGATTTTATGAATTTCGAGCCGATTAAACTGGGACCAGTCGATTAGAAATATGAATAACCAGTTGAAAATTGATGCGGCCCGAAAATGATAAAGTTATCACAGTTCGACGGAGTCTATCCTGAGTTAGCCGAAGGGCTCACTGTGAAGATGGAGCTTCAGCCTGAGCGAGTCAAAGGCTCGTGGTTCAACTGGTCATTCATATTAGAAATGGTCTTAAATAAAAAGCGTGATTTCAAATTCCCACTGAAACCACGCTTTGATATATTTGTTTGCCGATGCCATCGCTTAAAGTAATTGCATCGGTGTTGCTTTTTTTTTAGAGTAACATTATTCAGTTTTCTACCGTTCGTCTCACTTCTCAGGTCTGCCGTCTTACATACAATCACCACACTTTCAAATCACCAAACACCTGCGACGTTACGATTTTCAAGCGTGTCGTAGCCGCATCATAGTCAGGCGTTTGAAATACGACCTCCTGTTTAAAACCGCTGCGTTTTTCTTCAAACACTTTCATATCACCGGCAGTGTTTGTACTCAGAATCATAAGGGGAATGCCGGTTGGGGCAGTTATTTTGATATCACCAAACGTTGTCCCGACTTCCAGCAATTGTTCGCCTTCTGCAAGTCGGATTGCGGACAAATCCACTTTAACGCTTCCGAAAGTAGTTCGAATGTTCCCGCCGGTGAAGTTGGCGGAGTTTGCAGTTACATTTAAATCCCCCATACTATTGGTATAATGAATTTTACTTGTATCGGCATTAACATGCTGGTCGCCCATGCCATGCGAAAAGCCGGGATGTTTATGTGATGTATGATGGGGTTTTAAAATCATCCACACACCAACTGCAATAATTGCAAGTGGCCATAAATCTCCAAAACTAATGATATCCCATTGATCCAGTAACAATAGAAATCCGAAAAAGATTAATACACCACCCCAGAAAAATCCGCGTGTTCGTTCTGTTTGCTGAACCATATATTGACTCCTTCATTTTAGGCTGAAATTCAGTATCGTTTTATTCAAGTTTTTAATCATATTTTCCAGATTAAATCACGATTATATGTACCAAGATACGGCACGGAAGCGTACAGGTTTCATCCTGATTTAATCAGAGCACGAATTACCGGCAGGTGGTCGCATGTCCACATATTATTAGAAAAAATGATTATGTAGATAACTCAGATACTATATTTATGTTCAGAACCGAGGCCTGAGCTTGTCGAAGGCCGGACGTTACAGCAGACATAATTTCGTTGAATACCAAGAGACTGTTGCC